>JAHDVH010000002.1:0-315626 GCA_023382385.1 bacterium | reverse complement strand
GACACAATATGGAAATGTCACGCCCGCCAGCGTCGGCGCGATTCAACGGGCCTTGCTGATGCTCGAAGAGCAGGGCGGTGACCAATTCTTCGGTGAGCCGGCGTTCGAGCTTTCCGATTTGCTGCAAACTGACAGCGCGGGTCACGGGATCATCAACATCCTGCATGCCGAGCAGCTGATTCGCTCGCCCAAAGTCTACGCCACGCTGCTGCTGTGGATGCTCTCCGAACTCTTCGAACAGCTCCCGGAAGTCGGGGACCTCGAAAAGCCCAAGCTGGTGTTCTTCTTCGACGAAGCGCATCTGCTGTTCGACGACGCGCCCGCCGCCTTGCTGGACAAAGTTGAACAGGTCGTGCGGCTGATACGCTCAAAGGGGGTCGGCGTGTTTTTCGTGACGCAGCATCCGATGGATGTTCCGGAAAAGGTTCTGACTCAACTTGGCAATCGCGTGCAGCATGCGCTGCGTGCCTTCACACCGAACGAACAGAAGAAATTGCGCGCGGCGGCTGAGACGTTTCGCGCGAATCCTGAGCTGAATCTCGAACAGGCGATTCCTGAACTCGGTATCGGTGAAGCGATTGTCAGTTTTCTGGATGAAAAGGGTTCCCCCGCGCCCGCCGAACGAGTTTATATCATGCCGCCGTTTTCGCGCATCGGGCCGCTCGATGAACGTGAGCGACTTGTCACAATGCAGTCGTCGATTGTCGCAGGAGTCTATGAAAAGACGATTGACCGCGAGTCGGCATACGAAATGCTGAAGCAGAAGGCGGAGCAGTCTGCTGCGGCAGCTCCGGCCGAAGAGATTCGCAAACCCAAAGCTGCGGGCCGGAAGCCGGATGATGTGATGACCGCGATGGTGAAATCCGCCGCGCGCGCCGCCGCGTCGCAGGCGGGACGTTCACTGATTCGGGGAATTCTGGGAGGTCTGTTCGGAGGAAAGAAGTGAAACATGAACGCAATTGAAGTCAAACATATCTCGAAGAGTTTCGGAGATGTGCAGGCCCTGCAGGATGTTTCACTAAGCATCAGGCAGGGCGATTTCTTTGGACTGCTCGGCCCTAACGGCGCGGGCAAGACTACGCTGATGCGAGTGCTGTGCGGGCTGCTCGAGCCGGACGGCGGAGAGCTGCGCATTCTGGACAGCAAACTTGAGCGTTGGCAAATTCCGTTCGCGCTCGGAGTGGTTCCGCAGGATATCGCACTCTACGACATGCTCACGGCGCAGGGCAATCTCGAACTGTTCGGCAAACTGCGCGGCCTGTCTGGCAAGACTCTTGCTCAACGCGTGGAGCACGTGCTGGAGCAGATCGGGCTTTCGGATCGCAGAAAGTCGCGGGTCAAGGGGTTTTCCGGCGGAATGAAGCGGAGGCTTAATCTGGGAGTCGCGTTACTTGCCGAACCGCGTGTGCTGCTGCTTGACGAACCAACCGTCGGAGTCGATCCGCAGTCGCGCGCGAGTATCTTCGAGCTGCTCGAATCACTTCATCAGAGCGGCGTGACGATTTTATATACGACGCACTATATGGAAGAGGCCGAACGCTTGTGCAGAACGATCGCGATTCTCGACCACGGAAAAGTCCTGGGACTTGGATCTCTTGAGGAGTTGATTACGCTGGTCAAGACGCCGCGTTTCGTGCGGGTCATGCTGCGGAGCGAGGAAGAGAAGGCGCCGGACCTGCACGGAGCGTCGCGCCGAAGCTCCGGTCTGCGAGTGGATTATGTTCCGCAATCCAATGACGGATTGGCGGAGATACTCGCGCAGCTTGCGGAGTTTCGCGGGGCGCAGCGCGTGGAAGTGGTTTCGCCGAATCTGGAAATGTTGTTTCTCGAACTCACCGGACGGGAGCTGCGCGACGCATGAAACGTATCTGGCATCTGGCCCGCAAAGATCTCGCGATCTTCCTGACAGACCCGGTGGCCATCGGGTTGACGTTCGTCGTGCCGATGGTGATGATTCTGGTGTTCGGGTTTGTGTTCGGAGGGCAGGGGAAGGGCGGACTTAGTGAGTTGAGAGTGCTCGTGGTCAACCAAGACTCGGGCAAGGCGGGAGAGAGATTTGTCAAGGCCTTGAACGCGCTCGATGAACTTCAACTGCTGGAGAAAGCAGGCAAAGACACGGTGAAGCTTGACAGCTCACGCGCGGCGTCGCTCGTGCAGAAAGGCAGTTACTCGGTCGCGTTGGTGCTTCCGGAGAGTTTCACTGAGGGGATTAAGAACGGCGAGATTCGTGCGCAGATTCTGGAAGATCCCCGCGATCCGGTGACGGCGGGAGTGCTCTTAGGGTTGATGCAGAAGACGTCATTCGAGACGTTTCCGATGCTGATGCCGTCGGCGATGATGTCGGGGATGTTCGATTCGACTTCGACGTTCGGTTTCAATCAGGACCTTGCAGCGGCGATTGAGAAGAATCTCGGTGTGCAGCTGCCGGAGAGCGGAAGAACGTTTCAGGAGATGCTGCCCGAAGAGATGCTGCTGGGTGAAAGCGATTCGGCGGCGGACAGCGGCGGCTTCAACATGGGTGCGGCGTTTGACAAAGTGAATCAGATTCAGCGCACGCAGGTGGTCGGTCAGCAGGTGGTCAATCCGTCTGTGTCGCATACGACCGCGGGAACGGCCGTGATGTTCATGCTGTTCGGAGTTGGCGCGATTGCGGCGTCGCTGCTGCGCGAGATGAACTACGGCACGGCGACGCGGCTGCTGCTGATGGGCGCGACCGCAGGAGAAATCCTGCTCTCGAAGCTGCTGTATGCTGTCACGCTGGGCAGCGTGCAGCTTTTTGCGATGATGATTTACGGCTGGCTGATTTTCAGTCTCCAGATTTGGGAACACCTGCTGCCGATGCTCGTGATGATTGTCGTGTGCGCGGTGGTGATGAGCAGCGTGGGACTGATTATCTCGGCGCTGTCGCGCACCGAAGAACAGGCAAGCGGGATTCAGGTGGTGATCATTCTCAGCATGTCGGCGATCGGCGGTGCGATGTTTCCGAGTTTCATGCTGCCGGATTTCATCCGGACGCTCAGTCAGGTGACGCCGGTGTATTGGGCCATGCAGGGATTCAACGATATTTTCTGGCGGGATCAGGGGCTGGCGGGCATTGCGCTGGAATGCGGAGTTTGTTTAGCGATGGGTGCGCTGATGACCGCGATTGCCGTACTGATCTTCAGGCGGAGACTGGCGACAGAGCTGGGCTAAGCGAGAAGGATCTCGGCGGGTTGACACCCGCCATGGGGTGAAGGATTCGTCTGTATTGCGCTGGCTTGTGTTCGCCCCGCGGTCGGAGTTACTTAAGTTGGTTCAAGACGAGAGGTGGTTGCTGAGTCATCAGAGCACAGAAGCGTGGGCGGGCCACAGTTGGCCAGTCTGCCCGGTTCCTCCGGTTCGGTGCTTTGGTTGGTTAGCTGGTGCTAATATAATACAATATTTACGAAAAGTCCAGTGTTTTTCGTAAAAATGTTGTAAACATTTGGGCAAAAAGAAGTTAGAGATCGGGTTGCATGATGTCTCAGCCGAAGCCTGGGAGGTCGTCAGGAAAAGTCGAAGTGGGGAGAGGGGCGCAGAGTAGAAACGAAAGCCCGTGCAGAAATGCACGGGCTTTATTATTCAAGATGTGCGGAGCAGCTAAGCCGTGGCGAGGGCGGCGCGCTTGGCCGCCTGCTTGCGCTCTTCTTCCTTCAGATAAATCTTGCGCAGGCGAATGGACTGCGGAGTGACTTCGACCAACTCGTCGTCGTTGATGAAGGCAATAGCTTCTTCCAGCGACATCGGCCGCGGCGGGGCGATCTTGTAATTCTCATCGCTGCCCGAAGCGCGCATATTGGTCAGTTTCTTTTCGCGCACGATGTTCACGACGAGGTCGTTGTCGCGCGAGTTTTCACCGCAGACCATGCCCTCATAGACGTGCGTGCCGGGTGCGACGAAGACTTCGCCGCGATCCTGCAAGCTGTTCAGCGCATACGCCGTGACGCGGCCTTCACGGTCGGCGACCAGCACGCCGGTCGCGCGCTGCGTGACGTCGCCTTCCACCGGACGATAGTCAAGAAAATGCGAATTCATGATGGCCGTTCCGCGCGTCATGGTGAGCAGAATCGGACGAATGCCGATTAAACCGCGCATGGGAATTTCAAAGGTCAGCCGCACCCAGCCGGTGGCGTGGTCGGTCATGTGTGTCATACGGCCGCGGCGCATCCCGAGCGTGCTGGTGACGACGCCGACGAATTCCTCGGGGCAGTCCATCAAGACGCTTTCGTAGGGTTCCATCTTTTGGCCGCCGATGTTCTTGAAGAGCACACGCGGCCGTCCGACATTCATCTCGTAGCCTTCGCGGCGCATGGTTTCAATCAGAATGGCCATCTGCAATTCCCCGCGCCCGTAGACGCGGTAGCCGTCCATGTTTTCGGCGTCTTCGACGCGCAGTGCGGGATTACCCTGAATCTCCTTGAAGAGCCGGTCGCGAATCTGGCGCGTGGTGACATACTGGCCTTCACGACCTGCAAACGGCGACGTGTTGACGCTGAACACCATTTCGAGCGTCGGCTCGTCAATCTTCAACGGCGGAAGCGGGCGCGGATCGGTGATGGAGGTCACGGTGTCGCCGATGTCCATATTTTCCAGACCGGCGAGCGCGACGATTTCACCCGCCCACGCACTCTTGGCGTCCACGCGGGCCAACCCGTCATAGATGTAGAGTTGCGCGACTTTCGCCTGAGACTTGGCACCGTCATTCTTGATCAGGACGACCTGCTCTCCCTGCTTGATGGTTCCGTTGGCGATACGTCCGATGCCGATACGGCCCACGTAGTCGCTGTAGTCGAGCGTCGTGATTTGCAATTGAAGCGGAGCGGCATCATCGTATTGCGGCGGCGGGACTTTATCGAAGATCAAGCGGAAGAGCGGCATCAAGTTCTCGCCTTCCGTGCTCAGATCGAGCGTCGCGGTGCCGATCTTGGCGTTGGTGTAAACGACGGGAAAGTGACACTGCTCTTCGCTGGCATCCAAATCGAGAAAGAGTTCGAGCACTTCGTCGAGCACCTGCCCGATGCGCGCGTCGGGTCGGTCAATCTTATTGATGACCACGATGGGGGACAGCCCGAGTTCGAGCGCGTTGGAAAGCACATATCTTGTCTGCGGAAGCGGGCCTTCACTGGCATCCACGAGCAGCAGGCAGCCGTCGACCATTCTAAGCACGCGCTGCACCTGACCGCCGAAGTCGGAGTGGCCCGGCGTATCCAGAATGTTGATGAGGTTATTCTGCCACTTGATGGTGGTGTTCTTGGAAAGAATCGTGATGCCCTTTTCGCGCTCGAGGTCGAGCTTGTCCATCACACGCTCGGCGACGTGCTGATTTTCGCGAAAGACCCCCGCCTGATGCAGCATCGCATCGACGAGCGTGGTCTTGCCGTGGTCGACGTGCGCGATAATCGCGACGTTTCTTATGTTGTCTCTGGTCCGGATCGCCACTTGTTAATAAATTCTGTGAGTTTGTTAAGATAGTTTTTTGATTCTTCCTGCCGGTCTTCCGCAGGATCTACTTCCGTTTTCAGCCAGCCGAGGAAGAGATTGACGGCTCCTCCATAGACGGGGCCGAAGGACTTCAAGATTTGGTCGCGCGACTCCTGCAACACATCGGTGAGCGTTCGAGACACCGCTTTGGCTGAGGGTTTCCAGTGCGCCGAGGCGTCTGTGTAGGCAATCGTGCAATAATTTTCGGTGACCAGTCCGATACGGCAGACGAGATAGCCGTTCACGAATCCGTCCGCCGCCGACTCCGTGATGATATTCAGTCCCGGCAGCTTCGCTCCGCCTTTCATAAAAATCTGGACGAGCAGATTGCTTCCCGTTTCCGCAAGTTCGCTCGCTCCGACCGCACCGCTGATGGCAATATCTTTGAGAATCGCGAGTGTGTCGTGCAGCGGGACGCGAGCGCCGTAGAGCTGCAGAGTTTTCCACGTCAGTTTCAATGCCGCCGAAACGACCAGAAAGAGGTCAATGACGGCACTTTGCGATGCGGCCGTGCCGATGAACACCGCAGTGACGTATTTCCTGCGCAAGGCGTCCGCTTCGGGTCTGCGAGCCGCAACTTCACGCTGAATATGTTCCATCAACTCCGCGTCACTGCGCTGCTTGACATCGTGGCGCGTCAGCCCGAGTAATCTGCCGCGCCGCTCGAGAGCCTGCCGTTTCTGACGGTCGGTCGGGGCATTCAGCGGCATCCCGAAACTGGGGAGTGTGAAGATTCGCCAAAGCGGAAGGACGACGAAGTAGGCGACCAGTGCGGCTGCGGCTCCGACATACAGCCAGGCCGCCCACATGCCGAATTCGCGGAAGAACTGAAACCACAGCACAAGCTCGCGCAAGACAGTCAGAATAACGACTGCCGCAAGAAAGAGAACAATTCTGTATGTCCAGCGAAGGACTTTCTGCATGAGCGAACCGAACCTGTTAAACTTAGCCGGTCATCTTCTTTGTAAACTCAAGCAGCCGCTCGAGCACTTTGTCCACGCGAGGAGGAAGCGTATCGTCGAGCAGCGTGCCGTCATCACTCCAGACTTTTCCCGCGTAGGGAATCGTCACGGTCTGCGGCAGGACGAATGCGCCCATGATGGACATGGAATGCCTGAAAGCCGGCAGCATGCGGTTCGTGCCCCACGGTCCGTCACTGACTCCCATCAACAGCACGACCTTTCCCACCCACGGACTCTTGCCGCCGCGCGACGTCCAATCGAGAACGTTCTTCAGCATTCCCGGAATGCCGCCGCTGTATTCGGGGCTTGAGATGACGACGGCGCTCGCTTCGGCGATGCGTGATTTCAGATTTATGACTGTTTCGGGCAGTCCGCTCATAGCTTCGAGGTCGCCATCATAGGGGGGAACCGGAAATTTCTTCAAGTCCAGCAAGTCTGTCGACACGCCGTGCGCGTTCAGCAGCCCTTCCGCGACAGCTATCAGTTTCCTATTGTAAGAACCGGCTCGCAAGGAGCCGGGTATCAATGCGATCTTCATACACAGTCCAATCTATTTCATTTCTTCGCCAGCGCCGCGCATTCCTTGTGTCTGAAACAGCTCACGGCGTGGTCATTGACCATGCCTGCGGCCTGCATGTAGGCGTAGCAAATGGTGGAGCCGACAAACTTGAATCCGCGCTTCAACATATCTTTGCTCATCGCGTCCGACACGGCGGTCTTGGCAGGAAGCTCGGACATGGACTTGAATTTGTTCACGAGTTGTTTGCCCTTCGTGAACTGCCAGATGTAGGCGTCGAAGCTGCCGAACTCCTTCTGCACTTCCAGCAGGGCGCGCGCATTCTGAATCGCGGCGAGAATCTTCAGGCGGTTGCGCACGATGCCCGCGTCATTCATGAGCCGCTCGAACTCCTTGTCCCCGAACTTCGCGACCTTCTTGTAGTCAAAATTGGCGAAAGCTTTGCGGAAATTCTCCCGCTTGTGGAGAATCGTGCGCCACGAAAGTCCGGCTTGAAAGGCATCGAGAATAAGATACTCGAAGTGCTTGCGGTCGTCATGCACCGGCACGCCCCACTCGGTGTCATGGTAGGCAATCATCAGCTCATCGTCCGCCGGCCAGCCGCAGCGCTTGGGAGCTTTGCTCACTTCTTGAGATACCTGTTGAACCACTCAAGATAGGCCTCCATGCGCACGACGCGCCTGTCCGGACGTCCGCCGCGCGACAACCCGTGCGACTCTTCGGGAAAGCGCAGGAATTCCACGGTGCGGCCGCGCACCTTCAATGCAACGAACAGCTGCTCGGCCTGCTCAATCGCGCAGCGCTGGTCGTTTTCGCTATGGACAATCAGCAGCGGGTCTTTGATATTCTCGGCATACGTGAGCGGGGACATGGTGGTGTAGCCTTCCGGATTCTGCCAATAGAATCCGCCGAACTCCATGTGGTCGAAGTATCCGATGTCCGATGAACCGGCGAAAGTCTTCAGTTCGACGACCGAACGGTCGGTGACTCCGCAGCGATAACGGCGCGTGTGGCCGAGAGCCCAATTGGTCATATAACCGCCGTAGCTTCCGCCGCAAATAGCGATGCGGTTGCGCAAGACGTATTTTTGTTCCGATATCCAGTCCGTCACCGCCTGCACATCCTCCCAGTCTTTTGTGCCCCATGCCGCGACGATGGATTCGGCCCACGCGCGTCCGTAGCCCTGACTTCCGCGCGGATTGGGACAGACCACGACGTAGCCCTGCGCAGCGAGAAAGTGCATTTCGTGGAAGAACACGCGAGCGTATTGAGTGCGCGGGCCGCCGTGAATGTAGACGATCGCAGGATACTTCTTGCGCGGCGAAAAGTTGGGCGGCGTAAAAACGAAGGTGTGCACTCTTGCGCCGTCGGTCGAGGGCACGCGGACTTCCTGAACCTTCGACATCTCGATCGAATTGAGATATCCGTGATTGTGAGTCAGCAGTTTGCGGAAGCGCGCGCCCTTTTTGGAGACGTCTTCGCAGATGTGCAGGTCGCCCAGCGCGCGAAAGCCCGCATGCACGACGACCATCGTGTTATTCTTCAGATCATAGATTGGAGCTTGTCCGGCGGCGGCCCAGAACTTCTTTGGCTCACCGCCCGCAACCGGAGTGCGCACAATGGCCACGTCGCCGCGATCCGAGATCGGATAGAAGATGCTCTTGCAGTCGCGGCTCCACGTTACGCGCGATGATTCAAAATCAAATCCGATGTCCGAGAGCGACAAATCTTCGGCTTGACGGTCGAAGTTGGGTGTGAGATTCTTGAGTTTGCCGTTGCGCAAGTCCACGCGCCACGGATGAATCGGCTCAACTCCCCATGCGTCTTTCTTATTATGATGTCCCAGATAGACCAGCCACTTGCCGTCCGGCGAAAAACTCAAGGTGCTCTTTTCGCCTTGCGGACCGGGATACATCTTGCGTTTTCCGCTTTTCAGATTCAAAAAGATAATGTCATTGTCGTACGGATGCTGATCGGGGTCACGGTGGGAATTTGTCACGTAGGCGAGGATCGTTCCATCCGCAGACACCGCAAAGGCTCCGTCATCGGCCTGCCCGCGCGTCAACTGTGACCATGACTTGGATGCAAGTTCAAGCTTGTAGAAATGGAAGCGGTCCTGCGGGAAGAAACCTGCGCCGTCCAAACGGTAGGAGAGCCGTGTAATCCGGCGCACAATCGGAGCCTTGCCTTCCGGTTCTTTGCCTTCTGCGATGGCCTTCTCGGCTTCGGGATCGGGATCGGCTTTGCGGAATTTTACGACCAAACAGGTGTCTCCGCACGCCCATTCCATTCCGGCCAGTGAACCGCGCCCCTTCCACAATAGCTCCGGCGCACCGCCGTCCATATGCAGACAGTATATTCTGTCTTCCCCCTTTTCGTGGCGGAAGAAGGTCAATCTCTTGCCATCGCGCGACCAGACCGGATTACGGTCGGTGTGATCACCGAAGGTCCATTGCCGTGTCTTGCCTGTCGTTAGGTTCAGAAGATGCAGATTTGCGAAAGATTTGTTCTTCGCTTCGTCAATCCACGAGCGCGTGTATGCAGCCTGCTTGCCGTCGGGCGACACCGCAAGGGACTTGGGCATGACCAGTTTCTTGAAATCGTGAATCGAAACGGGAACTTTTTTTGGAGCGCGAGTTGTTCGAGGCATGTGAGGAGAATTCTAAGAGAGAAGATGAAGAAATGGAAAAGTTGAAAAAGTGCTTACGGATTTGCGCAGAAGCGAGGCAGATGCCTGGCTAAAGCCATGATCGTCGCTTGAAGAAGAGCAGCATTATAATCATAACGACGGCCATGACCCCGAGCGCGGCGAAGTAGCCGTAGTGCCACTCGAGTTCAGGCATGTTCCGAAAATTCATGCCCCATATGCCGGCCAGAAAAGTCAGCGGCAGGAAGATGGTCGAGATGACCGTCAGAATGCGCATGACATCGTTCTGCCGCAGGGACAGCCGCGAGAGATAAACCTCGAGCGAGGCGGATTGCAGTTCGCGCAGTGTGTCAATGGATTCGGCGACGTGCAACGTATGGTCATACACGTCACGGAAGTAAGCGCGCGTCAATGGTTGTATAATCGGAGATTCGCGACGCTCCAGCGCGCTCAGTACGTCGCGCAGGGGAAGTATACTCGCGCGCAGATGCAATAGTTCCTGCCGTGCCTCGAAGATGTCCGGAAGGAGGTTGCGATCGCCCGGCGTCTCCATCACACGAACCTGTACGGACTCGAGCCGGCTGTTCACTTCATCCAGCACGACGAAGTACTGGTCAACCAGCATGTCAAGCATGCGGTAGAGCAGATAGTCCGCGCCGTTCAACCGCGCCTGACCCTGTCCTACGCGCAGCCGCTCGCGGATGACTTCGAGTTCGCTCGTCGGCGTCTCATTGAAGGTGAAAATAAATCCTTCCCCGAGCGCAATCGCGACCTGCGTGTCTTCGAGAGTCTGAGTCTCTTTGTTGCGCTCGAAGTCCCGCAGAAAGACGACGAGTTGGTCGCCGTCCTCTTCAAGTTTTGTGCGCTGGCTGGTATTGGCAATGTCTTCAATCAGCAGCGGGTGCAGACGCAACGTGCGACCGATTATCTCCAGCGTGCTCGTCTCGGCCAACCCAATCAAATCAATCCACTTCACTCCCGGCTTTGCCAGAAAAGCGGGAATCTCCTGCGGTCCGGAAAGCAAGACGTCTTCATAATTCTCGACGTCATAGCACACCGCGCGCAAGGTAGCTCCCGTAGACTGAGCATGACCGCCATACACGACGCTGCCGGGCAGCATTCCTGCCTTGTGCGGTGAGGGAGCCGCGCGTCTCCGACGATGCGAGTGTGACTTCTGCTGCGCCAAGTCTATTCCCAGCGGCCCGTCGCGCGCATGTAAAGTTCACGGAACATGGAGACGAGAACAGAATCCGAAAACCAGTGATAAATCCACTGATTCTGCATCATCCAATAGAAAATCAAGGCCGCAACAGGCACCATCACCAGCACATAGTAACCGCGATGGCGGTGGTCGAGGCGGTCCGCCGCACCGAGTTCTGTCAAATAAGACCACACGCGCTCGTCTTCGTAGTCCGGCTCCTGCAGCACCAGTGCAAGATAGGCCCACATCAGCGCAATGGGCAATGTGAAGAGCAGAACGCTTGCGGGAAGTAGAACGAAGTAGTCTCGCGTGCCGACCACCGCTATCGAAAGCAACAATCCCAGACCGATGCCGACGGCAGTAAAAATCTTGTAGGAGCGAACCTGTGGACGCTCGCGGCGCAAAATCCGCGGCGCTCCAATCATCAATGGGAAGTAGATTCTCGAAATGATCGAGCAGAACGCGGCCAGATACACGAGCGTGAGCACGAACATGATCGGGTGGCCGCTAATGAAGTTCAGCAGGTCAGAGTGTCGCCCCGCCAACTGTCCAACCATCGCTCCCACGACAAACAGCACAAGCAAGATAAAAAACCACCACCACTTGCCGCGGTCTTCGAACCATGTGCCAAGCAGGGTGCGTTGCTGCTCGCTGTGCCGTCGAAGCTCACGAAAGCAATGAGGGCATTTGCGCTTGAAACGATGCTTAAAGGAGATGACTTTGAGGCAGTGGGGGCAGAGCTTCTTTGAAATCATGGTGCTACGCGGGGTGTGTGAGGAAACTCCAAGTGCGGTTCCAATCTGTCAAGATAGCCACTCGCTTGTGAATATGCAACCTCATGCGACTCTGACACATGCCTGCCAGAATGTCATAAGCCCTATCATTCTGGCAGATGCCTCCGCCAACTTTGCAGAGAAATCAAGCGCGAGAATTCAGATAATTTTTCTATAAACAGTAATTTATGTTACTGGCATTACGCTTGCCTTATGGGTCAGTGAACATGCCAACGAAGGCAGAACCAAGCAAACAACTTAACCAAATATCTCAGGAGACAACCATGAAGATCACCAAGTACATCCCGCGCAATGTGGAACAGAACTACCCGTTCCCGAATCTGGACGAAGTCCTGAATGACATGATGGGCTGGAATCGCGGCGGCATCATGCGGAGCTGGGCTCCCGATGTGGACATCGCCGAAAATTCCGATTCCTATGAGATTCACGCCGAACTTCCCGGAATGCGTGAAGAGGACATCACCATCACGCTGAACAACAACGTGCTTACCATTTCGGGCGAGAAGCGCCGCGTGGTGAATGAAGAGAAGGACAACTTCATACGCGTCGAGCGCAGCTACGGCAAGTTCGAGCGCAGCTTCAGTCTGCCGAACAACATCGTCGCCGACCGCGTCAGCGCCAATTACTCTGACGGCGTGCTGAAGGTCGCGCTGCCCAAGGCTGAAGAGGCCAAGAGCCGCACCATCAAGGTCACGAAGTAACGACAACTTCTCCGAGCAGGTTTCTTGACCTGCCGGAAACAACAGCAAATGCCTGCTTCTGCGGGGGAGCAGGAGTTCCCATAGAAAGCGCGAGTCCGAGGGGGGACTCGCGCTTGACTTTTCCACGAATTGACAATGCGGACGTCCGCGACCGAAGACTACGCCATCAACTTGGCAGCAATCTCTTCGTAGGCCTGCGCCGTCTGCTGCACGATTTCGGGTGGCAGTTCCGGTCCGGGAGGCGACTTGTCCCAGCCAAGAGTCTCAAGATAATTACGCACAATCTGCTTGTCATAGCTGCGCTGGTCGTGACCCGGCTCATATTCGTCCGCAGGCCAGAAGCGCGAGCTGTCGGGCGTCAACACCTCGTCACAGAGGACCAACTCGCCATCAATAAGACCGAACTCGAACTTCGTGTCGGCAATCAAGATCCCGCGTTGTTTCGCATAGTCACGGCCCTCCGAATACACCTGCATAGACAAATCACGCAGCTTAACGGCGAGTTCCGTTCCCACAATATCTTTCATGCGCGCGAAGTCGATGTTCTCGTCATGGCCGCTGGTGGCCTTCGTGGCAGGTGTGAAGAGCGGTTCAGGGAACTGTTCACAATGCCGAAGCTGCTCAGGCAGTTTATGACCGCAGACTGCGCCGGTCTTCTGATAGTCCTTCCAACCTGAACCGGTGATGAATCCGCGCACCACGCATTCCACCGGCAGCATCTCGGCCTTCTTCACGACTTCCACCTGTCCCGCAGCGGTTCCGGGAAGTGATGCCGCAAACTCCCGTGCGAAGCCACTGAAATCCTGCCCGGCGATGTGATTTCCGCACAGGTGGGAAAACTTCTGCATCCAAAACGTTGTGAGCCTGTTCAGCACGGTTCCTTTGTTGGGAATGGGCGTGGGAAGGACCACATCGAAAGCGGACACGCGATTCGAGGTGACGAATACGAGATGCCGGTCGTCGTATTCATAGATGTCGCGCACTTTGCCGCGACCGATTAGTTTCAAATCGAGGGTTTGCATGGAAAACGGGAATAAAGAAGTGAGAAGTGGAAATTTACTGCGGCCACAACATGCGAACCGCGATGAAGACCAGATAGGCGGCGAATAGCCAGCGGAACAGGCGCACGCTGCTGCTTTGATTCAGCTTGCTGCCGAACGGGCCGCCGACCAGCGTGCCGAGCAAAATCGGGAGCGCGTACGCAGGATACACATAACCGATGGAGCCTGCGGGCAACTCTGCGACATTCCAGCCGTTGTATACGTAGCCGAGCATTCCGGCCAACGACGTCACGACACCGACCATGCTGCTCGTTCCGACGGCAAGTTCCGGCGGCAGTTTAATCATGAACAGCAGCACCGGAACCATCAGCACCCCGCCCGCCACGCCGATATACGCGGACAGGAATCCGGTGGCGGCTCCCAATATGGCAAACGGCAGCACATGAAAATGAAATTCTCCGCCCGGATGTCCCTTCAGCGGCGAGATGAGGATCCCTGCGCTCAACAGTGCGAAAAGTCCGAACACCGTGCGCAGAACATCCGGCGACGAACGAGCCGCAAGCGAAGACCCCGCAAATGAAAAGAGCAGAACCAGAATCGAAAGTACTCTAAATCCGCGCCAGTAGACGCGGCCCGCTCGCGCGTAAGTCCAACCCGCCGATATTGAAGTCCCCAGAATAGCAAAGAGCGTCGAACTGAAAACCAGGGGATACCGAACAGTCTCGGGAATCTTGTCGGCCGCACTCATGGCCAGCAGCACCGGCGTGATCACCAGTGCGCCGCCGATTCCCAGATAGCCGCCCAGCACCCCGACAAAGACACCGACGGCGAACAGGATTAGATACGACTCCACATGCCTCGCTTATTCGCGGGATTGATTTGTGGTGTCCGTAACCGCCAGCAATTTGTCGTATTCGACATTGTTCTTGAGCACTTCGACCGCGCGCAAAATCTGCGGGTCGTGGTCAAAACTTGCTTCGATACGGCCCGCGCTTCCGTAAAGTGAGTTGGCCAGCTCCGTGGAGAGACTCGAACGGATAAACTCGTGTTCCATGTCAAAGTCACGGTCGCGGACGAGTTCAAGATAATACTCGAGATGCGCAAAATCCGCTTCCGCATTCTCGGCAAGATCGAAGTCTGCCAGAATCTCGCGCAATGACAACAGTTCCTTCTCGCCGTCCGCCGCGTAGGAGAATCCCTTTTCGACCAGCCAGTTGCGGAACTGCTCGAGCATTTCGTCGGAAACGCTGGCGTCACTCAGTTCGGGAGAGTCGGCCATATACTCCGTGACAAAATCGAAGAACTTGCCCTGTCGCCAGAGTTCGACACCAAGCTGTCCGGGCTGAGGAGTCTCCACCAGAATATCCGGCACAATCCCTCCTCCGCCTTCGACCTTCCGGCCGTTGCGCGTCACATAGCCTGAGTCGGGCACTTCGTCGAGTGGCTGAACAACAGAGCTTGAATCGTCTTCCCCGAAGTAGTCCACCTTCTGAATCAACCGCCCCGAAGGTGTGAAGTATTTCGCGGTGGTCAGTTTCAAAGCTTCGCCCGTTTCGAAGGAAATCACAGACTGCACAAGTCCCTTGCCGAAAGTCGGCTCGCCGATCAGCACACCGCGATCCAAATCCTGAATCGCACCGGCGACGATTTCCGACGCCGACGCCGAACCCCCGTCAACTAACACAGCCAATGGTACACTCTTCGCTACCGGATCGCTGCCCAGTTTGAAAGTGCGATTTGCATCCGGTGTGCGGCCCTTGGTCGAGACGACCACTTCGCCTTTGTCCAAAAATTTCTGCAGAACTCCCACCGCCGCATTCATCAGTCCGCCCGGATTGCCGCGCAGATCGAGCACGAGGGCTTTCATGCCCTTGCTCTGCAAATCCACAAGCGCTTCATCCAGTTCGCTCTGTGCGCGCGTCGAGAAGTGGGCAAGTTTGATGTATCCGATGCCCGGCTCGATGAACCCGCTATAGGGAACGTCCTTGATGTCAATGATCTGGCGTGTCAGCACAAACTCAATCGGCTCGGGAGTTCCCGTGCGTTCAATCGTCAGCGATACCAAAGAATTCGGTTCGCCGCGCAAGTAACGCGAGGCTTCGCGGGTTGACATGCCCTTTGTGGAATTGCCGTCCACCGCAATCACGCGGTCTCCGCTGCGGATGCCGACGCGCTGAGCAGGTGAATCCTCCATCGCGCTGATGACCGTCAAGACCTTGTCTTCACCGCGCACGCCAATTTCGAGGCCAACGCCACCATACTTGCCGTAGGTTATGACGTCGAGATCATCGGTGTCTTCTTCGGGAATATAGACCGTATACGGATCCAGCGTCCGAAGCATTCCCTCGATGCCTGCACGCATGAATTCATTGGGATCCACCTGATCAACGTAGCGAATGCTGATCTCGCGGAAAATGTCCCCGAACAGCCCCATGTTATGGTGAATTCTCGCGTACAATTCATCCGCTGACATGGGGCGCACTTCGGCAACCGCCGCGAGCGGCAGCAGCGAAATCAGCAGCAGGATCAAACGTCTCTTCATAATACTATCTGGTTAATGGCCTAATTGGGCAACCGGGCGCTGATGGCCGCCCGGACCTGAGAAAACACTTCTTCTTCCCCACGGCGCGCGTCAATGCGCACCACTCGATCGGGATGACGGGAGCAGAGATCGAGATAGCCTGCGCGCACGGCTTCAAAAAACTCGCGCGGATTCTGCTCCAGACGATCCGGTGCGCCGCCGGCAGTAGCGCGGCGGGCGATAGACGTTTCATAGTCCACATCTAAGTAGAGTGTCAGATCCGGCAAGAGGTTCCCGGTGGCGAACTCATTGACCGCCTCCACCGGTTCGACCCCCAACTTCCGGCCCGCACCCTGATAAGCCGTAGAGGAATCGGCATATCTGTCCACCAATGCTACGGCGCGCGGGGTTCTCAAATGCGGCAGGAGCACCTGTTCCACAAGTTGCGCCCGAGATGCCGAATAGAGCAAGAACTCTGCCCGTGCCGTCAGATGGCTGCCGGGGTCAAGCAACAGCTTCCGAATCGCTTCACCTGCGTCCGTGCCACCCGGCTCACGGGTCAGCAAAACATCGTAACCCAGCCCTGTCAGCCATGCTTCTGTCAGTGTCAGCTGCGTCGACTTGCCTGACCCGTCAATCCCTTCGAAACTAATCAGCACGTGGAGTCTTTGCCTCCGCGGATTTGCGACGTATCAAGTAGATTCCGGCAACGACCATGAGCACCGAGATAATCCGTGAAAAGGTGATGCGGTGTGCTCCCAACTGTCCGAACACCATGCCCGATTCGTACCAGCGCAGGCCTTCAACATAGTAGCGCCATAGGCCGTAGAGTGCGAGAAACCATCCGGTCAGCACGCCTTCGCGCAGAGGAACTCGATCCCGCCACAACAGAAATCCAAAAAGAGCAAGCATCGCGAGTGCTTCGTAGAGTTGCGTCGGATGGATGCTCATGTGCGGAAAGACAGACCCCGCCAGACTTGATGTGGGAAACTCCACTCCCCACGGCGCATGACATTCCGTGCCGAAGCAGCAGCCGTTCAGGAAACAGCCGATTCTGCCGAAAGCTATGCCCAGAGCGAGCGACGGAATCATGATATCCGTCAAAGTCAGAAAGCGCGCGCCGCGCCGTCGAGTCATCCAATAGGCGCCGCCGAAACCCGCCACCACTCCACCCAAAAGCACCAATCCCGCAATTCCGATGGTTCCATCGCTCTGGATGGGCGAGACAATATCAATCCAGCGGTCTTCAAACTCTTCCCAATGCGTAATCACATAAGCAATCCGGCCGCCCGCCAAACCAAAGAGCAGCGACGCCACCGACACATCCATTACCGTAGAGCCCGAAATGCCGCGCTGCGGTGCGCGTTTCGAGGCAATCCAGATGCCGAATCCGAACGCCAGCGCCAGCATCAAGCCGTAGCTGTGCAGCACGAACGGACCAATTTTGAAAAGTTCAGGATACAAGAGAGGTGCTAAAAGTAAGAAGTAAGAAAGTGTTTGAAAGGTGACGCGCCTTGTTCGGCGGCGTCAGTCGTCAACGTCGGGGCTTGAGTCATCCGTCCCCGCGACCACCACCACAAACTCGCCGCGCGGTTCATGCTTTTCGAAGTGCGCAATCGCATCACTCAAACTGCCGCGCACAATCTCTTCATGCAGTTTGGTCAGCTCGCGGCAGACGGCTACTCTTCGGTTGCCGAGATACTCCTGCAGTTCCGCGAGTGTCTTCTGAATCCGGTGGACGCTCTCGTAGAGCACAATCGTCCGCGGTTCGGAAGCCAAGAGCTTCAGTCTGGTTTGGCGGCCCTTCTTGTGCGGCAGGAATCCTTCAAAGACAAATCTGTCCGTTCGCATGCCGGACAGCACGAGCGCCGGAATCAAAGCCGCCGGACCGGGCACGGTGAAAACTTCGTAACCTGCCGCAAGCACCGCACTCACAAGCATCGTTCCCGGGTCGGAAATTCCGGGAGTTCCGGCATCGCTGATCAGAGCGACACGCTTGGTTTGCCCCAACTGCTCCAAGACCCACGCGAGTTTGGATTTCAGGTTGTGCGCACCGTAGCTGGTTGTGGGAACTTGAATCTGATAGCGGTCCAGCAGCCGCTTGGAGTGCCGCGTGTCCTCGCACAGCAACAGGTCCGCGCGCTTCAGCGTTTCCACTGCGCGAAACGACAGGTCGCCAAGATTCCCGATCGGCGTGGCCACGACCGCCAACGACCCAGTGGGGAATTGTGCTGCCTGCTCTTCGGTCATGCCTGTAAAAAGACAAGGCCGGAGCCCTCCTGCGAGGGCCCCCGGCCTGAAGATTTGCACCGGTCAGTTTCGTGTGACAACGCTTATACTTAGGCCGGCTGCAGCTGCACCTGTTCGAGAATCTCGCCCGCGCACTTGCGGATGACATCGACGCCTTCCGCGACTTCCGATTCCGAAATGTTCAGCGGCGGACGGAAGCGGATGGAATGCGTGCCCGAAGGCAGCATGCACACGCCGTGCTCGTAGAGCGCGTCCACCATCCGGTTGCGCAACGATGGATTCGGCAGGTCGAATGCGCACATTAAGCCGCGCCCGCGCACATTGGAAATCATCGTCGGATAGTCGTCACTGAGCTGCTGGAGCATGAACAGCGCCGACTCGCCGGTCTTGGCCGCATGCGCGACCAGATTCTCGTCGTGTATGATTTCGAGATACGTCTTGAAGCGGTACATGTCTATCAGATTGCCGCCCCACGTCGAGTTGATTCTGGATGACACATTGAACACGTTGTCTTCCACTTCGTCAATGCGAGGACCCGCGATGAAGCCGCAGACCTGACTCTTTTTGCCGAAGCAGAACATATCCGGCTCGGCGTCGAAATGCTGCCATGCCCACATCTTGCCGGTCAGGCCGACGCCCGTCTGCACTTCGTCGTAGATGAGCATCGCGTCGTTCTCGTTGGCCAGCATCCGCAGTTTCTTCAAAAACTCGGGACGGAAGTGATTGTCGCCGCCCTCGCCCTGAATCGGTTCAAGGATGATCGCGCAGATTTCGTCCCTGCGTTCGTGGAAGTGCTGCTTGATTTGCGCAATCGCAATCCTCTCCTTCCGCTCAACTTCTTCCAGATGACCTTCCGTCAGCGGGAAACGCAGTTTCGGGTTCAGCACGCGCGGCCAATCCAACTTCGCAAAGTACTTATACTTGTTCGGGTCGGCCGTGTTGGTCATCGAAATCGTGTAACCCGTGCGGCCGTGGAAACACTCCTCGAAGTGCATTACCTGATTGCCGATTTCGCGGCGGTAGCCTTTCGCGAAATTCTTTCGCACCTTCCAGTCCATCGCAGCCTTCAGCGCGTTCTCGATGCCGAGCGCTCCGCCCGCCACGAAAAACGAGTGCTTGAACTGCGGCGGAATCGCAATCTTGAAGAACGTATCCACAAACTCGGCCATCTCAACCGTGTAAAGGTCCGAATTCGTGATGTTGTTCACGGCAAGCTTGCCGAGCTTCTCGATCATCTGCGGCGACGTTAGCCTCGGATGATTGAAGCCGACCGGACTGGACGCGAAAAAGCTGAACAGGTCGAGAAACTTGCGGTTGTGACGCGAATCGTAGAAATAGCTGCCATGAGACTTTTCAAGATCAAATACGAGATCAAAGCCGTCGGCAAGCATATACTTCGACAGCGTCTCGTGGACATTTTGCGGTGTGATGTGAGACATGGTATCCTCCGGTTACGATTAGTAGTTCATGGGCGAAAACAACAATTGTCCATGCCCGAAGGAGGATCCGTCGAACCCGTGCAGCGCTGGGTCAGCGCATTGTAGTCTATATGAAGAAAAATCATGCTCTGAAAAACTCGACAATCTCGGCTAAATATGCCTCGGGCTGTTCCCACATCGGGAAGTTGCCCGCTTCTTGCCAAAGGATAGCCTCTCTGCCCTGCGCGAAGTCGGCAGCCTGCCCTTCGTCGTAAGAACAATAGTTTGCACCCCATGCCAGCAGGGTCTCTCCCTTAAACTCGCGAAGGCACCGCTTGTATCCCGCAAATCCGGAGCGGAATTCCTGCACGGGAAACTCCGGTGAGCGTTCGGCATGCCACCCGCCGGACAACAATTCCCGAAACTGCGGCTCAATCGCCTGTCTCGTCTTTTCCGGCAGTCCGGAGTCGCGTTCAATCCAGCTTTGCAGACGCGCGGCCCGCCAGCCGGGTTTTTGCCACGGCCATATCAGTCGGCGATTCGCACCTGCCTTGAGAGGAGTATTGATCAGTCCAAGTCTGCGAATCCGCTGTGGTTCCGCCTGTAGATATTCCAATGCAAGCAGTGCTCCATCGCCAATGCCCAGCAGGTCGAACTCCTGAATCTGCTGTGCCTGCACGACATCACTCAGCCATTTGCGCAAACTTTCGCGCGACAAAACCAGTTGCGGCCGACCGTTCCGCTCAAGCGAGCGGCCCCACCCGGGCAAATCGAGTGCAATACATCGGCGCGAGCGGCCGATTGCCGCAATTGTGGTAGACCAGATGAAACTTGCGGCCGGCGTGCCGTGCAAGAGCACTATGGGAAACGCGCTCTGCTGTCCTTCCACCACGGCAAAGGTCCGCACACCCCCTGCGGAGAATTCCTGAAACCCGAAATTCGAAACCTCAAACCAGTTTGCCACGAGCTTCAGGCAAACAAAGTTTCAAACGGATTTTCGACCGTCAAATCGCGAATCGAAATGTAGGGCGCGCTGTCCGCAGTCACAATCGTGTTCACGCCATGCGCCATCGCCGTCGCCGCAACGTGTGCTTCGTGAAGGTGGTCTTTCAGCGCAGCGTGCCGGTCGGACAGCTTCAGCGCCCGTCTCAAGATTTGCTCGTCGCCGTACAACACCAATGGCTCTCTGCGCTTTAACATTGCGTCGAGCGCACCTTGCACAACCAGTGGCTTGAGCGGCGCCGCGCAGTGCTCGCTTGAAGTAATCACGTCACACCAGCGGAGCAGACTCTCATAGCACACGCACGTCACCCACGGGTCCCCCGCGCAGTTCTTCAAATACTTTGCCGCGCGAGCGTGCAGCGGATGTGTCGTATCCGTGGCCGCCAGCAGAATGCTTGTGTCAATGCACTTCAGCACGTCAAGGTCTGTTGCGCAGTTTGATTGGCGCGGCCAACTTCAATAAATCATCAAATCCGGAGCGCTTGGCCCGCGCCGCAGACCGTTGTGTGGTCGTTTTGGCATTTCGCACGGCCGCCTGCTTCTGCCGATACATCCAGAGTTCCGGTGCCTCATGTGGAATCCGCCACTGCTTGCCCACCCGCAAGGCCGGCAGCCGCCCCTCGCGAGCCAGCAGACACACCGTGCCGCGGCTCACTTTCAAGAGCTTGGCCGCTTCGGCAGTTGTGAGATATTCTTCATTCGGCATATTAAAACCGCGTCTACTTCATTCCGCTCCGCTGAATCTCTTTCTCCGCCGCGCGCTTGATCAGCATAATCTGGCCGGCATGATAGAGATCGTGGTGAACGATGCCAAAAATATAATCCGAATAAACGGTCTCGCGGCCCGGCGGATTCTGATAGAGCTTCTCGTTCGTGAAATGCGAAACGGTCGTCAGAAGCTCGGCTTGGGCCACTCGAAGTTGGTTCAGCACGTGCTGCCACTCGGCCGTGTCGCCCTGTTCAGGATGAGGAAAGTTCTCGTCGTCCGCTACGCGAATCGAATCGTCTCCCTCTATCCACTTGGTCACTGCGCGCTTCCACGCTACCGTATGCAACGCCAGCTCCCAAATCGTATGCACTCCGTCAATCCAATGTCGTTTGGCAATATGCGCGTCCACACCGTCCAGCGCCTCCATGAGTGACGGCCCGTGCCAGGCGTCGCCCTCAAAGGCCTTCTGAATCTGTTTCAGATGCGAAGCAAGTTCATTCATACTTAGAACCTATAGGTGAGCGACAGCGCTTGCCCTGCGCGATGTTCCGTTTCCGCATTCGAGCCTCGCGGCAGTTCGGTCATCAGCGGCAGAGGATTGAAATGGATTTCCAAATCCGACGTCCGGCGAATCGTGCGGCCTGAGCGGCTGGCGTTCGCATATCCGAGCATGAATCCCAGAGTCCCGCCGACTGCGGCGGCCATCGAATAGGGACCTGAATCGTCCGGCTTGGCAGCGATTACCACCGCAGTTCCCAAAGCAGCGCCGCCAAACTCGGCCAGCAAAATTGTCAAACCTTGCGAACTCGAGAAATCCTTGTTGCGCAACAGGCCGTGCCCGAGACCCAACCCCATGACTGTGCCCAGCGTCGCCAAGTTCGCGGCCGTCTTGCCGCTTTGTTCTCCTACGTCCGCGAGAGCCGCCGGCAATGCCGCACCGAGGATTCCGATACCGCGCAGCACATACGCGTCTCCCCGTGTATAACTCCCCTGATCCGCCATCTGTGTTCCGGCAATCATCCCAATCAACGAACCGCCCAGAATCGAAATCCCCGCCACGCTTTGGTGCTCACGGTTCCACAACTCGTGACCGGAAACCAGAATCGCACTCATGCCCAGACCGAAATCCCCTCCCACTCCAATCACTGCGGCCTTTCCAACGGTCATTCCGGACTTCGCGGACCACTGATTCAATGCGATCCGTTCGCCCAGACTGAAGATGGTGGCCCAGCCGTAGGGCGCGCGTTCGCTGTCCTCTTCAGGGTCAAACGCGTAATACAGTGCTATGCCGTGCGCAATGCCGCGTGAGCCACCGTAAAAATCCATCATCGCCGTCGCGCGCGAAATGTCTGCGTTCTCGGTTGCGAAGTAGGGACCCAACACGCCCGCCGCCGTAATAAAGAAGTAGAGCGCAACCGCGCCTGATCCGTCGGCTTTCGAGGCTACCGGAATGGCCCAGCCGTAAAACCCTGCAGACAATATCGCGCTGTTGATAATCAACCCGCCGCGACCATCCTGATCGTACATCGATTGCGGGGAACGCTGCGCGATCGCACTCGAAACCTGCTTGCGCAGTTCCCTGACCTGTTCGAGAGTTTGCGGGACGCGCATGCGCACGATACTCGAATCCCGTTGCTCGAGAATTTCGAGAAAATATGCACTATCATTCGCCTGATAGAGCCGTGCCTCGACAAAGCCCGGATATTCCAGAAACAGCCCGAGCTTGTTTTCCAACTCACTCGTTATGACAAAGATCTTGCCTGCGTTGTCCAGCGGCACGGAGACTTCCTGTGCTGTTGCGACGGTTGCGCCGAACAGCAACAGGAAGCAGCAAACAAAGACTCTGCACACCGCCGGACTTTCTATTTCTTCAGGAACTGCCCCAGCAAGCCCATGCCCTGTTCGAGAAGATTGTTGCTCTTGTCGTTAACCTCGCCATCCGGTGTTAACTTGTCGATGATCATCGGAAGCGCGGCCATCAGGATTGGAAGGAACTTTTTCAAATCCATTCCCGACTCCTGAGCCATCGCACCGAGCTTCTGCTCGCCGAAAACCTGCATCAGCTGATCCTGTGATATGGGAAGGTTGTCGCCCGTGCCGACCCACGACTGAGCAACATCACCTAAACCGCTGCTCTGAAACTTCTCCAGCAGTCCACCGATTCCGCCGCTCTCCTTCTGAAGCATGCCCAACAGGGGTCCTGCTAACGCGGCGATGTTAGTCTCTTCCTGCTGACCGCCAAGCATACTCTGGGCGCCTTTTAACATGTCAGATAGATTCATTTCACTACTTCTTTTGACTACCGTTGGCCCGCAATTATACCGTCGTCCCGCGTTTCGTTTCCTTCACCCATCTGGTAAACCAAGTCTTTGCCGGCTCGCCGCCCGCCTGCCGCACCAGCGTGGCGATTTGCCCGCGATGATATGTCCCATGATCGACGATGTCTGTCAGCAGGTCTCCCACCACGCGGTCGGTCGGCTTGCCGACAGCGTTCGTGTAGGTGAAACTTGTGTCAAAGTGCAAGTCCGGCTTATTTGCCAGATACTCCCGCCAGGCGATGTTGAGCCTTTGGATTTCAGCCTGACATTCCTCGAACGTCAGCGTAGCAATCTCGTTGCGGTTCGTGGCTACTCCGGTCGTCAAGAGTTTGTGCGCCACCCATTGCTCCTGCAAATAGTGGCTTAGCAGCGCGACTGCTTTCGGTGGCGGAACCGCGCAGCTCTTTAGCGATTTTTCGACTTCAACATTCGCCCAGTGATCGAAATGAAACAGCCGCTGATAGTAGGCTCTCATGTCCGCGTCTCTGCTATAAACCTGTTAAACCATGTCTTGGCCGGTTCTCCGCCCGCTTGCCGCACCAGCGCCGCAATCTGTCCGCGATGATACGTGCAGTGGTCGTGCGTGTGAAAAATCAGTTCTGCGATGGTCCGCGTGACAGTTCTGCCAGCGGCATCCACGAAAGTCACAGGCTTCTCCAGTCCCGCCTGTCCAGCGCTTGCGAGCAGCTCTTTGTAAGCCCGATCAATCCTGGGGATAGTCTCGATGCACTCTTCCAACGTGTAGTCCGCCGCGCCGTACCATCGTCTGCCGTCGTCACGGCCTTCAATCAAATCGAGCACATACCAGTTGTTCTGCAAGATGTGCGAGAACAGCTCGACACCTTTCTCCGGCACCTCGCCACACGACTTCAGCGAGTCAACCGTCTTGTTGTTCGCCCACGTGTTAAACTCAATCAGCGTGGCATAAAAAGTGTGCATCTGCGCGGAAGTCAGACTCTCAGCGAACCGCGAAATCCCCGTGCGGCATAATACGATTGCGCGCCGTTGTGATACACGAACACCTTGTCGTAGCGGCGGTCGCCGAATATTGCGCCGCCGAGCTTGCGAATGTCGACCGGAGTCTGCAGCCAACTTGAAGTCTTCAAGTCGAATTCACCAAGTTTCTGAAGCTCCCGATACTGCTCTTCGGTCAAAAGCTTGATACCCATCGCCGCGGCAACATCCACCGCGTTCCCCTTCGGCTTATTCTCCTTGCGTTCTTCGAGTGCATCGCGGTCGTAGCAGAGACTGCGGCGGCCCGTCGGACTCTCTGCCGAACAGTCGAAGAAGATAAACTCGCCCGTCTTCTTGTCAAACCCCACCACATCCGGTTCGCCGCCCGTTCGCTCCATCTCGCTTAGCGACCACAGCGCCGCGGGAGTCGCAAGCAGTTTCGCTTCCACGTCCGCCCACCTGATTCCCTTGTGCCGCTTCTCGTTCGCCTCAAATCGCTCTGAAAGCACCATGAGCAACTCGGCGCGCTGCTTCGCGGAAAGCTCCTGTTTCTTGGTCGCGGGTTCAGGCATGAATGCTGGAGTCACGGGCGGAGCCTTCGCCCCGCCCGTGCTCAGTTCTCAGTCGTCGATCTGTGCGCGCTGCAGCTTGCCCGAGTAATCCACGTAGCAAGCCTTCGTCTCTGAGTAGAATTCATAGGCTTCCCAGCCGCCTTCACGGTGGCCGTTGCCCGTCGCCTTCATGCCGCCGAACGGCATGTGCGCTTCCGCACCGATGGTCGCCGCATTCACGTACGTGATGCCCGTTTCCAAATCGCGGAACGCGCGATACGCATTGTCGATATTCTTCGTGAAGATCGCGCTCGACAGACCGTAGTCGATCTCGTTGCAGATCTTGATCGCGTCGTCAAAGTTCTTGGCCTTCAGCACCGACACCACCGGTCCGAAAATCTCTTCCTGCGAGATTCTCATCTTCGGCTTACAATCGGTGAAGATGGTCGGTTCATGGAACCAGCCGTCGGCGTGCTCACCCTTGGTCAACATCTTGCCGCCGTAAACCAATGTCGCGCCGTCCTTCTTGCCAATCTCCACATATTCCGCCACCGTCTTGCGCTGTCCTTCGCTGACGCACGGTCCCATCGTGATGCCCGCGTCGTTGCCGTAGCCGATCTTGAGCTTCTTGGTGGCCTTGATGAACTTCTCAACAAATAGATCGTGAACGCCTTCCTCGACGATCACTCGTGATGACGCCGTGCAGCGCTGTCCGGTTGTTCCGAAGCCGCCCCAGATCGCGCAATCCACTGCGTGATCGATGTCCGCGTCGTTCATCACGATCTGCGCGTTCTTGCCGCCCAACTCCATCGAAACGCGCTTGAGCATCCCGCTCGCTTCGCGGCCAATCATCCTGCCGACTGCCGATGACCCTGTGAAGGAAATCACCGGAATATCAGGATGAGTCACCATGTGCGTGCCGACTTCGCGGCCCGACCCGTGCACGATGTTGATAATCTCCGGCGGGAATCCCGCGTCGAGGATCGCTTCCACCAGATTGTGCGCAGACAACGGCGTAATTTCCGCAGGCTTGAATACTACCGTGTTGCCGCACATCAGCGCGGGAATGATCTTCCACGACGGAATGGCCATCGGGAAATTCCACGGAGTAATCAGTCCGCACACGCCGATCGGAAAGCGGATGGTCATGTTGAACTTGTTCGGCAATTCCGAGGGAACCGTCTTGCCGAATAGTCTGTAGCCTTCGCCTACGGCATACATCGCCGTGTCAATTGCTTCCTGCACGTCGCCGCGTGTCTCGAAGATCGGCTTGCCCATCTCACGAGTCATCTCAAAGGCGTACTGCTCCTTGCGCTTGGTCAGAATGTCCACCAAGTTGTAGAACAACTTCGCCTTGTGCGGAGCCGGAACCAGACGCCACGTCTTGAACGCCTTCTGCGCCGACTTCACTGCGCGATCCACGTCTTCCGTCGTGCTGTGCGGGAATGTTCCGATCAAGTCCGACCATTGCGCCGGATTGCGATTCTCCGAAATCTTGCCGTTCGACGAATCACACCACTTGCCCGCGATAAAATTCTGATAAATTTTCGTCTTGCCTTTGCCGCCGTTGGGGCTGGCCTTCTTCTTGTTGTCTTTGGCTTCCGTTGCCACGATCTGTTCTCCTAATCTTGTACTTGTAAGCTGATATTTGCAGCTCACCAAACTCTAAGTTGTCGAGAGCATTGAAAATTACTAAAAATTGCCCCGAGAGTCAACCCGCAAATTACCCATTAAACAAAAATAAAACAATATGATATAGACAAAATCGCGACCCCGCATGAGGCAGACAGCTGTGGATAAACACAGAAACAGGGCAGTTTCTCGCGAAACTACCCCGTCTCTTCTCCCCAATCTATTTTTCAGGTTAGGACCGTTTTCGCGGCCCGATTCTGCTACGGACCAACGGCAATCACCTGATAGTAAAGCTGTGTAGTCGCGTCATTGGCCTGATTCAGATGCGTGTAGCTGGTTGAAGCAGTTGTCGTCAAGGTTGTCCACGGACCGTTGATACTGGGCGACGACTGCACCATGTAGTTCACTGCCACCGGAACCGCTGTCCAGTAAAGCCGGATATCGTTTCCGTCACGAGTAATCACGAGATTCCCGACCGGTGGCGGGGTGCCCGTCGAGTGCGCCGACTCGAGTCCCCAGTAATCCAGCTCCGTGATTGACGACGCAAAAAGATTCAGATAATGCGATCCAAGACTGTTCACGGAACCCACATTCAGCACCACTTCCTGGTCTCCACCGGAGAGAGCAACTTGGCCATTCTGTATTTCACAATCAGGACATTCAAAGCCGATTACTGTTCCCGCCTGCCCGCCCAAGACTCCGACATACAGGTTCATTTCCGTCCACCAGTAATTTTGAGCTGCGACATCGAAGTGAGCCTGAATAATCTCGACTCCGCCCGGCCCGAGGTATTTGGGTGCGGTAGACAAATCAAATCCCAAATCATCCACATTAGACAGCACGCGCAGCACCTCGGCATAGGCTCCGAATTCTTCCGAAGTCCCGCTGGTCCAGCCGACTGCGAATCCCGCGAACGTTTCCGGATTGGAAGGGCTGGTGTCCAGATTGGGCGGCAATGGTGGGTTTATTGAGGTGGCCTTAACGTAGAACGTGTCGCTGCGGCTGTGAATGACATAAATGCCGTTGCTTGCTCCGCCTGAATCAATTCGCCGTTGGTTCTGTCCGTTCACAAATCCCGCCGAGCCCGGCACGTTCCAGTTCCAAGTTGCCTGCCGTATCCACTTCCCGGTGGTGTCCTGACACAAGACTTCGCAGTTCCCACAACTCTTCGCTGGACCGCTGAACGTCAGATTGATGCGTCCGCCGCGCGTCACCTGTATCGTGTCTGATTGACAGCGTTTCGGCAAACAGAATGACCGGAAATAACTCTGCGTGCCGACGCGAGAACGCACATCCGTCGAGTCATTTCGCAGTCTTGTCGCCTCTGCTGCAGCGGTAGAACGAACTCCAGCAGGCCGAGCTGGGTCACCGGCGATCGCATCTTGCGCTTGCGCCCTCGTTCCGGAAGCGTCCGCCATGTTGTTAAGCACCTGATCGTACGTCCGATTCGCAATGTTCACTGCTTCATGCAGACTCCGGCCTTCGTTAAGTGCGCAGACTTTCGCATTGAGCCAATAATTATATCCCCCATCACCTGCACGGCTGCGGGTCTTCTTTTGGTCGTTTGTGGCTGATGAGGCTGTCACATTGCACCCGCGGGTGTTCAGGCTATCACGAACTTCGTTAACCAGAATACCGCTGAAACACTGTCCAAATTCGACATCAAGATTGCACAACCCTGAATCAATCAGTTGTTGCATCGCAAGACGAAACTCGCGGCCAGTAAATGTCGTGTCCTCTCCGCTTGCCGAATGCACCATCGTGATTCCGCCCTGATTTCCGCCTGAACTCGGATCACCGTGATTCGTCACCATGACTTCTACCATCGGACATTTCCCCGCTCGCTTACATGCGGCGATTTGCGATGAAATGGCCGTGAAGTGTGCTTGAATCTTTGACTCCCAGCACGAATCAACCACTCCCGCAGGAACGTCTGTCCGGCGTGAATGACCCGTCGGACGTTCTCCTTTGTAATAGAAAACCTTGGTGCGATTCTCGCACCAGCCATGCGACCGCTTGTAGCAGTAGAAATCTACGATATCATCCCAATAGTCCGCGCGGTTTGAGCTGCCAGTTGACCCGCGCTGTGTGGAACTTGTGCCTTTCCAACCACCGGAAATAAACACTGCAAATTTGCAGGTATCACATTGCGCGCTCGGCGTCCAAGACGGAGGACGCCAATTCGCCAAGTTTATCGGAAGTGACGGAACAAGCGTGAGAAAGTTGATCGGAGTGAAAACCAGATTGATAGTGTTGTCCGGTTCACTTGGTATCTCACCGACTGTTCCGTTCAGTTGCAGCCAAGCCCCGTCCTGATAGATTGGGTCTATTGACATGCCGCCGAACAATTGAAGACCGAAGTAGGGAGGCTGCTTCTCGGTTGTTGAATAGGCTTCCCAGTCTGCGACCAGCATGTTCTCTGGTGTGGCATAGGCAAGCAGGATAATGTCCTGACCAACAAGAATGTCGCGTTGAGCATATACTTCAGGAATCGTATAGATTGGAGGTCCTCCGCCCCCGCAGGTCACCCCGTCATCCTCAATCATCAAGGTGAAGTTCCCCGTCTGCCCGCTGAAGCCCTGCACGAGAATGTAATACGGCTGTCCGGCTTGACTGCACCACGTCACTCTGCTCTGCAGGCCGCACGCGTCGTCATTGCCACCCACGCATTCCAGCAACGAACAACTTCCCGAATACACATTGAGCTTCGTGTCGTACGTTGCGCCCAGGCAAGTCTGTACGCTCATCGTATTGCCCGTGCCGATCGTCAGATACCACACGCCCGGTGCGCTGATAGACGTTCCGCAATCAGGAACGGGGTCCGGTGTGGCATCCACCGTCGTGCCGCTGACCACCACAAACGGTTCGAGGACTGTCGCATTTGGGCACAAATCGTTCGGCGGAATGGACAGTGCTATAAGCTCAATGGCAACTTCATACATCCCTGCGCTGAGATTCCACCCGTCCACAACCAGCAGCACCTCCTGACCCGCGAACAGCGTCGGACTGGTGAACTCCGAGCGCAGCCCGCAGAAATCGTCATTGCCGCAGATGAAATCCGTGGCATTGTTCGGCGGCCCGCCTGTGTACTGATACAGGAGCAGTCCTGTGTCAAAATTCGATGCGCACAGTTGAACACGGTAGCTTCCCGTTATTGGGACCGTATAGCGATAGGCCACATCCGGACCCGCACAAGTGAGCGATGGGCTGAAATAGCCCGTCCAGCACGGATCCGGAGGCAAAACTAATCCAACAACATTGAAGTCATTCGCAAACCCAATGGTCGTGCCGCTCGCTGTGATCGAAGGATTCGAAGGTAGAATCACCGCATTAGACCAGTTCTCACCCCCTTGGTCAAGCCTGCCTCGAGGTCCCAGCCGCTCTTCAGGCAACGTGAGTCGAGCAAGCTCCTGTTTGAGTTCAATTTGTCGTTCGATACTCGCCGTCCCCAACAGCTCTTCCCAGAGGACTTTCGTTCTGCGCTCCAAGTCATTGGCCAGTGTCGCGAAACCGCCCGCCAGTAACCCGAATGCGGCAATTCCCCACATTAGTTTCCGAGTATTCATGGCCCGTCTCCTCTTTTGATGGTCTACCATCAAAGTACAGGCTCCGACTCGGACTCGCAAGAGTTTGGCACATTATGAAACAAATTCATGAATAATAGTGGTCTTCAAGCAACATGTTGAATTCCCGATATATAATTCCGAAGGAACTCTCGACTCATGCTGACTTTGCACCCTTTGTGAAAAAAAGAGAGGCAACCCCTCGGCCGCCTCTTCATGTAGTGGCTTGCTTAGCCAGCCGTTACTTCAAGAGCACCACTGGAACTGTCATTGACCTGTGCCCGCTGCGCAGTTCTATCAGATAGACCCCCGTCGCCAGCGACGCATCGCCAAATCTCACACGATGTTCACCGGCAGAGAAAGCTCCCGTTGCTAAGGTAACCGCCTGACGGCCCAGCAGGTTATAGGCGGTCAATTCCACTTCCATCGGACGGTCAAGCGTAAAGGGAATTGTCGTCTCGGCATTGAACGGATTTGGATAGGGGGCACCCAGACGAAACTCCTGCACAACCGGATGCACTGGAGGCGCCGCGCTTACGGCCTCCAGCACAAAGTTCACATTGTCCGGGTATTGTCCACCCTGCGTAATCACTATCGGCTGCGGAGCCGCGCCGCCATAAAAATCGTATGGCTCGCCCAAGTCGTACTGAAAGTTCGTATTCAAATCCATGAACGCGAACGCATAATACGTCCCGAAACTGTCCACCAATGCCGTGTACGCTCCGTTGCCGTCCTGATTGAACAACACCCCAACTCCCGCCGGCAGTCCCGAAAAATCCGCGTTCCGGTGAGCAAACACATATGTCGCGCCCGTTTCCGTCCCCTCATAGGTGATTTCACCGGAAAATCCTCCGGCATTCGGTGCAGACAACACGATATTTATGCCCGTTAAGTCCGAAGACACCTGCAGGATTTCCGGCACTTCGCCGCCGTAAAATCCGCGGCGCTCGTCCAGACCTGGCGTCAAATTGAGATCGGAATCCTGAAAGGCGAACAGCACGTAGCCGCCCTCATCCAAGCCGCCCTGCGAGTAGTTTCCGTTAAACGGATTGGCAATCGTGACGTAGAACGTGTCAAACGTCGCGGGAATCGTATACACGAACACCAGCGCAAATCCCTGCGCGCCCGTCACCGATCCCGATACCGTGAACCCCAGCGAGGCCGAAAAGGGGACGGCCAGCACCAGCAAAAAGTAGAGTACTCGTTTCATGAGTTGCCCTTGCGGTCTAAAGTGTAGAATTTCACGGAATATAAACCAAAAGAAAACAACTCTCAAGCATTTTCCTGCACTTCGGAGAATTGTGCCAGTCTCCGCCGAGAATCTGTAGCAGATTCGCAAATCCGCCTCAGACGCTTGAAGTCCGAGTGTTGTTTCTGTATATTAAAAGCTTGTGTTAGAGGAACTTGAGATATGTTAAACCCTTTCAAAGACCTGCTTCCTATGCACTTCCATCCGAAACGGGATTTGCTTCCGGCTGCCCTGCTTATTGTCTGCCTCGTCTCCACGGCGCGCGCCGACGTAGACACTCTGTGGACTCGTGTTTTCAGCTTTGGGACAACGACCTCGTTTTCCGCAGGACTCGAACTGCCGACCGGCGGTTTCGCCGTTGCCGGTTACTCCATCACTGGCTCGAACGAAGACGCGTTGCTCGTGCGGCTCGACCCGCTCGGTGACACGTTGTGGACGCGTTCCTTTGGCGCTCCCAACGCCGGAGAACGGTTCACAGGAATTTGTCAGTTTCCGAACGGCAATCTCGGTCTGTGCGGTCGTGCCCAAAGTGCTGCCACCGTGCTGGCAGCGGTCTATTCGCTGTCCGGTGACTTGCTGTGGTCGCGGTCCTTCACACCCAGCAGCGGCGCAAGCGAAGCCGCCGGATTGCTGCCCGCCCCGGACGGCGGACTTTACGTGCTGGGTCGCCGTGTCGTCTCCAATCGCGAACTGGATTTCTGGCTCATCCGCTGCGCTCAGAATGGTGACTCGCTTTGGAGCTACACCTACGGCACAACAACTATGGACATCCCGGATAACATCCTTCCCGGAGATGGCGGAACGCTCGAGCTGTTTGGCTCTACTCGAAATCCCACAACGAATCTCTACGATTTCCTGCGGGTCACGGTAGATGCAAACGGACAAGCGGTCAGTCAGACCGTCTATGGCGACCCGGCCCTCTATGAAACAATGGGTGCTGCGTTTCGCGAACCTGAAACAGGAGACTATATTCTTGCCGGAGAACGCAGGGTTACTTCATCCGACTATAATGGTTACGCATTGCGTTTGAGTCCGCAGGGTTCAGTCTTGTGGGAACAACATTACTCTGCGGGATTTGCCAGTGAGAAGCTTGGCGGGGCCGCACCCTACCTCGAAGGCGGAGTCCTGTTTGCCGGATGGTCCGGCCCGGGACTTAACACAGCTACACTCTGGCTGGTGGCAGTCGGTGCAAACGGTGACTCCATCTGGAGTTGGCGCGGTACCGAACCCGGTCGTCAATTCGAGGACCTTAAAGCTCTTTCTGACGGAGGCTATCTGATTTGCGGCAGCGCCTATGTCAACGGTGCCATTCGCGGACTCGCTTGGCGCATGAGTCCGCCGTCGGGAGTGTCCGGTGTGGTGCGCGACCGCACGACGAACGAACTGATTGCCGGTGTGCAGATAAGTGCCGCCGAACTTCCGCAATATGCGATCTCCGACAGCTCGGGACGCTTCACGCTCTCCCTGCCTGCGGGGATTTACACAGTCTACAGCGGCGGCCCCTGTTTCACCGGTGACACGTTGTATAACATCGAAGTCATCGCCAACGAGAACACGTCTGCTGACCTGACCGTCGGTGTGCCGCACATGACGCTGGATAACACCACCGTCAACGTGCTTGCGCAGAACCGGATTCCCGGCGCCGCAGTTTTGCCCCTCTACAACAGCGGCAGCGGCGACCTCGTCTTCTCGTTCGAAACGGAAGCCGTGATGCCTGAAGGCGATTGGCTCACGACGATTCCTGTAAGCGGCCGTGTGGCACCCGGTGAGACGCTCAACGTGCAGGTGCAGGTGCTGGCCGACACTCTTGACGACGGCACCTACGACTACTTCGGCTTCCTGTATCTGCGTTCGAACTCCTGCCCCGAAACTTTGCGCACGCTGCAAGTGCTGGCAGTCATTCTCGATGCTGATGAAACACCGCTGCTCCCGTCCGAGTTCAGACTCTACCCCGCCTATCCTAACCCGTTCAACAGTTCGACGCGACTCCGTTTCGCTTTAGACCGCGACTCCGAGGTCTCCTTGACCGTCTTTGATTTGCAGGGCCGCCATGTTGCGGACCTCTTAGGGTCAACCCGACTTTCCGCAGGAGTGCACGAGTTGACTTGGGACGCGAACGGTCTTGCCTCAGGACTTTATTTTGTACGTCTGCAGGATCAGCTGCGCTCGCAAACGCAACGCCTGCTCTTTCTCAGATAGCACCTACTTCCGCAACGAGGTTCCCTCATGCTTGCACTGCTGCTGTTGCTCCTCCCATGCCTCGCCTGGGCTCAGCCCGATACCACTTGGTCCCGCAGTTTCCAATTGGACGGCCGCTGTTATCTTTACGACGTTGTAGCGGCTCCCGGTGATGTCATCGTCTCCTGCGGCTACCGCGCGACGGGCACGCTGTCCAATCCCAACTATGACTATCTGTTGGCCGGTTATACAATGGAGGGTGAATCCCTCTACGTGCGCACCTATTCGATGACCGAAGCCGACGAAATTCTCGAAGGCATTATTCATCTGGGTGGCGATACGGTCGTTGCGGTCGGTTTCGACAATGACGGCCGAAGCATCACGCTATTGGCATTCGACGCTCCAACCGGCGATTTGCTTTGGGAGCGGGTGTATAATCCGGGAAACGGTCTCAGCAAAGGTCGGGATATCACCCGACTGTCCGACGGACGCTTCGCTGCAGTGGGATACCGCTTGCAAGGCAACAGCTCCGATGCGTGGGTGCTGCTCTGTGAAGCCAACGGCGACACGGTCTGGAGTCGCACCTTCGGCGGAGCCAGCACGGATATTGCCAACGGCGTGCTGCAGTTGGAAAACGGCAATCTCGTTGTCGGCGGCATCACCCGTGCGTCGCAGTTCTCCGATTATGACCAATGGACGTTTGAAGTCAATCTTAGTGGCAACCAAGTCGGCAACGGACTGGTGTTCAACGGCGGCGACAACGACTATTGCTACTCGATGGCCCGCGACCCGCTCTCCAACTACTGGTTGATTGGCCGCGGCGGCGCGGATGCCTCAGGCTATGGCTACACCACTGTGTTGCCCGCCGACGGTGCGCCCTATAGCTTGACCTTCTCTTCCCCCGGATTCTCCGATCAGTTCCGCGCGGCGATGCCGTGGTTTGGCGGAATGCTGTTTGTCGGACGCTCGGGGAACTCGTCGAGCCGCACAAGCTTTCTGATGCGCGCCATCGACGAAGAGCAAAGTAATCTCTGGACGTGGCGCTATGGCCGTCTTGGTACGGAAGCCGGGTTCAACAACATCAGTCAACTTCCCGACGGTGGAGCGATTGTCTGCGGGGCGATGATTCTCCCGACAGATACCACGCAAACGCACGGTTATCTGCTGCGCATCTCTCCGCCCGCCGGTGTGCAGGGTATCGTGACCGGATTGTCGGACGGACAGCCGGTCTTTGGGGCACGCGTGCGAGCCGCAGGTGACGACCGCTTCACAATCACGGACGCGCAGGGACGATACCGTCTCGAACTGGCCGCCGGAACCTATGACATCACGGTGGACGGCGTGTGCATTGAGAGCGACACGTCGTTCAGTGTCGTCGTCGGAGACAGCGCGCTCGCGGAGGTCAACTTCACGCCCGGTCAGCCGGCTTTCGATGCGCTGCATTCTTCGCTTAACATCATCGTCGAAAACCACGTGACAGGCAGCGTGATGTTTCCGCTCGAAAATGTCGGAAGCGGCGCCTTGAGTTTTTCGCTTGAAGCTATCGCTCTCGCTCCGCAAGGATCGTGGATTTCCGTCGAACCGGCCAGCGGCGTCATTCCCGCAGGCGACAGCCTTGAAATTGCGGTCTCGGTGTTTGCCGACACGACCGACGACGGGGTCTATGATTTCTTCGGACGACTCGTCGTTCACAGTAACGATTGCCCTGATACTGTCGTGATGATTCCCGTGCTGGTCACGGTTCTGGATGCCGAGGAGCGGCCCGGTTTGCCGGCGCACTTTGTCATGTCGCCTGCCTACCCGAACCCCTTCAACAGCAATACGGTCGTGACCCTCGAATTGCCTCAGGAAACTGAGTTGCGGTTGGAAGTGTTCAATGTGCAGGGCCGTCTCATTAGCACGGTCGCTAATTCACGCTTCACAGCCGGAATTCATAATATAAACATAGACTTAGCAGGAAAGGCAACGGGAATCTACCTGCTCCGTGCCCGGACTGCCGGCTTGACCTCCACTCAGAAACTACTCTTTTTGCGATAACTCACTGAATTCCCCGGGCCGGGACGGGTCCCACCGGACCAATGACTTCTTCTTTGCACTACAACCCTCAAAGGAGCCGCTATGAAGTCGTTTGGTTTTATGATTCTCAGTTTTGTTTGTGTTACCGTCGCGCTGGCTACGGGAGTTTACATTTTGCGGATGACCGCCGGCGCATCCGTCGCCACACAGAAATTGGTCTTGCTGAAATAAATTGAGAATCCTTACGCTCGCACTGATTGCTCTGACTGCCGCTCTGCTGTGGGGCGGATGCGGAGAGTTGCCGGAACGGAAAGTCTATCGCAGCGGCACGGATTTCTTCCCGCTGCTCGAAGGGCGAAAGTTGCGTTACCGCGAATCCGCAGATGGAGAAGCGCGCGAATACACCATGACGTTTCGCTATATCGGCGGGCGCGAATGGAAGGTCTACGAAGTCAAAGGGGACGACCTGCCCTACGGCGCGATTGAGTTTCAATCGGACGGGCGAATCGTCGAGGCGGTGACGATGCTCTCGATGACGTCGCTCGAATCCCGTCTGCATACTGGTCAGTTCAATCAGGTATGGCTCGATGACGGCGTGAGTGAGGACAGTGCTTGGCAGGACTTCGCTCCCGGTACGGAAACGCTCGTGGCGGGGTTTGAAACGGTGACGGTTCCGGCGGGCCGCTATGAGGAGTGTCTGATGACAGTGACGACTCCGTTGCCGGAAGTCAAAGACTCCGTCGAAGCGCGCTACAACCGCGACGAGATGAAGGAACCTGCCTATCTGCGTGAACGAGAGCTGGCGAACTGGCAGACGATGCGCTGGTTCGCGCACGGAGTCGGGCTGGTGAAAGAACAAATCGGTCCGCCCGGTGAAATCCGCATCGTGCGCGAATTGCTCGCGATAGAAGAAGAAGGTTACGGGCTGGTGGACAGCCTGCAACTTAGAAAAACCCAATCTCTTCAGGACGAATGATACACTTTCTTGCCTTACTGCTGCTGACGATGACGCTGCAGACCGCGAACGCCGCGGACATCAAACTCTCCAAGTATACTCCCAGCCGCGCCGAACAGCAGCTCTGGGAACAGCTCGAAACGGCCCTCACGTTTCCGCAGCGGCTCGACATCGCGCGCGATTATCAGAAAAACTATCCGTTCGACGCGGGAGTGCAGATTCGTGCGGGAGACTTGCTTTCGCTCGATGATCCGGATGCAGTGTACAAGTATTACGAACAACGCTCGGCGGAGAATCCCAAGTCGGAACTCGATTTGTATATGGCGGGACGTTATTCACCCAATCTCTCGACCAAGCAGAGCTATGTGGCCAAGATTCTGACCGTGAGTCCGGATAGCTATTGGGGAGCGCTGCTGCAGGCCACCGCGTATCCGGTGGACGAAGATTCCGATTTCAGCAAGGCCGAAGCGGCGCTGTTGCGCGCGATTTCGGTGAACAACAGTCTGCCGCACGCGCCGTCATTTCTGGGTGAACTGTGGGCGCGCACGGGCAAGATACAGCAGGCCGACAAGCTGTTTGTGGAGATGGAGAAGCAGCGGCCCGGCGAATTTGAAGCCGTGCACCGCCGGCTGATGCTGTATCCGGGTGAGTTCAAGACGCACTTGAAGATTCTCGACGAGTTCTTGAAGAACAATCCCGACAATACGGTCGGGTGGGATGTTCGCGCTCGGGTGTGCCGCGAGTTGGGTGATTGGGACGGCTATTTGACTTCGATGCGCAAAGCGGTCGCCTTGCAGCCCGACGCGATCAATCACTATAATATCGCGTGCGGATTTTCGCTGACAGGCAAAGCGGATTCCGCGTATCAGCATCTGTTTGAAGCCGCCAAGCTCGGCATGAGCGACGTCGACCAGTATACGGAAGACGAGGATTTGATTCCGATTCGGAATGACGCGCGCTGGCCGGAGTTGCTGACCGCCGTGGAAGCCAGCCGCACCGAGCAACTGCTTGAAGCGGCTAAACTGCAGCAGCGAGATTTGTCGCAGGAGCAGAAGCAGAAAGCCGTCGAAGGCCGGACGGACGTTCCGGCACCGGACTTCACTCTGCAGAAGATGGGCGGCGGAACGGTCAAGCTCTCAGATTTGCGCGGGAAAGTGGTGGTACTGGATTTCTGGGCGACGTGGTGCGGACCGTGCAAACTGACAATGCCGCTGCTCGACAAGTTCTACAAAGAAAACGGCGGCGGGAATGTTGAAGTCTACGCCGTCAACGTCTGGGAACGCGGCGGCACGGACAAGGTGGAGCCGTTCATCAAGAACGCGGGCTACTCGCTTCCGGTGCTGTTCGGCACGAATGAACTGGCCGAAGCCTACAGCGTGCGCGGGATTCCCACGATGTTTGTGATTGACAAAGACGGTAAGATTGCGCACCGCCACGTCGGATACAATCCGCAAATGGTGCAGGTGCTCACGGCGCAGACGGCCGAACTCTTGAAGTGACTTCCGCACAGTTTGCGCGCGAAGCTCTGAAGCAGTTGCGTGCGGTGAAGCTGCGCAATCAGCCGCCCGCGGGCTATCTCGGCACGGACAAGTATGAACTGCTCGGAGTCTATCAGAAGGACGTTGAGCGCATCGGCAGAGCGTTGCTGATTGACCTGCCGGAGAATTGGCCGGAAGCGTTGAGCGCGCTCCGTGCGCAGGACGTGTTTGAAGCCAAAGGCCTTGCGGTTGATATTGCCGTGCGCAAGCGCAAGGACTTTCAGAAGAGCCACTGGACGATTTTCAGCAAGTGGCTGGACGATTGCGAAGGCTGGGCGCTGGTGGACTGCTTGTGCTGTGATTTGCTGTCGCTCTTTCTCGTGCGCTGGCCGGAGCTTGTGACCAAGACGGAAAGCTGGACACGCTCGCGGTCGCTGTGGAAACGGCGCGCGTCGCTGGTGGTGCTGGTGCGCCCGATTCGGGACGGTCTGTTTGCGGACGAGTTGTTTGAGCGGCTGGAAGTTCTTGCCGAGGAGCGGGAGCCGATGATCTACAAAGCCGTGTCGTGGGGGCTGCGCTCGGCGATTTCCACGCATAAATCACAAGTGGAAGAGTTTTTGCAGGACTATGAACATCTCTTGAGGCCTGCTGTGGTGCGTGAAGTTCGCACCAAGCTGACGACGGGGCGCAAGACCATTAAGACAAAAGACTAAAATTGATAAAACAGGCACACGAATGAAACGATTGACATCACTCTGCTTGGTTTGCTTCGCACTGGCGGCGTTTGCGCAGATGCCGCATCATCAGAACATTTTCCGCGCCGCCGAAGAGGGCGACCTCGAGGCGGTGAAGTGGTTTCTTGCCAATGGCTCGCACGTCAACGACGGCGGGGATTTCGGCTACACTCCGCTGCATCTGGCGGCGATGCACGGGCATAACGCGGTGGTAAGGTATCTGCTCGATCAGGGGAGCGACGTCAGTTCTGTGAATGACGACGGGTTCACACCTCTGCATAACGCGGCGATGGGCGGAGACAGCGTCACGGTGCGACTGCTGGTCGATCGCGGAGCAATCGTCTATGCAAAAGATAACAACATGATGGCCCCGCTCTATCTGTCCGCGTTGAAGGGGAACTTCTCTTCGGCTGCGGCACTGATTGCCGCAGGGGCGGACGTGAACGACGTGAACGAGAACAAGTGGACGCCGCTGCGTGTCGCGCAATGGAAGAAGAACACGGAGTTTGTCGAGTTCTTGAAGGCACACGGCGCGCGCGAGTAACACAGGTACTTTCAGACAGAGATTGACTCTCTGTCCTATCTTTCTTCTAAATCCCTTCTAAATGCCAACCTTCTCAACTGTAGCCGTGCTCGGCGCGGGCACGATGGGCACCGGTATTGCCCAGCTCTGCGCGCAGGCCGGAAGCACGGTCTATCTGTTTGATGCTTTTCCCGACGCCCTGAAGCGTGCGCCGCAGCGTATTGAGAAAGACCTCAGCAAAGGGGTCGAGCTGGGCAAACTTTCGAAAGAGGCGGCGAAGGCCGCACTTGAGCGGATTCACACTGTCAATTTGCTGGAAGAATGCAAGGATCCGGATCTGGTAATCGAAGCGGTTTCGGAATCGCTCGACCTGAAGGTTGAGCTGTTTTCGCAACTCGACGACCACATCAGCGGGGAGTGTGTGCTGGCGACGAACACGAGTTCGCTGTCCGTCACGCAGATCGCGGCGAAAACCAAGTTTCCGCATCGCGTGTGCGGGATGCACTTTTTCAATCCGGCGACGCGAATGAAACTGGTCGAAGTGGTGGCGGCCCATCAGAGTGACCGCAGTGTGGTTGAGCGTGTCGCGGCCTATGCCATTGAACTGGAGAAGACGCCCGTCGTGACGAAAGACACGCCGGGTTTTATCGTCAATCGCGTGGCGCGGCCGTTTTACGGTGAAGCGCTGCGCGCGCTGGGGGAAGGATTGGCCGACCATCTGACGATTGACCGGATTATGCGGGAGGGTGGCGGGTTCAAGATGGGGCCGTTCCAGTTGATGGATTTGATCGGGATTGATATCAACTTCGCGGCGACGAGCACGGTCTGGGAAGCTTACTTCCGTGATTCGCGTTATCGTCCTCATCCGATCCAAAAGCAGATGGTGGATGCGGGCTATCTCGGGCAGAAGTCGGGGCGGGGATTTTACGACTATTCCGTCGGGGACAAGGGATGAGCGAGGCTCTTGAACTCTATCCTATCGAGCGGATTCTGTTTGTGGGGCCGCTGGATGACGTGCTGCCTTTGGCGGAACGTGCGCGACAAGCCGGACATTCGCCAACGCTGCTCATTGCTCCGGACGAGATTGAAGCAGGGAAGAGCCGCACCAAAATTCGGATACTCGAAGAGGAAGAGCATGCCGACGCGGGGGATTTTGACGTGGCGGTGGAGTGCTACACGACAGATGTCACGTCGAAGTTTGAGGCGCTGCACTATCTTGAAGATGTGCTGCCGGGCGAGACGCCGATTGTCACGCTGACGCTGACGAGCGCGCTCTGTGACTTGCTGGACGACTCGATTGCTCCCGAACGCTTTGTGGGGATGTCGCTACTTCCGCCGTTTGAACACGCGACGTTTGCCGAACTGATGAGTCTTCCCGCGACGACGCCGAATGTGCTGGCGACGATCGAGTCGCTGTGTGAATCGGTCGGATTGAAAATCGCACGTGTGGGCGATGCGCCGGCCGGAGTGCTCGTGCGCACGGTTGCGTGTCTGGTCAACGAAGCCTACAACGCACTGCAGGAGGGCGTGGCGCCCGCCGCAGATTTGGATACAGCGATGAAACTTGGAGTCAACTATCCGCACGGGCCGATTGCGTGGGGTCAACGGATTGGGTTGGCGCGGGTTGAAGCCGTGATGGACGCGCTGTTCAACTGGTTTCACGAGGAACGCTATCGCGCGACACCGCTACTGCGCAGATCCGCACGACAATAAGTTGTTTTGAAAATACTCACACCCACGAGGTCCCATGAAGAAACTTCTCCCCTTAATACTACTAATCTCCGCGCTGTCCGTCGGCTGTCTGCAGGTGCAGCAAAAGACCTACACTTTCAAGCTCAATCCCGACGGAACGGGCACAGGCTCCGTTTTTTATTACAACATCCACTCGACTGACGAAGACGAGCGCGACGTTTCTTTCAAGGATTTCGGCACGCTGGTGACCGACTACCTCGAAGGGATGACGCTCGAAGGCGAGAATGCGAACTGGAACATCACAGGCAAGGAGTTGTTCGAGCAGGACGGCGTGCTCTGCGGCAGGGTAGACTTCACGTTCGCAGACATGGGTGCGGCGAAGCTCTACCGCACGGCCAATTGTGAATGTGCGCCAATTCTTCTGCTGCCGGGCGCGGTGGACGAGACGCTGCTTGAGCATAACGGCAACGGAGTTGCGATGGGAGACGCTGAAGTGGTCGAGTGGGCCGCGGGAGCCAAGGAGATCAGCTATAAGACTGAAGTCAGCTCCAATGTGGAAGGCGCGCGCAACTTAGTTGAGCACTACAATGCGTGGAAGAAGACGAAGAAGTAGCTCGCGGAAATTCTGAAGTCCGGATGAGGCGGCCTGAAGAGGGTCGCCTTTTCTTTTGCGGCTTATGCGATGGGGGTGCAGGTGAACGGGAGAATGCGAGAGGAGGTGTTGAAACGAACACGGTTAATATACACAACTTTTTACGAAAAGTCAAGCTGAAAAGTATAGTATTAAATACTTGATTTTTCGAGTGTATAACGGATGTTGAGTATTATTGACCCCAAATATGTGAGGTGGAAATTGACTAAGATAATAAAAAGCAAAGTGTAAAAGAATGAGAGGCTAACGTAAGTTCAGTAGACCGATGACCTGCTTAGAAAGTTAGATTTTTTTATCGGGTATCTTGACAAATCGTCCAGCAGAGCCGATAATTAAGGGAAGGTGGGGAACGCTGGAACGGCGGAAGAGTTCACGCGCGACTGTGCGCAGAAAGCAGGTTCAATCATGAGAAGAGTAACAACGAAATTGACTATGCGGCTATTCGTGTGGGCGGTCCTTGTATTGTTTTGCGGCTCGGCGGGGGTGCAGGCACAGTGCGGCGGCCAGATTACGATTTCGGCAACATCGCTCGAGTGGGCGGCGACAGGAGTCGGTGTTCCGGTGCAGCAAACCGTGGAGATTATGAATACGGGGCCGGACAACCTGTGCATCTTCAACGTGACGAGCACGAGTCCGGCGTGGATCGTTTCGTGGAATCCCAGTCCGTTGCCGCCGGGAGGTGTGACGTCGCTGCTGATTGATTTCTTCCCGTTTCATGACCGCGACTACTTCGGCACTATCGAGATATTCTCCTCGGACGAGAACAGCCCGCGCGACAGCATCAAAGTCAGGGGCGAAGCCTGTCAGGCGGCTTTGCCGCCGGGCGCTCCGCAGATTCATTCGAGCGGTTCGCCTTACATGTTCTATTACTCGATTCCATGGGATGAGAATCCGGAAAGCGTCGAGTATGCAATTCAGGTCAGGAAGATGCCGGAGGGCGACACGTTCTACGGAGACCCCGACGGGGGCCACAGTGAGGTGCCGGTTTTCAACCTGCTTTCAGTACGCCGCGGAGTCAGTGGCCGAGCCAATCAGGTGGGAGCGGTCGGCGAACTCGAGCCGAGCAGTTTCTATGAAGTACGGCTGCTGACCAGAGATTGCATGGGTAATGTGTTTGAAGGTCCACCGATGCCTGTGGCGACACAAAGCGAGATTCACGAAGCGGCGATTGAAGAGTTGACGATCAACGCAACGTCACACGGTGGTCCGGTGGAGTTGCGCTGGAATCCGCAGGTGACCGATGTCAATCAGGTTCCGCTGCCGTTCGACGGCTATTTCATCTTTGCAGGAAATCATCCGGACAGTATTGATCAGCTTTACGCGGAGAGCTATGACAACTCCATCGAGTTGCCCGCCGTGGATTCAAAGAAGCTGTTTACGGTCTATGCCCGCACGAACGGGACGCACTTCGGCATCGCACCGTTCTTCTTCTGGCCGCCGGACAATGCGCCGCTGTACGGCGTGAATACGGTGATGCTGCGCGACGCGGCGAATTGGGACGAATGGTCAAGCGTGCAAATTCAGATTGACTCGATGGGATTCTGGGTGGATTTGCTGTCGCTGGGGCCGGATGAACTGCCGGGCCGCGAGGGCGTGGACATCATCGTGGATTTCGACCAATACGGAGTCGGTCCGCGAATGATACAGGCGAACGTGACGGATATTCAAGGTGTGGTGTACTCAGTTATTAAGATGGTGAACGTGCTGTCGCGCCCGTATGCCGAGTTCAGCGCATCGTATGACCCTGCGATGCGCACGTTTACGCTGCTGGCCACAAATATCAGCACGCCTGTGCCGCTGGTGGATATCTGGTGGCCGCTCTCGACGGTGGATGAGCGCTATGGCCCGGCCATGCAGTTTGAATCCAAACTTGGAGAGCCACAGTTGCATATCGTCAAGCCGATTCCGCTGTTCGCAAGCAAGATACTTAACGAAGAGCAGCCGTGGCCGCTGGAGAGTGACGCGACATACGGTGTGAAGGTGGATGACAATGCTCCGGGGAATTTTCAGGTCATAGGGAGCGAGAGTCCTGCTTCGCCGTGCTGCAAGGATATCGAGGTTGCATATTTCAACGCGAACACGGGGTTTGATTCCTGTTTTGTCAGTTGTAAGGCGTCCGGGCAAAATCCCGGAAGCAAGACGTGCCGCGCGGGCTGCAGGTTCTATTTCAACATTCTGTGGGAGTGGAATCCGGGAGTCTTCAACACAAGCTGGGCGGTGCATTCGAAATACACGGAGTCGCACTGGGACGGGACCTGCGCACCAGGCCCGGACGGGCCGGTGTTTACCGCCGCTGAAGGCGACGCACGCACCAAGACAAAAGATTTCAAGAACCAGCATTCGTATGAGGGGGCAACGACGGCGGTTCTGAACTCAAGCAATACCCCGAAGCCGCAGAAGCAGGGGACCAATGACGACGGCAAAGCCTACGGCAAGACGCCCGCGTGGACATCGGATAAGAACGGTAAGCAGGCCGAGCCGGTGTCGCAGCACAAGAAGGATACAACGCTCAGGAACGGGAGATCCATGGCCGTGCGCCTGAAGGGAGATTACTACTTCCGCGTGGTAGCGACCGACGAATGTCCAAGCGCGGATTGCGACAAGGAATACAGGGTGAATTTCGATATCGTGTGCTGCCAAGATTGCGATACGATTGTGACGACGTCGCCCTCCGTAACTGCCGTGCCGTAAAGCCCGACCTTAGGCCATGTGAAAACCGCCCCGCACGATGTCGTGCGGGGCGGTCTTGTTCAATGCACTCCTGCCGCCGCGAGCGGCGTCAGGATACGAGGTTCAAGTTTACTTCAGCAAGACCATCTTGCTCTGTGCGGCGAAGGAACCTGCGGTCAGGCGATAGAGATAGACGCCGCTCGAAAGGTTCGCACCGTCGAAGTTTACCGAATGCGCGCCGGCGTTCAATTGGCCGTTCACCAACTCGGCGACCAATTGACCACTGATATTATAGACCGACAAGGTCACGTCGGATGCTTCAGCCAAATCAAAACGAATCGAGGTGGATGGATTGAACGGATTCGGATAGTTCTGATAGAGCGCGAACTCGGTGACGACTGAGTTGTTCGCGTTCGGTGTGGCCGACAAAACGGCCAGCACGTCGCGATCGCCGTTCAGCGACAAGACGGACAGCTCGTAGGAATACATTTGCCCGTTGACCAGCCCGCCGTCCGTGTAATTGTAGCTGGCGCCGGACGCGTTGTTCCGAGCATCCACTTGCGCAATCAATAGTCCGTCACGACGTAACTCGAACTTGTCGAGACCGGATTCAGAAGCGGTGCTCCAATTCAACAGAACTTCGCCGTTTCCGGCCACAGCACTGAAGCCGTTCAGCTCGACGGGCAAGGGACCGTCCACTGTTCCGGAGTTTCCTCCCGCTGTCCAATTCACGAAGTCTGAACACCACGGGTGATTCAACTGGAAGCCGTCGAGCGAGCCGGCGTTGAGCGGTGTCGCCGCGACGAAGATAATCGAATCGCCGTCATTGCCATCGCCGTCGGGGAGCACGCTCCAGCCGGCATTCAGCACTTCGCCGTCCACCGAACCAGTTGTGCCCGTGCAGAAATTCGTGAAGATGACCTTGTCAATGCAGCCGGCGACATGCACCAGCCGATAGGCCCACGTCGGAGGGCCGGCGACGATTAACTCGATTGTGCCGAAGGCAGGATCCGGACAACAGAAGCCCTGAGTATGGGGCGTGATATGGCGATAACGGCCGCTGGAAGCGAACAGGACTTTCGTTTCAGTCCAATCCGCGGGGTCGCCCGAGTAGCCGGACGTATAGTCGCACTTCTCAATCGAATTGCCCGCATTGGAAAAGGCAAGGTCGGGGTAATTCACCGACAGCGAACCGTCTACCAGCATGCCGCCGGAAGCCGCAGTGAAGAGCGCCAGATTGTCACCGTTGTTGCCGAGCGTCCACGAACCGATAAGCGGTGTGCAGATGACCTCGTCATTAATCTCGGGAAGGTCCACACGGCAAAGAATTGCGAAGCCGTTGGCCGCGAGAATGGTGCCGGCGGGAACTTCTATCACTCCCTCGCCGCCATTGCCCGGATAGACGTCATCGTCCGTCAGCACCCAACCGGAAATGTCTATCGGGTTATTCGTGGTGTTGTGGATTTCGACCCACTCCGCATCAGTCGTTTCCGTGTCGTCGTACATGATTTCGGTGATGACGACATCGCCGGGAGCGACGGTCACGTTGACTGTGAACTCACAGGTGACATCGATGGCCGGATTGCCAAACAGGTCGAGCACATCGTTGGCAAACAGGGTGTAGCTGTTATTCGGCAGCAGGTCGAAAGTCAGATGCACCAGCGCAAAGTTGACGGGGTCGCGCTGGGCAAGCGATGGCGTATACCCGCCGGGATTCAAGCTGTAGTTGTCCACATTTTCCGCGGACGACTGTTCGACATTTTCGCTGAAGAGCACGTCCACTGCCGTGTTGGACAAAGCCAGGCAGTAGCTGATGGTGGGCGGAATCAAGTCGGCACAGGGGCTATTGGCAAATCCCGGTGTGCAGTGACGATAGCGGCCGGTCGTCGCATATTGATTCGTCGATTCATGCCATGCGGCGACATCGCTCGTCCACGGTGCGTTGGGGTCGCACTTTTCAATCGAGTTGCCGAGATTTGTTCCGGCAAGGTCTGGGAAGAAGACGGTCAATGAGCCGTCAATCAACGTCCCGCCGGTGGCTGCGGTATACAATGCGAGATTGTCTCCGCTGTTTCCCAGAATCCAACTGGCAGTTATCTGCGTACACTGCACAGCGCCGGGAATCTCCGTGAAGTCTCGCGAAATCACAAGATACGCACCCGCAGCGATGGACGTGCCGGCGGGAATCTGAATCGCGCCTTCGCCGCCGTCGGCAGGATAGACGCTGTCATCCACAAGCACCCAGTCACTCAAATCTATCGCGGTGCCTGTGGTGTTGTGAAGTTCCACCCATTCGAGGTCCGTCGAGGCGGTGTCGTCGTACATGACTTCGGTGATGACGACTGAGCCGGGAACTTGTGCGAAAGCCATTGTCGCGGCCACGATAAGGGCCGAAAAAATCATCCAGAAACGATTCATAATACCTCCAATATCTTAGAGTAGCATAGCAAGTCGACTTAATATAGCTATAGCAACTTGCATTGACAAGGCAAGTCGGATGTTCACCGTTGCTGACCCGCCTTTCCAAGCCCTGAAGAACCAGACCCTTCGAGGACATCCTAACCGTATCTTGACATTATTACATTTGCAGGGAGGCAAGACTGGCGGAATAAGAAGGCCGCAGATAAGCGGCCTTTGTGAGCTTGCGGTTAACATTCTCGCTTAACGGCGCCACTTCAGGATATTGCTCAGGAGTCTGGAGACCGACGGTGTGAGCATGGTTCGCCTGAAGAGATCTCCGCACTTCTTAAGCATTTCGGATTGTGTGGGATACGGATGAATATCAGACGCCAACCCGCTGAGTGATACATTGTGATTCATAGCGACGACCACTTCGCCGATCAGTTCGCCTGCATGCGGCGCGACGATGGTGGCGCCTTTGATTTGTCCGCGTTTGTCATGCGTGATTTTGATGAAGCCGTCGTCCGCATCGTCAAGTATTGCGCGATCGAGATGCGCAAACTCAAGTTTGATGGTCGCGAGGTGATGCCGGTCATCGGAATGATCATAGACGCCGACGTGGGCGACTTCCGGGTCGGTATAGAGTGCCCACGGAATGTTCAATTGACTCGCGCGGTGCGAACCGAAAAACAGCGCGTTGCCGATGACAATGCGGGCCAGCGCGTCGGCGGCATGCGTGTATTTAAAACGGCTCGCCACGTCCCCGCATGCGTAGATGTGTGGATTTGTCGTGCGCAATCGGTCGTTGACGTGAATGCCGTCGCGGTCATATTCCACATGTACGGCATAGAGATTCATACCCTCTACATTGGGCACACGGCCGACTCCGACGAGAACCTGGTCGAAATAGTCTTCGACCTGATGCGTGCCAATCTCACAGTGCACGACTTTCTGCCCGGCTGTATTGGAACAGCGCATATTCCGAATTCCGAGGCGGAAGCGCACGCCGTCTTTTTCGAGAGACTTCTTCACACGTTCCGCGGCATCGGGGTCTTCGCGGTGCAGAATGCGTTCGTTCAGGTCGTAGACAGTCACGACGCTGCCGAAGCGGGCGAAGGCTTGCGCCATCTCGATTCCTACCGGCCCCGCCCCTATCACAGCAAGTCGGCGCGGCAATTCGGTGAGTCCGAAGAGCGTTTCATTCGTGAGCGGTTCAACCGACTCAATTTCCTCTATGTCCGGCATCGCGGCACGAGCGCCAGAGGCAATCACGGCGCGGGCAAAATTCAATTTGCGGCCGCCGACTTCGATTGCGCTGGAATTCAGAAAGCGGGCTTCTCCGAAGTAGACGTCCACGCCTTTTTCTTTGAGAGTCTGAACACTGTCGACGGCTGCGATGCGCGCGCGCAGCTTTCTCATGCGTTCCATGACATCTGCGAAGTTTACGGAGTAAGACGGCACGTTGATGCCGAAGCGTTTAGCGTCGCGCACCTCTGCCGCCGCACGTGCGGCGCGCAGCAGCGCCTTGGAAGGGACACAGCCGACATTCAGACAGTCGCCGCCGAGCAGGTTCCGTTCGATCAATGCGACCTTGGCACCGAGTGCCGCGGCTCCCGCAGCGGTGACTAATCCCGCCGTGCCGCCGCCAATCACCACGAGATTGTAGCGGCCTGAAGGGTGAGGAATCGGATACTCCGCGGGATGAACGTGAGCAAGCAATTCGAGATTGTGCCTATCTTCCGGCCAAACCAACTTATCTTCAGGGATACTCATGCGTGCTTTCCTTCCACGTCGCGCAGCGCACGCCGCGCTAAACGCGTAACGTAAACTGTGACCCAAATGGTCAGTCCCAAGCCGACGATCGTAAAGATTCGGCGGACATTACTTTCCGGTAATGTTCGGGTGGCGGCCATGGCAGCCAACGACCCGAGGTATACGTAGAGCACGGTGCCGGGAATCATGCCAATAAGTGACGCTATCACATAATCCCCCAGACGAACCTTTGTGATTGCGTAGAGGTAGTTCAACAGAACAAACGGAAACACGGGTGAGAGTCTGGTCAACAAGACGATTTTGAAGCCTTCGCGTCCAACCGCTTCATCCACCGCCTTAAAGCGAGCATTGCCTGCAATCCGGCGAACAACGGTCTCACGAACAAGATACCGTCCAATCAGAAAGCTTGCTGCGGCTCCGAGTGTTGCTCCTGCGATGGTAAGCAGCGTTCCCTTGAAGATTCCAAAGACTGCGCCCGCTCCGAGGGTGAGGATGGAGGCGGGAAACCAAACGACGGTAAGCAGAACGTAGAGAGTCACGAACCATACATATCCCAGCCAGCCCATCCTGCGAATAGCCTCAAGCTGTTCCTGCAACCAATCGCCAACCGGAAATGCCGTGAAAACATAGAGTAATCCGGCAATCATCGCCACAAGAATCGCCCACTTTTCCCAGCGATGTTTGGCGTAACTGCGCATTACTGCCCCTCTGTCAGCTTTCCAGAATGTTTGCTATATTTCGAGATAAAATAAGATAGCGAACACATATGCCGCCCGCAAGAGCCATCCCGCACGCCAAGCCTTGGTCTGATTCACTGAGCGTTGTCATCCCGACGCTGAACGAGGCGCAACGCCTGCCGCGCTTGCTGGAAATCCTCAATTTGGAAACCCCCAAGCCCGAGATTATCGTGGTGGACGGAGGGAGCACAGACGGCACGGCGGACTTTGCGCGGCCGTGGGCGGATCAGGTGGTGGAAACAGAGCCGGGTCGGGTCGACAGTTGAATATCGGTGCGCAACTCGCGCACGGCGAGATTCTATGGTTCCTGCACGCGGACTCTAAGCCTCCTGTGCACGGGGTAGCACAGATACTCGAAGTATTGCACAACCGCACGGAACTTCTGGGGGGTGCGTTTCGTCTTAAGTTTGACCGCTCGACGTTCGGGCTGCGTACGATTGCGATGGGTGCGAATCTGCGGTCCCGCCTGTTTCATATGCCCTGGGGTGACCAGGGTCTTTTTGTGCGCAAGGCAGTCTTTCTCGAACTTGGTGGATTTCCCGACTGGCCCATCATGGAGGATTTCGCGTTTCAAAGCAAGCTCGCGCGACGCGGACGGACGCTACTTTTGAAAGATACTCTGGTTACTTCCGCACGACGTTACGAAAAGCTCGGGACATGGCGTGCCGTAGCCACAAACGTGCATACGCTCTGGTCGTATTATCGCGGCAAGTCTCCCGAGGAGATGCAGGCCAAGTTCAGGCCAAAGCCGGAACTGGGTGACAGTGCTGATGAGTAGGTTCGTGCTGGCTGTGCTGCTGGCCGTGTGCGCCAACGGCTTTGCGTTTGATCATACCTACGCAGACTATCAGGCTATTCTGGACAGGTATGTGCAGGCGGGCGAAGTGGACTATGCGGCACTCAAAGACAATCGAGCCAGCCTGGATGCTTTCATAGCCTCGTTTGCGGATGTGTCTTTCGAGCAATACCGCGCATTTACGAAGAGCGAGCAGTTGGCGTTTCTAATCAATCTTTACAACGCGGCAGCTTTGCAGCTGATCATCAATCACTATCCGCTCGGTTCGATCCGCGACATCGGTGGATTCTTTTCCAGTCCGTGGAACAAGAAGTTCGTCACACTGTTCGGTCACGAGGCATCGCTTGGGATGATCGAGCACGACATTCTGCGGGCGGATTTTAAGGAGCCGCGAATTCATTTCGCGATCGTTGGCGCGGCGCGCGGCGGTCCGCTGCTGCCATCGCAAGCGTATCTCGACCACCGCATGAGCAGTATGCTCGCGCAGGCGGAGCGGCACTTTCTGACCGAACGTCCGAACGAGAACCGGTTCGAGAACGGTGAACTGCGGATTTCTCCCATCTTCAAGTGGTTTCGCGATGACTTCGGAGGTGATGACGGAGTGCGCACGCTGTTTCAGATGTATTACCCTGAAGTAACGAAGGACACGCGGATTCGTTACACGGACTATGACTGGTCGCTGAACTCACGAAACAACCACGCCGGAGATTGATCCGTTGACACTGAAGTCGCTGCTGGCCGTCAAGCACCCGCTGGCTGATCCTGAACAGCAACTGCGTATTCTCGAGGAGGATGTCTCGTGGGTGCGGTTCGATCACAAACTCGCGGGATCCGACCTGACCTCGATTCGCGCGGAAGGGATTGAGACGCTGCAAATCAACGTCGGCAGACTTTGCAATCAGACGTGCGGACATTGCCATGTGGACGCAGGACCGGACCGAAAAGAGATTATGCCGCGCGAGATTTTTCTGCAGTGTCTGCGTGTGCTGGACGACACAGAGATCAAGATTGTGGATATCACCGGAGGTGCGCCCGAACTGAATCCCGATTTCCGTTGGTTTGTGCAGGAGTGCCGGACGCGCGGTTTGCACGTAATTGACCGCTGCAACTTGACGGTCCTGCTGTCGCGACGGCAGGAGGATTTGGCAGAGTTTCTGGCGAAACATGAAGTCGAAATCATCGCATCGCTGCCCTGCTATACTGCCGAGAAAACCGATGCGCAGCGCGGCGCAGGCGTATTCGAGAAGTCCATCGAAGCTCTTCGTCTGCTGAATGCGGTGGGCTACGGGAAACAGAAGGAACTTGAGCTGCAGTTGGTATACAATTCCGGCGGAGCCTCGCTTCCGCCGGATCAGCGCAAGCTTGAGGAGAAATACAGGTGGATTCTCTGGAACGAGCACGGCGTGGTGTTCAACCACCTATATTGCATTACGAATATGCCGATCGGACGTTTTCTCGATTTTCTGCTGACGTCAGGTGATTATGATTCATATATGACCGAACTCGTCTGGGCGTTTAATCCCGCCGCGGCGCGCAAGGTCATGTGCCGGACGCAAATTTCCGTGGACTGGCAGGGATTTCTCTACGACTGCGACTTCAATCAGATGCTCGGATTGACGGTCAATCACGGCATGCCGAAGCACATTTCCCAGTGGAGCAGGGAGTTGCATCGGCGCGAAATCGTCACCCGCAACCATTGCTACGGTTGCACGGCGGGTGCGGGTTCGTCGTGCGGTGGAGCGGTCGCGCAATGATGAGCGGCACAAACTCCCGCCATGCGTCTCCTCGCGGTCGCGGGGAACTCAGCACGGATACACTGGTTTGTCTGGCGAGGATGCCGGAAGCGGGTAAGGTCAAAACGCGCATCGCGTCCACTGACGGTCCGGAGCGCGCGCTGGAAATCTATTTGAAACTGGTGGCCTGCTGCCGCAAACTGCTGGACAACCTGCCCGAGCAGATTGATGTCGAAGTCTCCTTTGCGGAGCCGTTCGATTTCGTAGAAGCGCAAAACTATTTCGGAACCCGACCGTTCTTTTCACAGCAGTCAGAAGGGGACCTCGGCCAGCGAATGTGCGTGGCGGCTATTCGGGCGTTTCAGAGTGGAGCGCGGCGTGTTGTGTTGGTCGGCTCCGATTGCCCCGCTTTGACACCTGAGCATCTTTCGCAGGCATTTCGTATCTTGGAAGAGTATCCTATTGTGCTCGGTCCGGCGGCGGATGGCGGGTATTATCTGCTCGGGATGACGCAGATTGTTCCCGAACTTTTTGCGGAACTGCCGTGGAGCACTGAGCGGCTGCTGCCTGAGACGCTGGCGCGGCTCAAGCAGGCAGGGGTTCAACACAAACTTCTGCCTGTGCTCACCGACATTGACACCATCGAAGACTGGAAACGCTTCACAACAAACCCTTCGGAACTCTGATGAGACGACTCACATCTATCGCTTTTCTCTTAACGGGCATGACGGCGCTGTTGCTGGCGGGTTGCGGTTCCAAGAAAACTGAACCGCAGGCGACGACTGAAGCCCCCAAGACTGAAACACCGGCAACCGAGACCCCGACGTCGGTGGATGCAAAAGGTTCCGTGCTGCGCGCCGGTCAGTCGGCTTGTTTGGTGGTCTTCCCGAAGCCGGAAGGGGAAGGCGAATGGTTGTCGCTCGTCAAACTGAAAGGAGCGCAGGATACGGACCGTCTGCCTCGAATTCCGCTCGCATCATCGAGCACAATCACTCTGCTGAACATTCCGCCGGGCGAGTATGAAATCCGTGCCAGCGCCTGGCTGCGTAAGTCGCCGCCCTACACCGGAGGTAAGAGCCAGACCGTGACGCTCAAGGCCGGCGAGTTGCTGATTCTGCGCGCCCCTAAATTGCCTGCAGGCGAAACCAATCCTGACAACGCAACTTTAACTGAGGCTGGACGCCGGTCATGGACCGTCACAGCCCCGCAACAATTACCCCTATACATTGCCGAGGCGGCGAAGACCGTTCGAGGCTAATCACTGTACATTGACGAACACCTATGATTCTCGGCATCGTGCAAACTGACCCCGTATTCGGGGACATCGAAGGTAATCAAAAACAAGTTGAGAGATTACTCGGAGATCGCAAGGCAGACCTGTGGGTGCTGCCGGAACTCGCTCTCACCGGCTATGAAGCACGGGGACGGAGCGAAAGTCTTGAATTGGCTGAAGAACTTCCCAACGGTCCCAGTGCGAAGTGGCTGCAGCGGCTTTGCCGCGAACGCAACTGCCACATGGTTATGGGGCTGATTGAACGGGAAGGAGATAAAGTCTATAACAGTTCTGTCTTCATGGGACCGAACGGCGAAGTGGGACGTTACCGGAAGGTTCACTTGTACGACAAGGAAGTCACACGCTTTGACCCCGGCGACCTGCCGTTTACCGTGTTTGATATCGGCGTTGCGCGCGTGGGCGTGATGATCTGCTTTGACTGGCGCTTCCCGGAAGTGATGCGCACGTTGGCGTTGCGCGGGGCGCAGATTGTCGCGCATCCGTCCAATCTGGTCCTGCCGAACGGTCAGGCCGCCATGGTGACGCGCTGCTTTGAGAATAACGTGTTTGCCGCGACGGCTAATCGGATCGGTACAGAGGAGCGTGACGGCCGTTCGGTGCGGTTCACCGGTCGCAGCGTAATTGTCGGAACACAGGGTGAACTGCTCGCGTCCGCCGAGGTCACTGCCACAGATGTGTTGACCGTTGAAATCGACCCGAAGCTTGCGGATAACAAAACCATCAACCCCTACAACGACACTTTCAAAACTCGCCGCGTGGAGTTTTACCAGATATAACCGCTTTGTAACTATCGCCGCAGGATGTTTCTCGGCGGATTACGTACAAAAGAAGAGGGAGCCTCGCGGCTCCCTCTTGCATTGTGAAAGAGGCTGCGTGCTATATTCGTTTGACCACTACCATCGTGGAGTCGTCTTCCATCGGCACGCGCCCGCAGAAGCGTTCGACATCCTGCTCAATTTCATCGATGATGCGCGCAACCGTCTCATGGCGCAGCTTCGCCGCAAGCTCGCGAATGCGCCGGTCGCCATACTCCTCCTCCGCATCGTTCATGGCCTCGCTCACGCCGTCCGTATAGAGCACGAGTAGATCACCCGGATTAAATGCGACGTGCATCTTTTCATATTGGACGTCGGGAATCGCTCCAAGTATCAATCCGGTCGGAGGAAGTTCCTCTACCTTGCCGTCCGCTCGCACCAGCAGCGGGGGATTGTGACCCGCATTCACGAAGCAGAGTTCATTTTCGCGAGGATCGAAGCGCACCGCCACGAACGTGATATACTGTTCGGGCGGCGTGTTGCGGAAGATTAGATTGTTTACCTGTGCAATAGACTTCGTCAACGGGATGCCGACCTCGACTGTCGTGCGCAGCGAAGCCTGCAGGTTCGCCATCAGCAGCGCGGCTCCCGCACCCTTGCCTGAAACATCCGCGATGGCCACCAGTGTCTGTCCGTCCGGCAGCGACATTACATCGAAATAGTCTCCGGCAACATCCAACGAGAAACGATTGTGCGTCGCAATCTCCAAACCGATTGTGTCGGGCAGGACTTGAGGCAGAAATCCTTCCTGAATGCGCCGCGCCATCTGCATCTGTTCTTCAAGCCTGCGCTTCTCGACATTCTCCTCAAGCAGGCGCAGATTCTCGCTGGCCAGCGCGACTTGTGGCGCGAGATTGGTCAGAATACTGATTTCCTCAGGCGCGTAGTCTTCCCGATCGGTCTTATACCCGAGAGCGAGAAATCCCGCCAACCGCTGCTGAGTCATCAGCGGCAGCACGACCGCGACTTTGTTTCCGGAGAGCCACTCAAGTTCTTCTTCAAGCACCTGAGTCTTTCCGCTGGCAACCACTTCATCCACAAAGACCGGACGCCGCTCGCGGACAATTCTGGTCAGGAAATCGCTCTGATGGGTGAACGGTGTCGGGCGCGCATTCCCGCACAGGAATCCTCCGCCGTTCTCCCCGGCAAGAACGGGCTGCACCGCTTCCACATGCAGACTTTCGCGCACCTGCTCGGAAAACTTCTCGAGAAAAGCTTTGCGGCTTCCCAGTGATGAGGACCCTTCCAGCGCCTGTTCGAGCTTGTCGCGCAACTTGCGGCGCTCCGGATAGAACCGCCGCTCCACCTCGGCCTGCAATCGCCTCCGCGCAGGACTGATTCCGAAAGCCAGCAGCAGAGCCAGCGCCATCGTCGGCATCCGCCCCGATACTCCCAAGGCGCTCAGCGCATATTCTCCAATCACGTAAACGAGTCCCAGAAACACCACCAGGACAATGCTGCTCGTCAAAAGGTAGCGCGTGCCGCGCTTGACTCTGCCTTGAACTTCAAGCAGCCGATAACGTCCGAACGCATAAGCATAGGAAATCGGTGTGAACAAGAGCATCGAGAAGCCGATGACGATAGCTCCGAGCGTCCGCATCGTGTTGCCGGAAAACCAGCCGCTGAAAACATTCAACAGAAGAATCAGCGCAAGAAATCCGCCGATGCCGATACCCGTGCCCCAGAGAATCAAACGCAGTTGCCGCTTTTCAATCCGGTCGGAGGTGTTGCGGAACCTCCGGAAGAGAATCACAAATCCCAGTATCAGCCAAACCAGCAGCGGCGCGAGGCTGACCGTCGCGATCGTATCGGCGAGCGACACATCCATCCACTTTCCCGAGGCAAGTGCGGCAGCAATTACTGCAACGGCCCATGGCGCATAGATGACCGGATAGACCCATCCTCGGTGGCGACGCACAAACCTCAGTATTCGCGGGAAGACAAACTGCAGGTGCAGCCAGAGCACAGGAATTCCCAGCGCGAAAACGCCTAATGCCTGCCGTGCGCCATTCAGTCCCGGTATGCGGAATGAAGCATAGTAGGTCGGCATAACGCTGACACCGGCAATCATCGCCGCCGTCATCGTAAAGCAAAACCACGCGAAGATGCGCACAGGCGTTGAGTTCGGCTGCGCGAAAAATGCCCACAGTCCGACACCGATGAAACCCAAAGCGATGAGAAACCGCAAAACATCGATCAGGGTCAGCATAAAGTAACTGGCCGCGCGCTCCACGGCTGTCCGGACAACGAAGTCGTGCACTCCTTGCGGACCGCTGACGGTCAGCACAATCTGCGTGTCCGGTGGGAGCACGCGGTGGAAATATGACCGCCACACGTCGGGTGTGGCACGTTCCGCGCCTATCCAGATAATCGTGTCGCCCGCCTGTGGGTAGACGCCGGACGGAAAGTCCACCGGTTTCACCACCGAGAAAGTTCGCACGCTATCCCCAGTGGCGGTCACTACAGCAGAGAACTCCGACTGGAGAACGCCTGCAGTCCGGTATTGCTTCAGGGCCGACTGCTCTTGAGCCATGAAGGCCGCAAGAATAGTCAGCAGGAGCAGGCCGGCCGTTCCAGCCGCCGCGCGGGCAATCGCCAGCCACTTCGTTTGGGCGACGCTGTCCTGTCCGATGCTTTTTACGTCTTGGTCCATACTTGCCACAAAATAACCAACCCGACCCCGAGAATCAAATCCTGCCTCTTGACTCTCGAACGGAATCTCTTAGAATTGAAAGCAACAGACTAAAAAGTGGGTTGTGGGTCCCGGGGATCCGCATCCGCCTGGACGGCCCGTCATCCCTTTCTGACGGGCCGCTTCTTTTGGTTTAGAGTTCGATCAAGACCTCTGCAAAGAGCCTAAGCCAAACCCAGTACTTTACTTAACAAAGCCGCTGATACTTGCAACTCATCTCCCAACGAGATCAAGGGTTGTTTTGAATAGACTTCCGGCTGATGTCCAGCATGTTCCTCAAGAATCACCGACAATTGTCCTGACCCATGCCGGATTCATTCAGGAATTTGCTTCCACTTACCGATTGCTTTTCCCGAAGAGCAAATGCCTCCAGTTCGTGCAGATTGCATCGGTTTGTTGCTGATGAGTTGAACAATTGAAATGGTGTATGCCCTTGTTTGTAATAGGGTCAGTTTTGCAGACCCATAATAGCTTGGTTCGAGAGTTTTTTTAGTTTGAAATCGGACTCCATTGACATCAGCCGGTATGCTAAATATATTTATGGTCATTAGGTGGGAGTCTGCGAAAAATGTTGCCGCGCAACGAAAAAATGTCCTGAAGGAGAAAGTATGAAAAGACTGATTGTATTGATTTTACTTGCCGCCGTGGCCTGTTTGGCCTACGCGGAAACGGTGAAATCCGACAAGGGTGAAGCAAGTCTGCCGGCGGGTGTCCAGCCTGTTCTGCAAGTGGCGCCGCCTGTGCATCCGGCATTGACAACCGAGGCAACGGTTGACGACATTGCCGCGTATGAAGCCATGAAGGTCCGCTATCACGCGCTGTTCGAGCGTGCGGTGCTCGGAATCGCCACGGCTGCCGAACTGACCGAACTGAATGACCTTTCCGCAACCATGAGCTGGTCGGCTTTTACGCCCGAAGTTCGTGACGAAGGTGGAAATCTGGATCAGGGCGGTGTGGATACGGCGGGCAATTGTGCCGACGCGACGGTCATTCCGCCGCTGAGCTACGGCCAGACCTATTCGGATACCGGCGTGCTGGACGGAGACAATGAGTGCTCCGTCGGCGCGGCCTCTCCGTACAACGAAGTGTACTACACGATTACCCCGTCGGTTTCGGGCTATTACTTCTTGCGCGCGTCGCGCACGGGTGCGACGGCCGCGGTGGCCGCAATTCGTGTCATGAGCGGCTCCTGCTGTGCCGGTGCGACCAGCGTCGGCTTCTCGTCGGGAACGGTTGCAACGGACTGCAATGAACCTGCCAGCCGCGTGACCTATCTGCGTGTCACCCTGACCGCAGGTGTTCAGTATTGGATCCATGTCGGCACGTCGGCTTCGACGGCAGGCATAGTTGATCCCTATGAGTTCTCCATTTCGCTGATCGAGTGCCCGGTCGGCGAGAGCGGTGTTGCACATGCAACGTGCCAGACTGCCCAGGCTCTCGCAGTCGGCGATTCCGTGCTGGGTGACAGCGCTTACATCTCTGCGACGACGACTCCCGACTGGTACAGCTTTACGCTTTCTCAAGTTGACTCTGTACGAATCTTTGTCGGCGGCCGCGAAGCCGGTCACTGCATCTCCGGTCTGTATCCGAGCAACACCGCCGCCCCGTTGGGCGCTGTGGACGGCCGCTTCTCGCTGTGGTCGAGCTGCAGCGATTCCATCGGCGGTGACGACGATGGCGGCTGCTCCTTTGACGCGTTGAAGGCTTTCTGTCTGAATCCCGGCACCTACTACATCAAGGTGTATAACTACAACGTCAACGATTACGTGCTAAAGGTGACGAGCCTTGGCCCGTGCACGACCAACCCTGTCGAGTGCTCCACGCTTCAGCCGTGCGGAACGCCGCTGGAAATGGAGCCGAACGGCACGTGTGCTGACGCTGCCAATATCCTCTCGCTGGATTGCAACTACACCTATTACGGCGTGCTCTGCCCGGGTACCGAGCGTGATTACTGGTATGTTCCGGCCACGACCGGCAGCCAGACCATGACCGTGATTATCCGTGACGGCGCGGACTGCTCCGTCTATCCGCCATCAACGGTGGCCTTCCGTGTGGCGACGACTGCCGCCGGTCTGTGCACCACCCCGGCTGGTTCCTTCTTCGCCGCTGCCACATTCGGTGGTTGCACCCCGTGGCCCGGCGGTTGGATTGCCGTGGATCGCTACGTGGCTGCAGGTCAGTCACAGTATTCGTTGACCACCGTCTGCGGTCAGTTCGAATGCCCGTGCCCCGATGTGTCCGGTCCGAACCTCGCTCAGGTGCAGGGAACCTGCCTGGGCAAGATTCCGTTCGGTGCCGGTGCCTCTTCTGGCCCGTCGTCGTTCTTCTTCAATGTGGAACAGCAGTATCAAATCACCGATCTCGATGTGTGCCTCGCGATTACGCACACCTTCGACGGCGACCTTGATGTTTACCTGATCACCCCGTGGCAGGACACGCTGACGCTCTTCGAAGATGTCGGAAGCAGTGGCGACAACTTCTGGGTGACGACGCTGGACGACGAAGCCGTGACCCCGATTGCTTCAGGTGTGGCGCCGTTTAACGGCAGCTTCATCCCCGCCGAAGCCCTCGCAGGTGCGGACGGCTTCAATGCCCTCGGAATCTGGGAACTCTATATCTTTGATGATGCGGCCGGTGACACGGGCTACGTGCACTGCGTCAGCCTCAACATCAGCTACGATATCATCCTGAGTGTTGAGCTGTCAAGCTTCACGGCAGTTGCAGGTGACGGCAATGTCACGCTGAACTGGGTGACGGCTTCCGAGTCGGACAACGACGCGTTCGTGGTCGAGCGCAACGGCGCGATGGTTGCCACGATTGATGCGACCAACAGCGCGACGGGTGCCAACTACTCGTGGACCGACAATGGCCTGACCAACGGTCTTGCCTATCAATACAGCCTGTATGCTGTGGACGTCAACGGCGGCCGCGAATTGCTCGGCTCGCTTGAGGCGACTCCGCAGGGTGGCGCTGGTGTTGTCAGTGAGTATGCGTTGTATCAGAACTACCCGAACCCGTTCAACCCGACGACGAACATCTCCTTTGACTTGGTGGAAGCCGGTCAGGTGAGCCTCACGGTTTACAACGTGATGGGTCAAAAGGTCGCCGAATTGGTGAACGGAACGATGAACGCGGGCCGTCATGTCGTATCGTTCGATGCGGCTGGTCTGTCGAGCGGCCTCTATCTGTACAAGATGGAAGCTAACGGCTTCAGCGCGCAGCACAAGATGTTGTTGCTGAAGTAATGAAGATTGACCGTTGCGGGTCTTGAATCCCGTTACGGCGACAGTCGGATATGGCGGGGCGAGCCTTTGGGTTCGCCCCGCTTTCTTGTTTCTAAACAACGAAAAACCAAGAGCAATAAAGGCAGGAGAGGAAGCACCAATGCAGTGGCAGAAATGTCCCTGCCGTTCGCTTGTTTCTGCTTGAGTTAAACACGGTGCGTGGCGCGCACTCTACAGTGATTTCGAGTCTCCAAGTCTTGCTTCGATGCGGCATCAATGTTATAATAAGTTGACAGAATTGGTCAACTTTAAATGACAGGTATCGAAAGCCCGAGGAGCAACTATGTACCGTAAATTGACACTATTGTTTGCCGGAGTCCTGTTTTCGGCCTTGAGCGTCCTCGCGGGGCCGTACACCCACTTCACCTACCTGAATGGTGCGCAGGAAAACCCGCCGACGGGAAGCGTTGGTTCGGGAATCGGCAGGTTTGAACTGATTGGGAACGACCTCCACTATGTGCTGTGGTACAGTGGCCTGACCGGCAACTTGACGAATGGACACATTCACACGGGCGGCGTGGGAGTCAATGGCGGAGTGCTGCATCCGCTGCAAAACCTGACCGCTACGGGCGCCAACGGTGTATGGGCTGGATTGACCCCTGCACAGATAGCCAGCTTGAACGCGCACGGCCTCTATGTAAACATCCACACAGATGTCAATCCCGGCGGCGACATTCGCGGGCAGATTTTAACTCGCGGAACCCGCGTGGCGCTCTTGAGCGGTCAGCAAGAGGTTCCGCCCAATCCAGCGACAGGTGTCGGCTTCGGCTGGTTCGACCTGAACAGCACGGAAACTGCGCTGGATTATGCCATCAAGTGGAGCGGGCTGACGGGCGATGTGACTGCCGCACATATTCATGCCGCTCCTGCAGGAACGAATGGCGGGGTTGTGCACGGCCTCCTGAATCTCTCTAATACCGGCGCATTCGGTTCGTGGGCACTTGCTGCAGGCAACGTCACCCAGTTCCATACTGACCTGCTGTATGTGAACGCGCATACTTCGACTTACCCCGGCGGTGAGATCCGCGGGCAGATTGTCGAAATCTGCATCCCTGAAGATGCAAACTTCGATGCGGTGACTGATGTCGGAGTCTCGATGTGTATTGCGCTTTGTCCCGACCGCAGTTCGCGGATTCGTGTCTTCAATCTGGCTCCCGGCCAATATCCGGTGGTTACCAAGCGGCTGGGCTGCTCAAATCCGTGTGATGTGGATTGCGATCCGTCCACCTATATTCAGGAGTTCTTCGGTGGAGAGTGGCAGATTACAAACGGCGTCTTCTGGCTGGAAATTCGCGGCGATGGCTGCATCTGTGTCACGCTGGACTTCATTCTGCCGGTTGAGTTGAACGACTTCTCCGCGATTGCTGGTGACAATCAAGTGCAGCTCCAGTGGAGCACCGCGTCCGAATCAAATCTCGACCGCTTTGAAGTGCAGCGCGACGGAAGTCTGCTTCAATCGTCGGCCGCGCACAATTCCTCGACCGGCGCAAGTTACTCTTGGACGGACGAGACGGCGCAGAACGGAGTCACATATTCCTATACTCTTGTGGCCGTGAATCTGGATGGCACGCGCGAAGTGCTGGCGACGGCGTCCGCGACGCCGCGTTCGGGCGGCAGTGTGGTGTCGGAGTTTGCGTTGTATCAGAACTATCCGAACCCGTTCAACCCCGAGACGTCGATTCGCTTTGACTTGATGGAATCGGCGAACGTGACCTTGTCGATTTACAACATCGCCGGTCAGGAAGTAGCAACGCTGGTGAACGGCACGTTGAGTGCTGGTTCGCACACGGTGAACTTCGACGGCGGCAATCTGACTTCGGGTGTCTACCTGTATCGTTTGACGGCAGGTTCGTTCACGGCGCAGAAGAAGATGGTGCTACTCAAGTAGTTCTGCATATTGGGAGTCGCTCGGTCGAAAGGTTAACTGGAAGGCACGGGGCAAGTCTTATGGCTTGCCCCGTCTGCCCTTCCTTCGAGGAGAGGAGTTGCACAAAGGAGGGATGGGTCAGTTTTGCTTTGTCCAAGAGCAAATTACCAGCTGATATTTAAGTTCTTCTTTGAGTACGAGCGGGATTCTTAATTGAATCAACTGCTTACAATCTGAAGGTTTCATCAAGCCTCGGTCGTGTTGAATTTGCGGAAAACGCGGATTATTTCACGAGTAGGAGTTAGTCACTTGACATTCGTTGGAGGTTGTTATAGATTTGGGATGTATTCCCCTCTTAGGCGGGGAGTGTGTTTTTGTGTGTAACGGATTGTAATTGATAGATTGATATAGACTGCAAAAGGAATCAAATGATGAAAATGATCCGAGTTTTCGTAGTTCTCTTGATGGCAACGGCGGCCCTTGCTTCGCTTGAGGTGAACGCGCCGATCGTGGCTGATGAAGAACGCGGTCCGGTCATCGCTTTGGACGACCAGTGCATTGTGGATTTCCAGAGCTACGTGTACGGCCCGCACGCCAGCATTACGCTGTTCCCCGGGGGAAGCACTAATTTCCGCTTGTCTTCGATGTGCTTCACAACCACGAACTGCGCCAGCCTGCCGGATACGTTCTACACCTACTGCACAGACTTGAACCACACGCTGAACCTCCATCCGTATTGTGTTCAGATCGATCCGTGTGTGGTCGACAATACCTACCCCGCTGTGATTCCCGCTGTCGCGTGGATCTTCTCCACGTACGACGCGGTGGACGCTCAGACCGACCGGATCAAGCAGCTTTCGATTTGGAAGCTCTCGACCGACCGTAGCGGCGGCCCGAATAACGGCATTCCGTACGTAAACATTAACGATGGACGCGGCTATCCCAATGTGGGCGACGCTCCGGTCTATCCGTATGTCAACACCGTGTTCAACAACGACCCGTTGAACAACAGTCCGGCCAATTTGGTTGTGTTGGACGCGTTGGGCTACGATCCGAGCTTGAATCCGACGGGTGTTGCCAAGAACGTTGTGAATTGCGGCGACCAGTTCCTCATCGCCACGGATCCTGTGGTGATTGAAGGCGGCACGGCGACGATTTGCGCGACGATTACTTTGGTGCGCGGCGCCTACGCGCTGAGCGTTGGTAATACGTCTGTTTCCGGCGTTTGGGTTGATCTTGCAGAGTTGAACAATATCGGCGCGCTCAGCACGACCGGCGAATTCACCGATGCCCTCGGTCAGGTGCATGTCTGCATCAGCCAGCCGGTCAGCGATTCGTATTCGGATGTGCGTTTGCAGGTCTGCTCCGACGGCATCTGGCCGTTGAAGCTCGAGCCGTGCCCGGGTTCTGCCTCGCAGATTCTGGTGCTGATCAGCGGCGACCGCTGTGAAGTGTGTGAAGTTCTGGATATCCCGGGCGACAGCTTCCTGCCTGTGGAATTGGCATCGTTTACGGCGACGGCCGGTGCGCATGGCATCACCGTGGCCTGGCGGACCTCTTCCGAATCCGAACTGGATCGCTTCGAACTCTCACGTAATGGTGTGTTGGTTGAGCAAGTATCCGCAGCCAACAGCGCTATCGGCTCAAGCTACTCCTACTTCGATGCCAATGTCACCAGCGGCGTAACCTACGTGTATGAACTGGCGAGCGTGACGATTTCCGGCGAGCGCGAAGTGCTGGCGACGGCGTCCGCGACGCCGCGTTCGGGCGGCAGTGTGGTGTCGGAGTTTGCGTTGTATCAGAACTATCCGAACCCGTTCAACCCCGAGACGTCGATTCGCTTTGACTTGATGGAATCCGCGAACGTGACCTTGTCGATTTACAACATCGCTGGTCAGGAAGTAGCAACGCTGGTGAACGGCACGTTGAGTGCTGGTTCGTACACGGTGAACTTCGACGGCGGCAATCTGACGTCAGGTGTCTACCTGTATCGTTTGACGGCAGGTTCGTTCACGGCTCAGAAGAAGATGGTGCTCCTGAAGTAAGCGTGAGTCATCGCGGGGTCCAAGACCCGCGAAGGCTTTGTTGATGATGCGGGGCAAGTCGAGAGACTTGCCCCGTTTCTCGTTTTCCCTTGCGGGTCTTACGGATTTGTATTATCTTCGCTGCATGAAACACGTCATGCTCTTTATCGCGCTGATTGTGCTCATTTCTTCCTGTTCCACCGGCAAGAAAGTTGAGAAGAGGGAAGGCGTGTGGGAGGAGCTTGAGTTTACGGTAGACACCACGAAGCTTGGAGACTCTGCGCGGGCAGGCGGAATCGCATTCCGGGTACCAAAGGGATGGGTGCCGTTGGAGGGAGAGATGTTCGAGACGCTGATCAGCGTCGCAGCGCGGGATACCAGTGAGCTGGGGCTTGCACCTGTCTCGGCCTTTCGGCGCGAAGGTGGCGGCCCGTTATTGCTTGTCAGCACATTTTCCAAAGCAGTGGATCTCGGCGCGAACTTTATCCCGTGGGCGGGTGAAGTCGCACGAGTTTATCGCTCGCAGCGAGCGGAAGCGCAGTTCTCAGAGGCGTGGCTGTCGCTCGGCGGGGTGGAGGCGCTGCAGATCATGGGCATCAGCGAGTCGCTGGTGCATTTGAAAATTATCCTGCATGCCGACGAACCGGTGAGCTTGGATTACACCGTACCGCGCGCGATGTGGGCCGACGAAGCTCGTGCTGTTGAATCGTCGCTCGGATCAATTCGCAAACTCTATCCTTGAAGCAGATAGACGGAAGTCCGAAACCCGCATCAACAAAGAAAGGCTCGTTTATGAAGAAGCTTGTGAGATTCGCGATGATTGCGATCCTCTGTGCGGCGCTTAGCGGCTGCTACACATTCAATCATCAGGTGGGCAGCGGTGCGTCCTCGGGAGTCGCCAAAAAGAAAAAACAGTGGTTCATCCTGTGGGGTCTGGTTCCGCTGACGGAAGTTGATTCGCAGGCACTGGCGGGCGGTGCTCAGAACTACGACATCAAGACGCAGATGGGAATTGACGATGTGGTGATCTCAATTATCACGAGCTGGGTGACCATCTACCCGCAGACGGTGACGGTGACCAAGTAGCTTGCCAGCAAGAAGACACAAATCGGGCGGCAGATATGCCGCCTGATTTTTTTTCATCCACGAACTGAAGTGTATTCAAGGCATTGCGGTGCAATATCTGCTGACCGCTATCTTCCCCTTGACAATTTCACTTTCTTTTGATATCCATTGAGCCGTGTCTTTGAGGCGAGGTGCAGGGTTCCATTGAGATAGGGGGCTGTTATGAGGAATCTGATTTGGTTTGTATGGGCGATGTTCGCTTTCAGTTCGATTGTGCTCGCACAGGCGGATGACCCTGGCTGCCATCTTGCCGCTGGCACGAAAGACGAAACGTGCGCGGGTACTTTGACTTGTGACTATGCAAGCGGGTTTGCCTCTACCTCCTTCACGGTCGTTTGCTTCGGGACGTACACAATCAAAGCGTGGACTGATTGCGGCGAATCGAACTGCGAACACTGTGCATCGTGTGTCGCAATCTACACGTCGGCCGGAAGCTATGTTGCGGACTGCACCAACAGTGCTGTTTGCTCCGAAACGTGCTGCAAAGTCTGCCAACTGCAGCTTTCCCCGGGGAGCTACGAAATTAGAGTCCAACTTCGCGCGTGCAGTGAAGTTGATGTCGAGGCGTACTGCGAGGAGCTATCTTGCAAGGCTTACGGCAATATTGTCAGCGGAATCGCAAGTTGTCCATAGCTGCACTCGTGACGTTGTCGGCATTGTTGCTCGTGCCGACAGGTACGGTTGATGGGCGAGTCATCTCGGTTCCCGCCGATGCTCCGACCATTCAGGCAGGTCTGGATAGCCTTGGTCACGGAGACACGCTGTTTGTGTCATTCGGGACATACGAAGAAATCGTAGTCGCACCGCCGTTAGCCTTTGCGTTGATTGGAGAGCTACTGAGTGACTCCGGTGAAGTCTTGAGACCGACACTCGATCCGTCCAGTCTTGAGGCCGCAGACACGATGGCAGCCCTCTCAATACCATACTTTGCATCCGCACGAATAGAGAACTTTGAGATCCGCAATAGCGGCAGGCATGGTGTTCGAGGTTGGGCGGATAGCGTCAGAATCGTGAACTGCGTTTTTGCCGAGATGGTCGACGGCTTCCGGCACGTGCCGGACAGTCTCGAAGCGCTGATTGAGCTGAAGGATTGTGAATTCCGCGGATTGAGCGGGCGTTGTGTATCAATGCGAGCGGGCAACTGCCTGTCCGCTCGGCACTGCCTGTTCCACGGTGTCGGGGACAGCGAAACACCGGTAGTGTCCTCGGTCTGTTCATCTATCGACTCCTGCACTTTCTCGTCTACCGGTCGGCGTACGCTGCTCACCTGCACGTTTGGGCCACACTCCATTAGCAATTGCGTTTTCGGTCCGGTCACGACGTTGCCTTCGCGGGAAGTCGTCTATTTAAGCGACGGAGTCATTCAGTTTGAAGGTAATGCATTTACTGACTGTAACTACGGCTATCATACGCTCTACGTGTCCTCGAGCGAAGGTGACTCTGTACGGATTGCGGGCAATACCTTCGTTCGCTGCCGGGGACTCGATACAGGTCTTGCCGCACAGGGAGTTGTCGGGCTGGTAACTCCGGGCGACTTACAACATGGCGCGTTGATTTACGGCAATTCCTTTGTTGAGTGCTCAGGGGTTTTTGCGGTGGACGACATTTCCACCTCGGTGACTTCGCCCGTGCGGATCGTCTATAATCGTTTCGAGAGGGACAGCCTGAACGGTCTTCCCTCGATAGTTTCCGGAAACTGGTGGCAGGAAACTCCTGCACTTTTGCGGGACAATCACTTCGCCTCATGCGGTTATGCGCTGGATGGATCCGCGTCCACGGATGCGCGTTTCAACTATTGGGGGCACACGTCGGGGCCGTTTCACGAGACGCTGAATCCCTCAGGGTTAGGCGATACACTGACAGGCGTCGTTCAGTTTGTTCCATGGCATGCGGATTCCGTCGCCTCAGCATCTGAGCAGGTCGAAGCGGCTCCTACTCTCTTGAGTCTCGCCGCACATCCCAATCCCTTCAATGGCACCACCCTGCTCACATTTTCGCTCGAACGTGCGTCACGCGTAAAGCTGGGAGTGTTCGACATCTTAGGGAGAGTAGTATCCACGCTGCCGGAGTCCGTATACGCGGCGGGGCATCATCAAGTTTCCGTTGACATGAGCGGCATTGCCAGTGGGGTTTACTTTGTGCACCTTAGCACCGCTCGCGACAACGCCGTGACCAAGCTCGTCTTGCTCAGATAGTTTCCAGCAACCCCACCACGAGAAAGCCCGCTCTTATAAGCGGGCTTTTCTGCAAAGCGATGCGCCGCTTACGTGCGCTTCTTTGCTTCAATAATCAGCCATTCGAGGATGTCAATCGTGCTTTCGGAATGCCCGACCAGAATGGCCACCGGTCGTGCCTCATTGTCAATCACATAGAATGAAGGATAGGCCACCACCGAAAGCCGTTCGTTCAACTGTTGGTCACCGAAAACAAAGTTCAGATGCCACTCCCGACCCGTGACGTCATTGGAATCCATTAAGGCAAGGCCGCCTTCGTTCTTGCCTTCCGCATGCACTGGATAGAAGGGGAAGGGAAGAGCGCCGGCTTCGGCGAGCTTATTCATTTCCGGCAACGCGACCCGCACGCACGGCCCGCACCAGTATGCGAACACCTCTAAGACTGTGTAGTCGGTCTTGAGGTCATTGGTGGTCAATAAGACATCCGAGTTGTATCGTTCGAGACTAATGTCAAGCGGCGGCTCCTTGGGAAGCAGCTCCGCCACAAGCGCGAAATACTTGTCCGCGTCCTTCTGCTGAGCATATATTCCCAGAATAGCCATCTTGGGGTGTTTGTCGCTTGGGTCGACGACCATCGCCGCCTCATACATCCGCAAGGCGTTGTCCCAGTCTTTCAGCTCCTCGTAAGCCTGTGCTGCATAGCCCCATCCCTCTGGACGAGAGGGGTCTTTGGCAATGGCCTTTTCGAAATAGTCGGTCACCACTTTCAAGTCGGGCTTGTCCTTACTTAACTCCGCCACTGCGGCAAGATAGTAACCCCAAAAGTTACCTTTGTCGCGCCGCATCATGAGCCGCGCCTGCTCCCTCATGATCTGCGGATCTCCGCTTTTGCGCGCATATAGATAGCGGTTCGCCGATGTCGGGTTTGCGTCCATGCGTTCTTTCCAGAAGTCAAGCGTCAGGTCGGACTTCCGATTCAGGACGTTCTGCACGCTGCGCAGCAATGGAATATCATCAGGATATTGGTCCAAGAACTGTCGAGCAGTTTGGACTTGTTGATCATCCGGAATTGTGTTGGGAATCGCTTCCCATGCCAACTCGCCGGCAGACTTGACCGAAGGTTGGGGTTCGGTCGCCCAAGCAAGAGCCGCTGCGAGCAGGGCAAGACTAATTAGTATGTATCTCATCATTCCTCCGTTCAGGGTTCGTGTGTCGACAAGATACAACGTTTGCTTGGAAATGGAAAGTCTTGCCCCGGAAGTATGTCATTTGAGCCACGGCGGTTGTTAAGAACTATGGAGTTGCTCATTTCACTACGTTTGCAAATTTCTGCTAAGCACAGTCCTTCAAAAAGGCGCGCACAAGACACTAAAAAACAAATAGAAAGAATTCCTCGCTACATCTACTATACTTGGCACATGGGTTGCCCTACATCAACATGGAAGTGGCGCAATCCCCCCAATCACAGGTGCTGACTTTGCGGAGACTGCCCCTCTTTACGACGGTCAAATTATCATCAAGTTACCTTCGCCTGACTCTTGGTTGGTTCCGTGGTTTCCCGGGCGGTGGTCTTCCGGCTGCCGCCCGGGAAGGTCTAACAGAAGAGCTTTTCGAAAGTCTGATTGTCACCTCCGCACGCTGCATGTGCATCCTCGACAACTCCCGCACAGCCTTGAGCAAGCTGTGCGGGAGTTCTGCTTAGTGCTTATGCTCGGGCTACTGGAGCGATTGGTTCGTTTCACCCGCTCGAAACCACATTGTACCGAATTCATGATGCATGTGCTGATATGAACCAGCCGTCGCGAGTGTCAGTATTCCAAATTGCTGTTTTCTGAAGTCAAACACACTTAACATAGTTGGCATACACGTTGCGATTCATCAACCCGATTCAGTAAAACTCGCAAGTGAAAGAGTCAAATGAAGAAACGTACATACACACTAAAGCTGGCTACCCTATTGGTAGTTCTTGTGTTCGCGGTAAGCTGCTCCGACTTGAGTTCTCCGACCGCAAGCAACCCAACGATTGAGAACGCGGGAAACAACTTCTACGCTCCGATCGAAGAGACCATCGCTGCAATTGAGAATCAAGGCCTGCGCGCTCTTAATTATGCCGTAACTTCGCTCGACGATAACTGTGACAGTATGCTCGCTGAACGATTTGCCAGACCGCATCAGGGCGGAAGCCTGAATTTGCAGGGCATCGTCCGCCTTGAGTGGCTCCCGGGAACACTACCGAATGAAATGGTGCTGCAAATCGTTTCTCCGGCTCGCTGTATCGGAGTTGCAGATTTCTACCCCCACCCCACACACTTCAATGGTTACTTGAACATCGTGTGGGATATCCGAGCGCTCAATTTGCCCTCCGACTACAATTACGACAATCTGGTGCCGCTCTACGTGCACGATGACGGTACCGTTGAAGAGGTGCAGTACCAATGGCGCGGCGGCCGGAACGAACTGGTCGTCCAGACAAACCACTTCAGCCGCTATGTGATTACCCAACGTGTGGATAGTTAGTCAATTTCACCATCAAACCTGCCCGGTCAATTCTGGCCGGGTTTTTGTTTTCTGTGAATCCGCGTGAACCCGATTGTTTGATTCGGTTGCGGATTTTCCACGCTTTATCGGTCTGGTAGTGATCGCCAACCCAACAAGTTGACAATGCACGACTCCTCCTTCATTGATGCAAGATATCAAGTACTGCGGACCATCGGGTCAGGCGGGATGGGAGTCGTGTATCTCGTTGTCGACACGCGGCGCAGTAATCAGATTCTTGCGCTCAAGCTGCTGCGCAACGTCGAAGATGAAGTGGCACTCGAGAACTTCCGCGCGGAGTTCAGAACCATGCGCGGTGTCGTACACCCGCACATTCCGTCGGTCTTTGACTTCGGAGCATTGACTGGCATCAAGAATGGCTACTACTTCACCTCTGAATTTGTGGATGGCAAGCCGCTCAGCCAAATCACTCCGGTTTGGACTCCCGAGCAACTGCGCTCCGCGCTGGTCTGCCTATGCCGCGCCTTGGCCTTTCTGCACAGCCGCGGACTGCTGCACCGCGACATCAAGCCGGACAATGTTCTGGCCAGACTGAATCCCCAGGGGGAATTCACCCTGTTGAAGCTGGTGGATTTCGGTTTGGCGTCCAGGATGAACGGTTCGGACACGATCTGCGAAACAGGCGGCACGTTAGACTACATGGCACCCGAGCTGTTTTCCACAGGCCAAGCAACTGTGGCGACCGATCTCTATGCCCTCGGCGTCTTGATGTATCGCCTTGCCGTCGGACGAATGCCCTTCACCGACGATGATGCGCTTGCCGGAGCAAAATTGCGGACCAAGCGGGAGATTCCACATCCCTTGCGCTTCCGCCCCGACCTTCCAGTCGGGTTGGCGGACGTGATTCTCAGTCTCATTCAGCCTAATCCTGCGGAGCGGCCACCTTCGGCGCGGCATACTATCGCCCTGCTCAACGAGCGTGACGGCACGAACTTCGATTATGAGTCTCCCGAAACGCGCCGTTCCTACATCTCCTCTTCGGGGTCGGTTACGAACGTTGAAGCAAGACAAGTGCTTGCCGAGGTGCGTGATTCACTGAAGAACGGGGTGCGACCTGCAAACCTGCTGATCCGCGCGCGCGCCGGGTTAGGCAGGACACGCATGCTCAAGGAATTTGCCGTGGAGCTCACATTAGCGGGCTTCAAGACTCGCGTGGTGACGCAATTGCGGGAGCTTCCTCCGAAGAGTCAATGCGGGGATGTTCTCTTGATTCCCGATGCCGAAGCGTTGCCCTTTGACAGGATCTCAGAGTTGCAGGCCGCGCCGGAGTGTTGCGACTGTGTTTGGATAATCGCCGGTGCTTTTTCGCAGGGCGTGCCGGAGCCGTTTGCACGCTGGAGACAGATATCCCTGCACCCGCTTGACGAAACTGGTGTCACCGAGTTTGTTAAATCGACATTCCCGGACAATAGTTTTCCGCCCGACTTCGTCAGAAAAATGCTGGGACACACATTGGGATATCCCTCGGCATTGGAGGCGGCGTTGGATGAGTTGGTGAAGTCTGAGCGGCTTCGTATCGGCCTGTTCGGATGGGAACTCCTGCCGGGAAGGTGGTCGCTTCCGGTGCACCGCCATATTGAGGAACTGGTGCGCGACGCCTTGCGCGAATTGCCGGAATGTGCGCGGACTTTCCTGAATACGCTCGCCTGTTCTCTGCGTCCCGTGCCGCAGAGCGTGGCGATCGGGCTGTTTAGTTCGGAGCCTGCAGTATTCCCCGACGTCTTGATTCGAAACATCGCCGACATGGGGTGGATTCACGAATCGCCTCAAGGACTAAATATCTGTCGGGACGCGATCAAGCTACTGCTGCATGCGAAATTATCGACAAAAGAGCGTCGTGCTGCTCACGCGATGCTTTATCGGCTGTGGTCGTCCGCAGAAGATGCCGATGAAGAGAGCAAGCTTGAAGCACTGCTATTCCACGACTTTCTCTCCGGCGCTTTCAGAATACCACCCGAACGGGCCGGAGAGTTGTTGGAAACCGCCCTCCTGCGAGGAAGGACGGCGTGGGTGCGCAAGCTGCTTGAGGAAAGCAGGGCCTTGGTTCCGGCATCCCATCGAAACATCGTGCTCATTTCGTGGTCGAGACTCGAATACATCGAAGGAGACTTGACCAAGTCAGTGGAGTTGCTTGGCGGACTCGTCGATCAGGGGAATGCTCCGCCTACTCCGGAAAACCTGATCTATCTGTCACGTTATGCCGCTCTGCTCGAGAAGCTTGGAGAATCGGATCGCGCGGAGAGCATTCTCAGAAACTGTCGTCCGCTCGTCGGCGAAGCGTGCCGCGATGCGGCAGGTCCGGTCTATGGGACGCTGGCGTGGATTCATTTCAAACGCGGCGAAGGGGAACAGGCGCGCGAGCTTGCGGAAGAGGGATTAGTCAGAGTGAAACCGAACTCCAATGATGCCGGATTTGCTCTGCTGCTCAATACCGTCGGCGCGTTGGCCTTCTATCGCGGCGACTCGGACGTTGCGCGAACCTACTGGCATCGTTGTCTCGAAGTTCTGGAAGGACTTGGCGACAAAAGGGGTGTTGCGAACATGTATAACAATCTCGGAGTGCTTGCCGCGCAATCCGGGGATCGGTTGCGCGCGAGATCTCTGTGGGAACGTTGTGCCGAGATTTCAAAAGAAATTGATGACGTGCACCGCTTGGCGGGAATCTACAACAATCTCGGTGTGGACGCGCTGGAAACCGGCGCGCTGCGCGAAGCGGAAGAATACTATCTGAAGTCGCTCGCGCTATTTCGCAAGCTGGAGAACACGCGCGAACAGGTTGAGACATTAAGCAATCTCGGTGAACTTGCCTATCATCGTGCAGATTATACGCGCGCGCAGGCCTACTTGAAAGAAGCTGTCAAGCTGGCGGAGGCCATCGGGGATCAAGAATCGCAGCTTGAACCCATGATTTACATGGGCAAGCTGCTCTCCACGCTGGAAGCTCTGGAAGATGCCGAAAATGTCTTAACCGAAGCTCAGCGCTTGTCTTCTTCCCTCGGAACGCGCAAGAGTGAAGGTCAGGCGTGGGAAGGACTCGCGAGTCTCTTCGCGCGGCGCGGCGAGCATGACAAGGCGATTGAGGCGGTCGAACGCGCACAACTGCTCATGGCGAACGAAGCCGACCCGTTGGCACTGATCAATCTGCATTTGACGCATTGCAGGATCGCAGCGGAATTTGGTCACGATGAGGACGTGCGCTCACGGCTTGAAGCCGCCCGAAAAGTCGCGGAAATCAAATGGGATCCCTACTCGGCCGCGCGCACACAGATGATTGCGGTCTTCTACGCGGGAGAAAAGCTCGAAGGAAGCGACAAACAGGTCGCTTTGCGAAAGGTCTCTGTCTATCCATATTTGGCCTGGCGATTCCATTGGGGTCTGGCGAGGCAGCATGCCGCCGAGGGACAACTCAAACGCGCGCTTGAAGAGTTCGGCAAAGCTATCAGCATCCTGAAGTCCATCGCGGCGAAGTTACCCGAAGAGCAACAGGATGCTTATCTGAAAGCACCGCAGATCCTCCGTTTCAAGGAGGAAGTAGTGGCCTTGCGTACAGCGATGAAAAAGGATGATTAATGATGGCACTGGATTACTTTGACGATTTGAACGATTTGGCACCTGAATCCAGTCCTGCGGCTGGCTCGGTCTTGCACGAAGACGGCATGGTCGAAAGCCTTGCCAAGCTCTCGGCGCTGATCGAAGACATCAACCACGATATGACGCCCGAGACAATTCTGGACCGCGCCATGTCGGCGGCGATCGAGTTGACTGGTGCCGAGCGAGGATTTCTCGTCCTTGTCGGAACCAACGGCGAGTGGCGGTTTACGGTCGCTCGTAATATGGATGAAGACATCGATGACGCGGAGTCTGCGGCATCACAGACGATTATTCGCCGCGTAATGGAAGCTCGGCAGCCGATCCTGATCAACGACGTGATCGGTGCCTCCGATCTGGGACGTCAGCAGTCGATCGCAAAGATGCAGGTGCGTTCCCTGATGGGAGCACCGTTGATCTCGAAGGGCAAACTATTGGGCGTCGCCTACGTTGACACGACCAAGCTCGCCGGAGTGTTCGACCAATCCAGCCTCGTGCTGTTCGAGACGTTCGTACGTCTCTCGGCCATCGCGCTGGAAAATGCGCGGTTGTATGAAGGCGAAAAAGACACGAAGGCGCGCTACAAGGATCTGCAGGAGTATCTGGGAACGATTCTGCAGAGTATGCCGCACGGAGTGCTGGTGCTTGACCGCGACGGAATGGTGGACTTCGCAAATCCACAAGCCGTCGAATTGCTGGGCGGCGGTCTGCGCATCGGCTCCTCTCTCGACAAAGCAGGTTGCGACCCGTTGGCCATCGCCAAACTGCGAAAGGCGCATGAACAGTTCCGCCAAACCGGTGAAACGGGGCGGCATTCCCTCAAATTGGGAGATCGGTCGCTGGCCTATTCTTTCTTCAAATTACAGCGGTCCCATGACGGTCGCGAGCGTGCAGGATTGAACCTCGAAGATGTGACGGCGCAGAAACGTCTCGAAAGTCAGGTTGTCGAAGCCGAAAAACGCTCTACTGTCAATCAGCTTGCGGGTGGCATCGCGCATGAGATTAACAACAGTCTGCAACCCGTAAAAGGTCGAATCGAATTGCTGACCATGCGACTGGAGCGGGAAGGACTCAATCTCAGCGAACCGATGAAACGGGACCTCGAAACCATCGGCGCTTTGACTGAACGCATCGAGAAGATCGCGCACAATCTGCGGCACTTGACCAAACCGGCTGATCCGGACTTTCGCGTGTTGGACATGAAGCAACTGCTGACTTCAGTTGTGGATATGCTTGAAACCACAACGGGAAGTTTGCGCGGTTACCGCAAAAACGACGCGGATAGTGACTTTTCGTTAGTGCTCGATTTGGAGGAAGACCTGTGGGTGTTTGGTGATCCGCACGGGCTTGAATCGGCGTTCATCAACATGATTATCAATTCTGTGCACGCCATGGAGTCTGTCGAAAGAGGCAGGTTGACTATTTCTGCTCACCGGAACATGGAGCGCGTCGAAGTCAGTATCGCCGATACCGGAGAAGGCATTGCCCCGGAGCATCAAGCCAAGATATTCGAGCCTTACTACTCGACCAAGGGTGAGCGCGGGACGGGACTGGGCATGAGCATTGTGAAGAATATCGCGGACATTCATGGAGCCGAGCTGAAGCTGGAATCCGCCCTGAACATCGGCACGAAGATTACTCTGGCATTTCCAATTCATAGTGAATCGATGTGCAATCTTTAGGCACTCCGGGTAACTTGAAATTCATTTGACCTGCGGTTGCTTGAGGCTGCAGGTTTTTGTATATTCTCAAATTAGTTTCGACTCGAACCAAAACGATAACAACCCTTTAGATTTATGCGTTGGCAAAAACTCCTGATTGCCGCCTTTGTCGCCCTGTTGGCAGGTGCGACGCTGACCCACGCCGGTATGCTGACTTCGGGTTTGGCCGATGCGTATGCCCAAGTCGGGGAGCAGGAGAAGTTGCCGGTCTTAGTGGCTCTTTCACCGCAAGTTGACCTCAATGGAGTGCGGGATCGCTGGTTCAGGGGGCGGCAAGTCAGCTTTGCGGACCAACATTTGGCGCTGAAAGACACCCTCGAGGCGGCTGCCAGACAGGCGTTTCAGACCGTGCAGTCGTCGCTGCAGATTCTCGAACGCAACGGAATGATTGATGAGGTGAAGCCGCTCTGGCTCTCGAACATGTTCCGGGTCAGGGCAACCAAAGCCGGAGCGGAGCTGATTGCGAACTTCGAGACAGTGAGTGAGGTCGGGCTGGATGAGATCGTGCTGCCGATTGAGCCGCTATCCGCTTCCCGGTCTGAAACGAAACTGCTGGCAACGGATGAGGCTCTCAAACAAATCGGCGCACCGCAGGCGTGGGAAAAAGGGACGACGGGTGCAGGTTCGATGGTTGGTGTGATTGGTGCGCCCGTCGATTCGGGGCATTCGGTCTGGAAGAATCGCTCCGTCGGCATGGATACCGTATTGATGCCCGCTTACTGTGGCGATGCCGCTTCAATTCTGCTCGGTTGTGCAATAGGTGTTGATCGGGACAAAGGTGATACGGTTGGTGTGGCTCCCGAAGCGCAATGGCGGCTGTTTCCGCTGGCTTGTGGTAAAGAATCGCGCGTGTCGGATGTCATCCACGCTCTGCAAACTGCTCTCAAGGGAGACTTCGCGAACGTTCCTGATGTAATCGTTCAGGCATGGGAGGTCGGCGATTCCTGCACTTCCGCTCTGCCGGAGGCCGCGTGGGGGAGCTTTGTGAATACAGAACAGCTTGGCACTATTCTGATTTGGGCTGCGGGCGATCACGGAGACTTGGGACGCGGTTCCATCCATCTTCCGGCCGCGCGACCAAGTGAATCACAGACTTTTTTCGCAATCGGAAATGTCAATACAACCGGCGTTCCGGCATTGGATCCGCGCAGCAGCAGAGGTCCCTCGCCGTGTGATCGCAAGAGCACCAAGCCCGATCTGTCTGCGCCGGGAGTGGATGTCCGCAGCGCAGGACGGGACGGTTTTGTGAGGGCGAGTGGAAGTCTGTGTGCGGCGGGATATGTCGCGGGGACGTGCGCACTGATGAGACAGGTGAATCCCGACATGACACCGTCCGCTGCGAAAATTGCTCTGCAGCTTTCAGCGCGTGACTTGGGTGTTACCGGAGAAGATAACGAGTTTGGTTTCGGATTGCTGGATGTGGCGGCGGCGGTCGATCTGGCAGCGTCTTCAAGCAGGACTGGAACCGTGTCCGGCACTATCCGCTACGGGGGAAGATCAATTCCCGGCTCGCGGGTATTCCTGGTCTCAAGCTCAGGCAGTTACATCGCGACGACTAACGCCGAAGGAAAATTCCGGTTCAACCAGATTCCCGAAGGCCAATCGTTCGCGCTGTACGTTGCGCGATTCGGCTTCATCGACTATGTCGCACCCGATTCGATTACCGTCCGGCAGCGCGAAGAGCGCTCTGTGACGGTGCAGCTTGAACTCGGGATTGCCGACGACGCGGAAGTGGATCGCGGTTTCATTCTGGGTGTCGTCGGCGACGACGCGACGGCCGGTGTCTGGACCCGCGCGATTCCTGTGCCGTCCAAAGAGAACGGTTCCGTCGTGCAGGTCGGCGAAGATGCCACCGCCTATGGCAGCTTCTGCTTTGTCACGGGAAACGGAGCGTTCCCCAACGAACCGGCCGGAGCGCATGACGTGGATGGCGGCAAGACGACGTTGCGGTCACCAGTCTTTCGTCTCGACAATCTCTCGGACGCGAAACTCTCTTTTGCCTACGCATACTCGAACGATCGCGGGCCGCAGAAGGGCGGAGACTTCTTCCGTGTGCAGATTTCCAATGACGGCGGAGAGACATGGACGAATCTCATTCAGACTTCCGTCAGCACGAACGGTTGGCAACGCGTCGAATTGAAGTTGAAAGACTTCATCGAATCCACCGACCAGATGGTTCTGCAATTCATCGCGGAAGACTACGCGCCGCCGTCACTCGTGGAGGCGGCCGTCGATGACATCAGGATTGAAGGCAAACAAGACGCGCCCGAACCGCCCAAGAATCTCTCGCTCACTCCTTCTGAAACCGGTGTGCAGTTGACGTGGAACGCGTCTGCCGGTGCCTCATCGTACAAAGTCTATATGTCCGGCGACCAGACTCATGTCTTTGCGCCCGAACATCTGTTCTCGACCGTCAAAGATACCGCGCTGTTCGTGCCCTTCGATCAAATTCCGTATGAGCGCTTCTACTTTCAAGTGACCGCCGTGAAGTAGCAAGTGTGAAGCGCGACGTATGCGCGCGTCTGATGTGAAAGCCCGTCTCTTTCGAGACGGGCTTTGTTTATTGGTCACTTCCACTCGCAGCGGGCCGGTTCGCTGTCCGGCACAAACCGGATCAGCATGATTTCCGGCGGCTTTCCAATGCGCATCGGCGGTCCCCAGTAGCCAATCCCGCAGGTAGTGAGCTGATAGCCGTCACCGACCTTATACAATCCGTGGTGATACGGGAATGCCATCTTCGTGAACATCGTGAATGGAAACATCTGACCGCCGTGCGTATGTCCGCTCACCACCAGATCAAAACCTGCGTCAATCGCCCGCTGCACGTCGCCCGTGCCGGGAGTGTGCATCAAGAGCACTTGCACATCAGAGGTGTCATCATCCGGAATCAAGCTCAGAAATGCCGGAAGCGGACGGCCCATCTGTCTGGCTGTGCGATCTTCGATTCCTGAAATGCGAATTCCGTTCGGAAGCTCGCGCGTCTCATTCATCAAGACTTGAAACCCGCCGCGCCTCATGAGGTCTATCGCCGGCCCAAGCCCTACGTAGTATTCATGATTTCCCGTCGTGCTGAACACGCCCAACGGAGCGGCAAGTTTGCGGAAACCGTTGGCTACTTCCGGTATCTGATTGGCCGGCGTGTCAACGATGTCTCCGGGCGCGAGAATCAGGTCCGGCTTCAATCCCGTCACCTGTTCGCACCACATTGCGATGCGTGATTCACCGTTTGTGTTGCTCGCATGAAAGTCGGCGAGCATGGCGATGGTGAAATTGCGCCACTCAGGGCGAAACCCTTTGACCGGAACGTCCACTTCGACCACGCGCGCCGGTCCGGTTGCCTTGTATATTCCGTAGCCGCACAACAGCACGACCACAGTCGTCACAAAATAAAAGCTATACCGGCCAATCAGGACGTGCGTCTCGAGCGTCTGATTGCCCCAGACGCCGGAAATCACCAGCACGATCTTGACGAGGAAAAACAGGAACGTGATCCACAGGAACTGCCACATCATGCCGATCCAGATGGATGCGATCCAATCGAGAGCGTGGGCAAGCGCGCCGGGGAACTTCTGTTCGAGTATCCGGACGAGAATGTAGGAAACCGCAAGGAAGGCTGCGGCGATGCGCAGCGGCCAGAGAATTGCGGGAGAGGTGATTTCGAGTGCGGAAACTAAACGGGTGTACAGAAACCAGTGAAGCAGCCCGAGAATCGTGACAACGACGGATATGAAAATCAGCAAGTGTGAGAGAAGTTGGTTATGCCCCTTTGCCTTCAAGGATGGCGACCGGCAGAATCATCTCTTCGAGAGAAACACCGCCGTGCTGGAAGCTGTCCTTATAGAGCGAAAGATATTTGTTGTAGTTGGTCGGATACACGAAATAGTAATTTTCCTTCGCGACGATGTAACCCGTGTTCATGCCGCGCTTGGGCAATTTGAAATTCTCAGGCTGCGGAACAACGAGCGCCTGTCGTTTGTCCACGCGCAGATTGCGGCCGTACTTGTAACGCAGCGATGTCGATGCTTCGCGGTCCGAGAGCACTTTCGCGCCTTTCTGCCCGCGAATCGAGCCGTGGTCGCTGGTTACAATCACCGTCCAGCCTTGTCTGGCAAACGCTTGCAGAATCTGCCGCAGGCTCGAATGCTCGAACCACGCCTTGATGACCGACCGATAGCCGGCTTCGTGCGGCAGAATCTCGCGCAGCACGTCGGAATGACTGCGGCCGTGACCGAGCATGTCCACGAAGTTGAACACCATCGACACCAGCTTGCGATCGAAGAACTGCGACACCTTCTTGGCCGTCACCAAGGCTTCTTCGGGGTCCAGCACTTTGACGTAACGTGCTTCCGGTTCGACGGTGATTCCCAATCTCTGCAGCTGCATGTCCAGCAGCTGCCGCTCAAAGCGGTTCGAGCTGCCTTCATCTTCATCCGCCGATTGCCAAAGTCCGGGAATCTCTTTCTCGATTTCCGAGGGAAACAATCCGGCGAACAGTGCGTTGCGGCTGTAGGGCGTTGCCGTCGGCAGAATTGAAAAGTGAAAGTCGCGTGTCACGCGAAAGTTGTCATAGAGCAGCGGCTCAATCGCCATCCACTGGTCATAGCGCATGCAGTCCATCACCAGATAGAGCACCTTCTCGCCCGCCTTCAGGCGTGGCGCGACGAATTTCTGCACGACGTCCACAGAGAGCGGCGGACGCTCGCTCTGCTCCCAGACCCAATTCTCGTAATGCTTCTCGATGAACTTGCCGAACTCGACATTGCATTCGGTGCGCTGGCCTTCGAGCGATTGCTTCAGCCCTTCGTCCGGTAGGCGGTCAAGTTGAATATCCCACCACGACAGCCGCGAATGAATATCCGCCCAGTCCCGCCAGCCCGGACTCTCGTTGAGCTTCATGGCAATCTCACGAAACTCGACCAGATAATCTCGCGTCGTGATTCGCTGCTCGATGGACGATTTGTCAATGACTTTCTTCAGAGCGACGAGAATCTGTGTCGGATTGACCGGCTTGGTCAGGTAGTCGGCGATTTTGGCTCCGAGCGCGTCGTCCATTAACGACTCTTCTTCCGACTTCGTGATCATGATCACGGGCAAATCGGGACGCTTGGTTTTGATGAGGTCCGCTGTCTCCAGTCCGTCCAGACCGGGCATGTGTTCGTCGAGCAACACGCAGTCGAACGACTCGCTATCCACTTTCGAGATGGCGTCGTCTCCGTTCGTGACGCCGGTGACCGCGTAGCCGTGCTGTCCTAAGAACAGGACATGCGCTTCCAGCAGGTCAATCTCGTCGTCCGCCCAGAGAATTTTCTTGGTGATTTCGGGCATGAAATCCTAATGAAATGAAAAGAAGAAAATCAAGAGTAGAAAGCTACTTGCCATGCAAGGTTTGAGGCTACTTGTCGTGAGAATCGCGGACTCATCGTAAGCCTACACCCGCCTTTTAATAACCCATTCCGAAAGCATCTTATAGACCTTGGCGGCTTCCGGGTCCAGCTTGCCTATCGCCCGCACGTGCGCCGCGATGGTCTGGCGGTCGCCCCGCACCGCCGGGCCGGTCCATGACCGGTCTATTCCATACTCCGCAAAGTTGCTTAGGGTTTCCTGAGCAATCGACAGGACCGCCTCGCGCGAAACGTTTGGGTCAAGACCAAGCTTCTTCAGGATCGTCTCGGCCATTACAAGATTTGCGCCCAGCAGCGTGCACGCCAATACGGCAGAGGCGTGGTAGGCTACACGGTCGCTGCCCTGCACGACTAAACTCTTGCCACCACAGGCTTTAGCAAGTTTTCGGCAAGCCGCAAGTCCTTTGGTATCTCCGTCAATCCCGAAAATCAACGGGAAGGAAACATCGTGGCGCTCCTCCTTGGATCCGGCTCGGACGACCCCTGAAAACCTCGGGAACGTCATGTAGGGATGACAAGCTCCGACCGTTGCGCCAAGCTTGGACAGAGGTAAAAGCGGCTTGGTGTCCAGGGTGCCGCTCAGATGCAGGACTTTGATACGCGACCAGTTAAGGTCTTGTTTGGCAAGTTCTTTAGTAACAGACGCCAGTTGTCCCGTGCCGACCGCCAGCAGGATGAAACCTCGGTCCAACCGAACGTGTTCCACCGACGAGACGTAGCCCGCGCGAAGCTCCTTGGCCAATCTGCGGCCCGCCGCGGAGCCGCGACCGCAGACGCCTGCGCATTGCCAGCCGGAGTTTACGAGCCGGCGGGCGAGCACCTTGCCTACAGCGCCGGGTCCAATCAGGTAAAATCGAGTTGCAGCCATCCCGAAAAGGTAACTTTCCCGCCGCGCAAATGCAAGCGAAACAGCTCCCAAGCTAAGAAAAGAGAGGAAGTTAGCTTGACTCTCCGGCGAGGAATCGTTAACTTTTTGACTTGCTGTAGTCCGATTTTTCCCCTTTGCGGAACCCCTGACCCGTGCGGAGGCCGTATGCTCGGAACCATTTCCGAGGGCACTTGCCGACTTAACATCTACCTCACGCGACCCGAGGCATCGATTCGGGCGTTCGCGGCTGTGGGCTGGGGGTATGGGCAGGTGTCGGACCGCAAGTGTCTGATTGTTCAGGAAGCGGGCAGCAAGCAGTTTCATGTGCTGGGGGTGATCGTGCCGCGCTATCGCGTGCCTAAAGAGGACCTCGATTTGGTCAAGCGCGTGCGCATCGTTGAGCAGGGATTGAAACCCGAAGACCATCGCGAATGGAATTTCTTTCTCGACGATGTTGACGAAAGTACGCGCCGCGCCATTCTAAATGGTCCGCACGTTGAGCCGGGCGCGCTGGTCAGCGGCGATTTGCACTTTTAGGAGACATCATGTTCTTCTCACTATTATTTGCCACATTGATCACGTCCCTGCTCACGAGCGTGATCGTGGCGCTGGTCTTTCGCAAGTCCATCGGCGGTATCCTGACGCGCGTGCTGCGGGACGACATTTCCGCCGCGTGGCAGCGGTACATCCTGTTCGCCGTCATCGTGGTCGGAGTCAGCTCGGGCGTGAATCTCTACAAACTCGAGCAATACACCGAAGGATCGCAGGGCCGCTGGGTGGATCGGCCCGGTGTCGAGCAGAAGCACGAAGGCCAGGAGTGGCAGCCGCCGGTGTTGAACAACGAGACGTGGACGCTGGAAATCTACCGCTCGATTGTCGGCACGATTCAAGGCATCGCGTGGGCGCTGCTCGTGTTCTTTCTCGTTTCGCTGGTCGCGTTTGTCATTGTTCGCGGTCAGGAGATGAGGCAGCGTGAAGCCGCACCCAATGCGCCGCGCTGATTGCAGCATTTTCAATTTCTTCCACATTCTCACTTTACATTTTTGACTACTCCACATGAAGGGTGTTATCCTTGCGGGCGGTCTCGGTACGCGCATGCTGCCGTTGACCAAAATCACCAATAAGCATCTGCTGCCCGTCTACGACCGGCCGATGATCTATTTTCCGATTCAGACGCTCGTCGACGCGGGCATCAATGAAATCGTGGTCGTCACCGGCGGACACTATGCGGGTGACTTTTTGAATCTTTTGGGCAACGGCAAGGCGTTCGGGCTGTCGTTCATCAATTACGCGTATCAGGAAGGCGAAGGCGGCATCGCGGACGCGCTCAGGCTCGCGCGCGAATTCACCGGCGACGATCCGATTTGCGTGATTCTCGGCGACAACATTCTCGAGAATTCCATTAAGCCGCATGTGGATGAATTCAAAGCGCAGAAAAAAGGCGCGAAGATTCTGCTGAAAGAAGTTCATGACCCGCAGCGCTTCGGCGTTGCCGAAGTGGACAAGAGCGGCAAGGTGCTATCGATTGAAGAGAAGCCGAAGGCTCCCAAGTCGAATCTCGCGGTCATCGGCGTCTATATGTACGACGCGCACGTTTACGAGATCATTTCGACTCTGAAACCCTCCGCGCGCGGCGAACTCGAAATCACGGACGTGAACAACGCCTACCTGCGCGAGGGGACGCTGACCTCATCCACCATCGAAGGCTGGTGGACGGACGCGGGGACGTTTCCATCGCTCTATCGCGCGTCGCGGTTGGTAGCCGAGCAGGTCAAGCCGGACTTGAAGGAGAATTGGTTTTAAGGGAATACGTCCCACTTTTGTCATCCGTCACTTCGTTCCGGATGACGCGAAAGTAGTCACATATGGCAGACACAAAAGACAACAACGGCGGCTTGTTCTTTATCGCGATTGCGATAGTGGCCGCGTCATTTGTTCTCGGTCATCAATTGGTCGAGATGCGCAAAGTCGGCGACATGATTTCCGTCACAGGTTCGGCAAAACGGCCGATTGTCGCGGATCTGATTGTCTGGTCGGGCAACGTCACCGCACAGGAGGCCACACAGCAGGAGGCCTATCAGTCGGTGCGCGCGCACGGCGAACGAGTGCAGAAGTTCTTCAAGGAGAACGGAGTTCCCGATGCCGAACTGACCATGAAACCTGTGTCGAGTGAGCAGATTCAGGAATACAATCAGTACGGCAATTTTACGGGCCGGATTCTCGGCTTTCGTGTGAATCAGACATTTGAGATTCGTTCGACGCGCGTGGATGCGGTCGGCGAGTTGATCAAGAAATCAGATCAACTGATCAGCGAAGGCGTGCCGTTTCAATCGTGGGGCGCGCAGTATCTGTATACCAAGCTCGCCGATCTGCGCATCGAAATGCTCGGTGAAGCGATGAAGGACGCCGCCGAACGTGCAAAAGTCATGGCCGAATCGTCGGGCGCAAAGCTTGGCGAACTGCGCGATGCGCGCATGGGTGTCTTTCAAGTCACGCCGCGCAACTCGACCGACGTCTCCGACTACGGCTACTATGACACGTCCTCGAAAGAGAAGGATATCACCGCCGTAGTCAAGGCCAGCTACTCGCTCGACTAATTTTTCGTGGCGCGCTCTATCCTCGACTGGCGACCGTGGCTGCTCCTTTGGAGTCTGCAGGTTCCTTCGCTAAGAGCACTGCTCAAGTATCTGCCCGAGTCGCTGCACGTTCTGATTCCGCTCTATTTTGTCGCCGCATTTGCCGTCTACGCGTGGCTGGTGCGCACGAAAAGTTTCAGGCGTCTGTTCAATTCGCGCGTGCTGTTCGTCTCATTAATTGCGCTGCATGTCATACTCAATATGACTGTTTATCCGTATGCGGACGCGCTGAAATTTGAGGGACGGGGAAGTCCGCAGGATGATGCGCTGGTGGTCGGCGGCGAACGACTGGTGCAGGGATTGAATCCTTACGAAGGCGAGACGTTCAAGCAGGAGTGGGTGAGTGCCGGGCCGGGGTGGATTGTGCTGTCGCTACCGTTCGTGTTTGCGCAGGCGATGGAGTTGCTGTCGCCCGTATGGGTCGCGGTGACGGCGGGTTGTATCGCGCTGTGGTTCGGCTTGCGACTCGGTACGCTCTTTCTGATTCTGTGTTTCAGCGCGCCGGTGTTCTGGGAATTATCCGTGACAGGATCGGATATGCTTGCGATGGGCTGCGCGTTTCTGCTCGTGACGATTTGGAGTTTCCGCGCGTGGACGAGGGGCGGAGTGGTTGCGAAGTCTTTCAGCGCGCTGCTTTCTGCGTGCGTTACGAGTTCGCGCATTGTGTTCGGCTATTTGCTCGCTTTGATCGCGGGTTTTCTTTTGCGCAAGAGCAGCAAGAGCGGGTTTGCCTATGGATTCGCGGCGATCGGGCTGTTCGTTCTGATTCAATTGCCGTTTTACCTGTGGAATCCGGAACGCTATTTTCCGCTGACGCGATTCTTCTGGGCGAAGGGAATGCTCGGGCCGACGCTGGAAATTGTATCTCTCCTCACGACCGCGGCGACGCTGCTCTATCTGGCGTTGCGTACGGAACTGAGTGAGCGGATGTGGATCAAGGGAGTCCTGGTCTCGCTGCTTGTTACGATGTTCTGGTCGGCGCTGGGAGATTTGCAGGCCAATCAGTTCGAGTTCGCGGTGTGGGAGGGCGCGAACTACTTCGGGCCGCTGATTCCCGCCGCTTTGACATTTGTTTTGCTGAATATCACACCACGCACAACAGCTTAGAATATGCGCCGCATTCTTATCACCGGACAGCTCGGCATGCTGGGCAGCGAGCTGTCGCTGGCCTGCGAAGATCAGGGAGACGAAGTTACGGGTTTCAGTCTGCCGGAAGTGGACATCACCGACCGCGAACGCGTATTGAGACTTGCGGGCGAAGCCGATCCGGAGTTTATTTTCCACTGCGCCGCGTTCACAAACGTCGATCAGTGTGAAACCGATCCCGAGCAGGCGATGCGCGTCAACGCGATCGGCACACAGAATATGGCGTTGGCGGCCGAGTCGCTCGGTGTGCCGCTCTTGTATGTTTCGACCGATTACATTTTTGACGGCACGAAGGACTCGCCTTACGACGAATGGGATGCGGGCAATCCGCGCAGCGTCTACGGCAAGTCGAAATACGCGGGTGAGCAATTCGTGCGTGCAATCTGTCCGTGGTTTTATATCGTGCGCGTGTCGTGGTTGTGCGGAAAGAACGGCCCGAACTTCATTGAGACGATTTTGAAGCTCGCGCGCGAACGCGACGAATTGAAAGTTGTGAACGATCAGCACGGTTCACCGACGTTTGTGGCCGATCTCGTGCCGGAGTTGATCCGGATCAGCGAGAGCGGCGCGTTCGGCACGTATCACGTCACGAATCAGGGCTACACGACATGGTATGAATTTGCGAAGAAAGCGCTCGAGTTGAAAGGCGTGACGACTCCGGTGATGCCGTGCACGTCAAAGGAGCATCCGCGTCCGGCGCCGCGTCCGAAGAATTCGCGGCTGTCCCCTGCGCTTTACGCGCTGGCTTTGGGCAACGAGATGCCGACGTGGGAAGAGGGTTTGAAAGACTATTTGAAAAGGTAAGATAGAGGAAGAAACCGAGAGACATGATTCAAGGCGTTGTAACAAAGAAATTGCGGCTGATTCCCGACGAGCGGGGGCGGCTGATGGAGATTTTGCGCAAGGACGATCCGGATTATCTGACGATTGCGCAGGTTTATATGACCACCAACTATCCGGGTGTGGTCAAGGCGTGGCACTTTCACAAGAAGCAGTCGGATCAGATGACGTGCGTGAAGGGGATGATCAAGGTCGTGCTCTACGATGCGCGCGAGGATTCACCGACGAAAGGTGAGATCAACGAGTTTTTCGTGGGGGAATACAATCCGATGCTGATCGTTATTCCGCCGGGAGTTTATCACGGCTGGAAGTGCATCAGCGAATCGGAAAGCGTGGTGGTCAATTGTCCGGATCATCTGTATGATTATCAGAATCCCGACGAACACCGCGCTGCCTTCGACGACCCGAAGATTCCGTATAACTGGGATATTGTGTTTAAGTAGAGGGATGGAGAGGCTGACATGGTCTCGCGTTCTCAAAGATCCAGGAATATGTCTCGGATTAGATCGAAAGATACACAACCTGAGTTGCGAGTTCGATCTATTCTACATTGTATGGGGTACCGTTTTCGGCTACATGACGCGAATCTGCCCGGGAAGCCTGATATTGTCCTTAAGTCGCACAGAGTAGTTGTTTTTGTGAATGGTTGCTTTTGGCACCAGCACGAAAGATGTCGACGCGCAAGCATGCCATTGACTAACACGGAGTACTGGGGAACGAAGCTCAAACGGAATGTCTTGAGATTCAGAGAGGTTTGCGAGGTCTTGACCACGATGGGATGGAAAGTTGTCATAGTGTGGGAATGCGAGACGAAAGAGGATTACAAACTTAGAAGGCTTTTGGCAAAGAGGATGCGCTGTGCAAATTAGCGAGGGGACATGCAGTTTCAGACTTGGCGAGTTGTTTAGCGGACCCGGTGGACTATCACTAGGAGCGACAAACTCGTGCATTAGGTACAAGGGTGTTGAGTATAGAATCGTTTCTTGTTGGGCGAATGACATTGATGCGGACTCTTGTGCAACGTTTCGTAGAAACATTTGTCCTCAATCACCAGAGCTCGTTATTAATCGTGATGTGCGGAGTTTGGACATTGATTCTCTACGCAGTATAGATGCACTTGCGTTCGGTTTTCCGTGCAACGACTACAGCATGGTTGGTGAACAACTTGGCCTTAATGGAAACTTTGGTCCTCTGTATCGTTACGGAGTAAGAGTCTTAGAAGTGCACAAGCCAGTTTGGTTTGTTGCTGAGAACGTTTCTGGACTGCGAAGCGCTAATGAAGGAAGAGCTTTCGTCTCGATTCTAGATGACCTCAAACACGCTGGATTTGGTTACAATTTAACGGCGCATCTCTATAAATTTGAAGATTACGGAGTTCCACAAACCAGACACAGGGTGCTCATAGTCGGCATAAGAACAGATCTTGACCTCAAATTCAAGGTGCCAGCACCAACAACCCCTGAATTTAGGAAGACTGCCTATGATGCTCTGGAGTGTCCTCCAATTCCTCATGACGCCGCAAATCATGAACACACGCGCCAATCCAAATCTGTAATTGAGAGATTGCGCCACATACCTCCAGGCGGGAATGCTTGGCACGAAAACGTTCCAAGGCATCTTCGTCTAAACGTGCCGAACGTCAGAATGAGCCACATTTATAAAAGGCTCGACCCCTATAAGCCGGCTTATACTGTAACAGGTAGTGGCGGAGGTGGCACGCATGTGTATCATTGGAAGGAACCGAGGGCGCTAACGAACAGAGAGCGCGCACGACTCCAAACATTTCCCGATACTTTTGTCTTTGAGGGTTCAAAAGAATCTGTTCGAAAACAAATTGGCATGGCGGTACCTCCACATGCGGCGCGACTGATATGCACGTCTGTTCTCAAAACACTTGTAGGCGTATCCTACGATCACGTAGAAGCGAATCTAGATCACATTCATACTCAATCAGACTTCCTTGACACAGTGAGGACTCTAGACGAATGTTAACGGAAAATCTATATGATATTGTTTTTGGTGATTCGATAGTGAAGTCTTCAAGTACGCTATATTGCGTAAGTGGTTTTGCCAGTGCGGCGTTTGCAAAACACATCTTGGAAACTTCTTCCAAGCTCAACGTTCAGTTACTTGTAGGAATGGTAACACGGTCGGGCGTAGCAGAGCCCGACCACAGAGGTTTTATCGATTTGTCAGATCGATTCAAAGAGAGGTTTGAGTGTAGGTATTTCTTGGATGCGACGCCATGCCACGCAAAGTGCTACGCATATTTCGATGGCGCAACTTCGCGTGCAGGGTTCGCAGGTTCGGCGAACTTCACTTGGGGAGGTTTTAGGGACAACCGTGAGTGTATCGTTGAATGCGACCCTCTTGCAATAAGGCGGTATCATGCTCTACTTGCGCAAAACATTCGCTCTGTTGAATGCCGTTCAGAGAAGGCGCAGGAGTATGTCACTAAGGTAACGAGAGATCAAGTAGCCATAAACAGAGCGAGACTTGATCATGGCATCGCTGATAGGGACGACAGCGTTCAGCAAGTGAAAGTAAGTTTGCTGCCTACCAGGGGTGGCATGCACTGGCACTCAGGCTTGAACTGGGGACAACGGCCCGGTCGGGACCCGGATCAGGCGTACATTCCAGTGCAGGCTTCCATTCATAAGGCTGATCCTTACTTCTTCCCTCCGAGATCGCATTGGTTTCTTGTTCAAACAGACGATGGTGAGATCTTCTGGTGTACTATGGCTCAAGATAATCGAAAGGGAATTCATACGCCAGAGAATAACAGTATATTAGGTAAATACTTCCGGAAGCGATTAGGAGTGACGTCAGGTGCACCCGTTACTCTCGCAGACTTGAAGAGGTACGGTAGAACCGACGTAACTTTCTATAAGATTGATGGAGATCTCTATTTGATGGACTTTGGACACGAGTCTTGAGCATTTCATGAACCACCTGCTTGTAACCGGAGGGGCCGGGTTTATTGGCTCCAACTTTGTGCGGTATATGTTGAAAAAGTATCCGCACTTGAAAATTACGAATCTGGACGCGCTGACATATGCGGGGAATCTCGACAATTTGAAAGACGTTGAGAGTGACGCGCGCTACCGGTTTGTGCACGGCGATATCTGCGACGAGAAGAAGGTGGCCGAAGCGATGGAGGGCTGCGACGCGGTGGTGAACTTCGCCGCCGAAACGCACGTTGACCGTTCGATTCACGCGGGCGATCTGTTTGTGATGACTAACGTCAAAGGCGTGTATGTGCTGTGCGAAGAGGCGCGGCGGCGAAAAGTCGAGCGCTTTCTGCACATATCGACCGACGAAGTCTACGGCTCGCGGCTGGAAGGCTACTTCAAGGAGACCGATCCGCTCTCGCCGTCATCGCCGTATTCCTCAGCGAAAGCCGGCGGCGAATTGCTCGCGCGTTCGTATTTTGTCACTTACGGTTTGCCCGTGCTGATCACGCGCTCGTCGAATAACTTCGGGCCGTATCAATATCCCGAGAAGCTGGTCCCGCTGTTTGTCACGAATCTAATCGAGAATAAGCCTGTGCCTGTCTACGGAGACGGCAAGCAGGTGAGGGATTGGCTGTTTGTGGAAGATCAATGCGACGGGCTGGATTTGGTGCTGCAGAAAGGGGCGGTCGGCGAGATCTACAACTGCGGGTCGCACAACGAAGAGTATAATATCGACGTTACGCACGCGATTCTGAAGCTCTTGAGCAAGGGGGAAGAGCTGATCACGTATGTGCAGGATCGGCCCGGCCACGACCGCCGTTATGCGGTGGATACCGAGAAGATTCAGAAGTTAGGCTGGGTGAAGAAACACAACTTTATGCAGGGACTTGAGAAGACCGTGAAGTGGTATCTCGAGCACGAAGAGTGGTGGCGGGATATCAAACTAAAACAGGCGGACTACAAGGCTTGGATGGAAAAGCACTACAAACCGTTGGAGCGGGCTTGAGCGGTGGGGCGCGTGAAGTGGTGTCAATATAATACATCATACGCCTGTTGTCAAGTGTTTGTTCCCAAAAATAGCGTAACGAGTAACCATTTGTTCAATAACTAATTGAGACGAATTGGCATTGAAGTTACGCACCAAGGGGCCGAATTGGAGAGGCATGCGGCCTCCTCGACTAAGTGAATAAAAGACTTTTCCGGAGCAAAAGACCGCAAACTCAGTTAGAGTTTGCGGTTTCAATTTTGTACGGACAGATGTGTCAGGTGTTTCAGTCGTGAGGAACCATTGCAGACCGTGTGAGGTTTAACAGGAAGTCGGATGAATGTGATTTTGCTTGCATGAACATGATGTCTCATAAGCGACGAGGTGATCCATGTGCAGCATGAAGAGAATACTCATGATGCTTGCGGTTCTCGGTCTTAGCGCTTCGTGCGCAAAAGCTCAAGTTCCGCACCTGTTTCTGGGAGCGAGTGCGCAGTGGAATGCTCCGACCGGTGATTTTGGAGAAGCAGCCGACGATGTCGAGGGAACCTTTAACGGCAATGCGGCCGGAGTGATGGGCGGAGAGTTCAACATTGGCGCGGTATCGGACAACGGACAGTTGTATGTCGGTTATCGTATCGTGGATTTCGATGAGCGGCAACCCGACGGTGATGTCGAATGGAGGAATAACAGCCGCTGGCTGGCAGGTTTTCGCTGGCACATCTTGGGAACGCTGGCCACTCCGTTGACTCCGACTGTGGGCGGAGGTGTCAGTGTCGGCAAGACCAAGGGAGTTTTCAAGCAGCAAGGTCCGGTTGACGATTTGATTGAAGAGCTGACCTCCGACAATACGTGGGGCTGGTTCATCGAAGGCGGCGGGTCCGCGCGGCTGCCGGAGTTGCCGTTGATGTTTAACGCGGGCGTGCAGTATCATCGGTATACGGCAGCCTTCGAGTCGGACAACATAGATGTTGAGTTCAAAATTTCCTATCTGACCTACCTGCTCGGCGCGCAGATATACTTTTAGAGTCCAAAGCCCAGTGCGGCCTCCGGACGTGCAGATCAAACGCAAAAAACCGCAAACACATCCCGTGCTTGCGGTTTCATTTTGTCGCGACCTTCGTTGCCGCGAGGAAATCCACAATGAGGCGGAAGGCATTCCGCCTCTATACATTACAATTGATGTGCGGTGACGTCGCGGGGATTGCGCAGACTCTCCTTGGCAATTTCTTCCCAGCGCGCCACGCGGCGACTGGTTTCTTCGATCAAGTCTCCCAACTCTTCCATATTCTCGAAGGGCTTCAGCAGGTAGTCGCTGGCGCCGCGTTCGACGCACTCGATACACTTTTGAATTGTGGTGTATGCGGTCATCATGATCACCTGCACCGTAGGCCGCGCCGTCTTGACTCGTTTCAACAGCTCGATGCCCGTCATCTGCGGCATATTGATATCCATCAGGATCACGTGAAACTTTTCGAACTCGATGCGCTCAAGCGCTTCGAGAGGATCCTTGCACGTCGCGACCTCAAAACCGCGCAGCGTGAGAAACGTTTCAAGCGAGGACAGAATCAATTCCTCGTCGTCCACGATCATTACCTTGTAGGCCATGCCTGCTCCTTATGAATTGACCGGCGGTGCTTCGAACCGCCGCAGCTTGATGTAAAAGGTAGCCCCTTCGCCTTCACGGCTGCGCAGAGTCATATCCCCGCCGAACCCGTGCAGCATATCCGTAGATATCGAAAGCCCGAGGCCCGTCCCTTGACCTTGAGGCTTCGTCGTAAAGTAGGGGCGAAAGATCTTCTGTTGAAGCGATTCGGGTATTCCCGGACCGTTATCCGCCACCGCAAGAATCACTTCATCTTCATTAATCGCTTCACAGGTGATGCGAATGCACGCAGGGCCGTTCCGTCTCGCCTGCGGACCCGGCGCGTCAAACGCCTGTAATGCGTTTTGCAGCAAGTTCACCAACACCTGTGACAATCCGGTCGCGTGAGCCGTGACAGGCGGCAGCGTATCGGGCAATGTGATCTGAATCTCCGCCTTGCCGCGGGCTTCGTGCCCGACCAGCATCACGGCCTCGCCGATGACTGACTTTAGTTCCACCGAGTCCGGTTGACCGTCATCCTCGCGGCCGAATGATTTCAAGGTGCCCAACACGGATTCAATCCGACGGCTTGCCATGTCCACTGCGGAAATGGCTTCGCTCATCTTGCTCAAAAACACGTCCACAGGCAGATTGCCAATCCTGCTTCCGACATCCTTCGCCGTTTGCGCAAGGAGCGGACGAAGCGCATCAAACATCATCTTCAAGTTTGCGGCATTCACGCGGCTGAACGTGTTCGGATTCTGTATTTCGTGTGCGACTCCGACCGCAAGATTACCGATGGTCGCGAGTCGTTCGCGGCGCGCACCGGCAAGCACGGCCTGTTCGTCGGCGGTAATGTCGCGCAGGTCAATCAGCACATGTTCGGGGCTATGCACGAGCGGCGTGATCTCGCCCGACAGGAGTCGCTCCGTACCGCCGATCGTCTCCTTTGCGCGAAATCGTTCGCGCCCGGATCGCATACACTCTTTGATGCTTCCCACTAACTGCGGGAATGCCGACTTTTCGTCTTTCGCAAGTCCCGCCGCAGCGAAGGCGGATCCCAACGGTCGGCCGAGGGCTTTCCGGCGGAAGTCGGGATCAGCGATCTCGAGAAGTTGACTGACACGGCGATTCACTTTCCACAGGGTCAGTTTACGGTCGACAACCAGCAACGCATTGGGAAGCGAATCAAAGATCTCGCGCTCGCGCCGGATGACCTGCCGCTCAAGTTTCGCAAGTTTTACGAACTGCAGCAACTGCGTCGGCGCATCGGCGCACGATTGCAGATCAAGTACCTCGTCGCTCGGTCCAAAATCGATGCAACGTGTTCGGGCATTCAGTCCGGGCGAGATGATCACCGCAATCGGGTTGATCTGTCGCGGTATCTTCAGAGCGTCCAGAATTTCTTCGAGCGACAGTTCGCTGTCCAAATCGTGCAGCCAGAGCACTTCGGGGTCGTAGTCGGCAATCAACCCCAGCGCATTCAGCGTGCTGGAAGTTATGCGGACTTCGAGGCCGTGCCACTTAAGCTGCTGGATCGGGGTTCTGACGGAGTCCGGGTTCATCGAGACAAACAGTAGTTTTCCCACTGCTGCGGCTCCGATTTCCTCGGCCGGTTCTGAGATTCCGATCTGAACAGCCTTTTCCGAACTTGGTCCTCTTGGGATCTCGGTCATTTGCATCTTAGGAACTGTCGCAAGTAAGGTGCCAAGTCCACTTGTATCCCGTGATCCCAGGCTATGCCTCTTGGGGTACGATGCCGAAGTGAATTGCAGTCATTTAAGTATAATTTTTACAATATAATAAATAATACAACAAGCAGAAACTTCGTTCGGAGCCCCTTACTCGTCACTTGACAGCTTGCCTGCAGGTCGGCTATATTGGTTCGCTCTGCCCGCAGACAGCGAGCGCCCGGTCAAGTGTCCGGGAACTTGTGCAGGCAGGTTCACGTTACTGCACAGGTAGAGGCAAATGGCCGCCCAAATTCGTTCGAAAGCGAGGTAAAATTCGCGATGGCTCCGCGCAAGAATCCGCCCCCCCAAACAAAAGGGAAGTCGAAAAGTTCTGACTCCTCTGCGAAGTCCGCTCCGAAAAAGGGGGCTAAGCCGAACACTGCCAAGTCCACAAAGAAAACCCCTGAAAAGCCGACTAAGACGAAATTGACTAAGACTCCGAAGAGCGGGGAAGACACCCCAAAGAAGAGCGGCAAGGCAGCCACGAAAACGACGAAGCCGGCAGTCAAGACGGCAAGTCCGGTGAAAGCCGCAAAAACGACAGCCCCTCCTGCCACTCAGAAAGAGCCGTCCCCTGCACCACGCGGTCGCAAGCCGAAAACAGATCGCGCAGAACCCGCCCCTGTGAAAGCAATTGTTCCGGATATTGATATCGAGGATGATGACCTCTTCGATGAAGATGAGGTCTTGTTTGATCCAGCTTCGATTGAGGATGTTTTTGCCGCCTCGGACGGTGAAGACGATGAGGATGAAGGTTCGAGCCAAGCGAAGAAGCGCAAGCGCGACGCAGCCCGCAAACCGGTGCGCGGCAAGAAGCGAAGTGCGACCGAGGAGTTTCTGGTTGAGGATATGGAGGGTGAAGAAGAGATCGAGGAGGTTGAAGATCTCATTGATGACCTTGATCCGGTGTCCGGCACGCTGATTCTAGACCCGGACCTGATCGGCCCGCCTGCGCCCGCGCCGCTTCCTCCGCGTCCCAAGCGGCTGCCGCCCCGCCAACAGACCTGTGTGGACTGCGGACAGCAGTTTGGATGGTTGTCGATTGAGCGTGTCTGTTTCAACTGTCTGAAACGCCGTGTTGCCGCTCGTAAACGCGATGAAGACTATTCCGGATACGGCGGCAGCGATGATTCCGGTGGAGACGACGATTACTAAGTTTCGGGCCCGCTCTTCAGAGCGGGCCTTTCTGTTCGGGAGATTCTTAGTCTGCGCGTCTTGCCGAGGACCTGCGGGAGTGCTATCTTGTAATACTATTCAGGAGCCACTCATGCCAATCCTCATCACATTGTTGATTGTGGCGTTTACGTCACATGCCGCCACTCCGGTGCCTGTTGTGCGAACTCGTGCCGAACAAGCCGTAGCAGAGGCGAATCTCTTCGCTCTTGACTCCGCGACACGGTTGGAACGTGGACTGGCCTTGCTTGAGCAGTTTCCCAACGATGTCGCGGCGGGAAAGGAAGTGCAAGTCGCGATTGCTAAACTTCTTCCTGACGCACCTGAGTTCTTTCGCCAGCGTTATGAGCGGCTGAACAACGCTGCGAGTTTCTATCTGTACGCGCGTGCGACAAATTTCCAGTTGCCGGAAGAGCAAGTTGCGGCGTGGGTCGAACGGGAACCGCACAATTCCTTCCTCTGGCTGTGCTACATGGCCACCGAGTGGCACAAGGAGCAGCCGGATTACGAGTTGGTGCGCGCGCGGATCGAGCAGTCCATCCTCGAGGATCCTTCACGGCCTGAAGGCTACAATTTTCTGGGAATGTTCTACGACGAGCAGGGAGATCTTGCGCGTGCGCGAGAAGCCTATGAATCCAGTTTAATTGCCGATTCACAGGATGAAACAACCCGCACCCGACTGCTCGATATCTACTTGATTCAGCGCGACGCCGAAGCATACTTCGCTTTAATCAATGGCATCGTCCCTGATCACCCGATAGATGTGGAACTCGCGACTGTAGGCAAACCCGCCGAGAAGGTGAAACCGTCGGACTTGCGCGGGCATGTTTCGCTCTTGATTTACTGGTCAATGGGTTCGGAGATCTGCATAAATAATTCGCTTGCAGAGATAAACAAGGCTATCGGCGAGAACAAGATCAAATGGCCGGTCTATGCGATCAATGTCGGCGGGAATGCTGCCAATGCGCCTGAAGTCATTTCCGAAACGGACCGCAACGGCACGCGCTGGCGCATCAACTTTGTGCAGAGTGAGGAAGCCTTGGATCTCGATTTGAATGCGGCCAAGCGTCCCTGCATTTACGTAATCGGCGCCGATGGCTTTGTGCATGCTCTTGTCTACGGGGCAGGACACGAGACTGATTTGCTCGAGACGACCATCTGGCTGTCGGAGCACGTGCAGGCCGGAATGTAGGCGATTGCAAATATTTTGCAGCAAGGGCCGTCACTTTGTGACGGCCCTGCTTGTTTTCAGGATGTTTGTTTCTGAACATAGATAGCCATATATTACAATATACCGCCTCACTTCACAGGGAGTTACGTATGTTAAAGGAATTCAAAGAGTTTGCGATGCGCGGCAATGTCCTGGACATGGCCGTTGGTATCATCATGGGCGCCGCTTTCGGCCCCATTGTTTCCAAGCTGGTAAATGGCATCATTATGCCCCCTATCGGACTGTTGCTGGGCAATGTCGATTTCTCCAATCTATTCCTGGTTATCAAGCAGGGAACCACGGCTGGGCCGTATCCATCATTAGCTGCCGCGCAGGCTGCCGGTGCGGTGGTCATGGCGTGGGGCGACTGGTTCAATGCGATTGTCACCTTCCTGATCACTGCGTTCGCAATCTTCATTCTCGTCAAAGCCATGAATGCCGCTCGCCGCAAGGAACAGGCCGCGCCCGCCGCGCCGCCGCCGCCGCCGAAGTCCGAAATGCTGCTTGAAGAGATTCGTGATTTGTTGAAAAAGTAATTGACCTTGGAAATGAATATGTCTATGAGAATGCCGTTGGCTTTCCTCGCGACTTGTCTGATTTGCGCACTTGCTCATGCCGCACAACCGGATCCGGGTCCGTGGAAAACGGACATCTCAACCGGCCTCGTGACAACGCAATCTTCGTATTCTGACAACTGGACGGGTGGCGAAGCCGGTTCGATCAATTGGACTGCCTTCTACAACAGTATCTCCAGCCGTCAACTCACGCGCAATTGGTACACGCAGCATGACGTGAAGTTGTCCTTTGGACAGACTCACATTCAGCACAAGGAAACCAAAGACTGGCAGAAACCGACCAAATCGGAAGATAAGATTCGCTACGATGCGATCATGAAATTGACCAAGGGTTGGTTCGCCGATCCCTATTTCGCATTCACCTTCGAATCACAGTTTCTGGATGCCTCCAGTCCGTACACGTCTCGTTACGTGAATCCGATTGAGCTGACCGAATCGTCCGGTCTTGCCAGAACGATTATTGAAGTGCCCGACCAGACCAAGCTGACCACCCGACTCGGTCTCGGTTTGCGTCAACGCATCGTACGATTTGACGACCCTGCGGATACCTTGAGCGCGGAACCCGCTACACTTTCCGAGACTACGGTGGACGGCGGTGTGGAATGGGTCACGGACTTGCTCCTCGGTTCCGCTAACAGCAAATACAGCTTTAACTCAAAACTGACGCTGTTTCAGGCGCTCTTTAATTCGAAGAAAGATGAGCTTCCCAATGACTACTGGAAAACCGCGGATGCCAATTGGGACAACATCTTCAGAGTGAAGGTTTCTTCGCTGATCAATGTCGGACTCGCATGGCAATTGCTGTACGACAAAGAAGTGGACCTCGGTGGCCGCCTGAAGCAGGCACTCTCAGTCGGGATTGTCTACAACTTCGCCAACTACGAGAAAGAGACCGCGAAGTAATTCTTCCGCACTTTCGCAAAACTGACAAGCCCGCTCATTCGAGCGGGCTTTTGTTTCTCTTTCCTCTGGCGAGGCTACTTGAGTAGAATCAGCTTCGTCGTGGTGGAAGTCTGCGGAGTCACCAATCTCGCGAAGTATAGGCCGCTGGGCAATTCGCTTCCTTCGAACATGATGTGATGTGTTCCCGCTGTGAACCGTTCATTGACCAATGACTCCACCTGCTTCCCGAGCAGGTCGAAGATCCTGATCTCGACGGCCTGCTCGCGACCGAGCGTAAACGAGAGCGTCGTCACTCCGTTGAACGGATTCGGGAATGCGTTCAGCGAAAATACCTGCGGCAGAGCGGCCGGCAATCTGTCACTCTCGACTTCGGTCGTGTCTTCGCTGGAATCGGGATGCATCGTCAGCCAGGGTTCGAACACCACTCCGTTTCCAACTTCCGTCCCTAAACCGTTTGGATTCAAGTTCGGGTGATATGGTCCGGTCGAGTCCCCCCACCAATTCTCTCTTGCGTCGAAATAGGGAGCAGATGAGACAGCCGCAATTCCGGGACCGTAAAACTCGTTTTCTCGGGCGAAAAGGGTGTCGGTAATGGAATGGTAGGCACGAACATCCGCAACCTGCACTGGAAGTAAATCCAAGAACAAGTTTCCTTTTGCCAGTATCGTGGCACTCGCCATTATTCCTGTGGCGAGATTCGAACTGCCATCCATGAAAACATTGTCTTCGATGATTCCCACCATGAAAGGACCTTGTTCGTCGCAATCCACTTTTATTGCTGTTGTTCCGGTCGCCGGTGAAATTCCATGATAATCCGTGAAGGTATTGCCGCGGATGCGTATCTGCATGTGTTCACTTGGTACTCCGCAATCCGCAAGTACCCAAATCATCGAACTCGCCCGTTCGATTCCTTCAAAGACACAATTCTCGATTATGCAATTCTCGATTGGATTGGCACTCACAACGGGAAAGGCGCTTACACACGGGCCAAACCTGCAGTCTGCGATTGTGATGTTGCTTCCGTGAAAGAGCACGAACTCCGTCTGCAGCCGGTTGCAGCGGAATGTGCAGTTGCGCAGCGTGGAGCCGCTGTAGCACCACACAAACCAGAGTCCCTCACCGTCAAACGAGCAGTCATGGCAATCCACCATAGCTCCCACGTCCGGCATTATACATTGCCGGAAACAGCCGTTAAAGATGCACCGCCTCGCATAGATCCTGTCTCCGCCTTTGATCGCGCGGGAGACTGAGTCAAAGCGGCAATCTTTCAGGAAAAGCGCAACTCCGTTGAAATGCACACCGCCCGTGCGGGTCGAGGCTCCGAACGCGCGATACTCCGGCCGATTATAAAAGGCGAAATTCATGATGGAAACCGAGTCGCCGCTGAAGACTGCGGCGGACGGTGTATCCAGACCGGTCGGGATCGGATCCAGAACCGTTCTGAATTCAGGCAGCGTATCCCCCGAATACCAGCCGCTCAACGTCAGCGAGTGAGCCGGTGCCAGCAGAAACTCATGATAGACGCCCGGTGCGACAAGGATGGTGTCGCCGCTCGCCGAAGAGTCAAGCGCCGTCTGAATTGTGGGATATTCCCCGGGCACAGAAAGGACCTCGCACATACCCGATTCAAAAGTAATCACCCAAACCATCAGAATGATTATTCGAAGGTACTGTACACTCATGGCGTGCATGGCAGGCTCGTATGCCCGTAGGAAACACAGCCAATAGCCTCGCACGACTCATTGCAATCCACACAGTCGTTTGCGTAGCCGGGACAATACAGCTTGCAGACGTACAAGACATAAACACTGCTTGTATTCAACTCCACAGAACCAATGCACGGTGTTTCGCAATCGTCAATCGCACATTCATGCGTGTGGCAATTCGCAAGAAAAGTCTCAGTTGCGCCATCCAGCTTGAATATGTTGACGCAACTGTGGCACTTGCCGCAGACATCACTGCAGGAGACTACCGCCGCATAAAGGTCATAGATCCCATCGCAGGCCGGAGTGAATTCGCGACGGCTGCAGTTCGAAGTCAAGAACGTCGTGCATCCGTCATCCGAGCATGTGGCATCGGTGATGCGGATACAGTCGGAGCAATCCGCCTGCGAAAGATCCGCACGCCCGATTCCCGGACACAAAAAAACCGCAAGACACAACCCTGCGGCGACGGTGAATGGTGCTCTCTTCATGCAAATCCTCCTGACTGGGCGAGTTTCCCCGATGCACTATTCCCCTTGGTGCACCGAAAGTAATTTACGTCTCCCCTCGACGATTGTCAAGAGTCCAACGTTCTTCAGTCCACAAAGTTTTGAGGACTCAATGCAACGGCTTTATCAGCGTCGATGCGCCCTAATCAGTTGATTTCGAAACAATTCAAAAAGAAATCGGGCGACTCGCCTGAGCCGCCCGATTATAGATGCTGTTATCTTCTCCTGTTGGCCAATCTGCCGTGCGCGATGCCTTCATGACAAATCAGACACCGCCTATCCTCAGGGTGTGTTGGCAGTGTGGAATTCACCATCGTCTGATGACATTGCACACAGTTGTTGGTCACAATCTCCTCGCCGGATTTCTTCAAACGAAAGATCTGCGGATCCTCAAACGTAAACACGTATGAATGCCGCGCACCGTGTTCGACCTTCGTCAAGTACTTTCCGACAATGTCGTGCGGCGTGTGGCAGTCATTGCACGTCACGTTGCGGTGACTCGATGTGCGCCAGCCGTCAAAAGCGTCTTTCATCACGTGACAGTTCATGCACGCCTTGGGATCATCCTGCAGATACGAATAGGCTTTGCTGTAGTAGGCCGTGTACAGCCCCAGCCCCAACAATGCGCCCGTCAGTATCGCCGTCAGGCTTGCCAAACCAGAGGGTTTCTTCATCTTGCCCTCCGTAAGTTAGCGGGTGTTCGCGGCGACGTCGAGCTTACCGTGTTTGGCCAACAGCTTCGTGGCCGAAAGTTCAGCCTGCCGCGCGAAATCAATCGCATCACCAAGCATTCGCGTCGCTTCCTGCGGGCTGTGGAATCCCATCGAGTTCTCGGCAGACACAAAATCCCAGCGGATGTGCGCTCGACGATGCAACGCACGGCACTCTTCAAGTTCCGCGTCACTCGCTCCAGCTTCAATCGCAGCTTTGATCGCGTCAATCGCCGCGATAATTGCCGTCTCACTCCGATCCATCAACTGCCACGTCCGATCCTGTATCTCGCGAATCCGCATCGCCATCTCAGACTCGCTCTCGCGGTGACACGTCAAACAAGCGTTTGTCAGATTCATGTATGGCGAGCGGATCCAGTGATCCGTAATCTTGATCGATCCCTCACGTGTATACGGCATGTGGCAATCCGCGCAGCCGACCCCCGAACGCGAATGAATTCCACTGCTCCACATCTCGTACTCGGGATGCTGCATCTTCACCATCTTGGCACCCGTTTCCGCGTGCACCCAATCGTAGAACCCGATCGCGTCATAATAGGCCTCGATCGAATCGATCGATAGTCCCTTATCCCACGGGAACGTCAAATAGTTCGTCTCCTTCGGCCAGTAATACTCGACGTGACATTGCGCGCAGGCGTCCGTCCGCTTCAAATTCTGGTCGTGCTTCGTGATGTCTATGCCGCGCCGAGCCTGTGCCTCGATGTACGCCGGCCTGCGGACCAACAGTTCCATCGTCTCGGAATTGTGGCAATCCCCGCACGACACCGAATGCTTGAAGCCGTGCTTTTCCACAAGCTCTTTCACCGGAGTCTTGTAAAAAGCCTCCGCACCATGCTCCTCTATGAACAACGGCACCTGAGGACTCTTGCAGGACATACACGTGCCCGGCTTCTTGTCGCCCAGACGCTTGATCTCCAGCATATCCTGCAGCGCGTTCATGTGTCCGCGCTCTTCGTTATAGTCAATCGAAAACGCATACCCCGCGAACAGCCGCACCATCCGTGGATCCTTCTCAAGCTTCGAGAAAGACTCCGACCCCCCGTACCGCGCGTACGGACTGATCTCCGCAAGCTCAGACGTCTTCAACGTCTTCATATAGGCCGTGTATTCCCGTGGAAAGTTCGCCTTCCACTTTTCGGGGTCGGGTTCACCCCACGCCAGCTCCTGCGTCTTGATATACGAATATCGCGATTCCTGTTTCTTCTCAAAAATATCAGTGAGCAGCCAAACAACAAACAGCACACCAATCAAGCTTATTACGAACAATATCCAGGTGGCTGCGGCGCCGCGTGCGGAATAGTCTATTCTCATGAGTAATCTCCTTAAATGATAGGCTCTAAGATACACAACTCCCCTGCTCCTGTCAATTCAACCCTAAATGGACTTCTGATGTCCTAAATTATGAAAAAACTTAATTTCGGATTTTTCAGTCGCGCAATCGGGAGGCATTCTATCGTTTATTATTGTTCATGTTTGCACCCATTCTCACGGTTGACTCTCAAAACCGCTCTCCGTATATTCAAATTTCCGTAACCCCAAAGTCCTAACCGCACGCGAAAGGAGGTGAACGCAAATATGCCCTTCGTAAAAGCACGCGAAGGCGAGCCAATGGAACGGCTGGTCCGCCGCTTCCAAAAGTCTTGCGAGAAGTCCGGAGTTCTGTCTGAAGTCCGGCGTCGGCAGTTCTATGAGAAACCCTCCGAAATCGCCAAACGCGATGAAGGACAGCGTCAGCGTAAGATCCGCAAAATCAGTCGTATGCTGAGAAACCGCTAATCGGTTCAAGTCTGCCTCTTTCGCCCGGCCGGAGTCTCCCGCCGGGCGTTTTTCTTGAACCCTTGCACCAGTGCCTCAGCTTGCCTATTTTGAGGCTGGACCACATCATATGCATCTTCTCGATATCCTCATCATCTTCCTTATCATCGGCTTCGGCATCAGCGGAATTCGCCGAGGCTTCCTGTTCGAGCTGATGATCTCCATCGGCCTTGCTGTCAGTTTGGCCCTGACCCTCATTTTTCGCGATGAACTGCAGGCACTCGCCGGTCGGCTCGCGGAACCCGGTTGGGAGTTGCGCTGGGCGTCAGGTCTGGTCTTTCTGCTCTTCTTTCTGCTCGTCTATCTCATCTTTGCATATTTCGGTCATCGGCTGCATACGTGGATCGACGGTACCAAACTCAAATGGCCTGACCGCATCCTCGGTCTTTTCGGAGGAACCGCCAAAGGCATCCTGTTGATTAGCGTGCTCGTCATGGTCATTCTCTGGGCCGATCAAAGCGGAAACATGCGCTCCTACATGAACAAATCCAAATTGATCCGACTCGGCAAACAAATCGCCTTCGATATTTCGCACTGGGAACCGGCGGAGAAAAAGAAGTGGGTGTGATCGGCGAAGAAACCCTGCAGGCGCTCGAGTGGGAGCGCGTGCTGACGATTGCCGCGGGATTGGCCGCTTCTTCTCTTGGGACGGAGCGGCTTTTGTCACTGGAAGTGCCCCTCCCGCGCCAACGCGCCGAACTTCTCATTCGCCGCACGCACGAAATGGTGCGCGTCCTTACCGAAACCGACGGCGGATTGCAGATCGACGGACTTTCGGATATCCGCGAAAGTCTCTCGCGGGCCGGTATCGAAGGCGCGAGCCTCGATCCGCTCGAACTCCGCAAAATCGCCGAGACTCTCTCCTGTATTGCGCGCGTTCGCGGACAACTACACAACCGCACTGCGGAACTGCCAGAACTTTCCGGTCTCGCTGATCGGCTTTGGGATCATGACCGTATCGCCCGCCAGATTGAATCCGCGATCGATCAGGACGGCGAACTCTTCGATGATGCCTCACACGATCTGAAGCGCATCCGCGCCGAGCGCCGCCGCGAAAACAAACAGCTTGAAGACCGCATCAACTCCATCATGCAGAAGTGGGCGGAGCAAGGCTATCTGCAGGACAGTGTCGTCAGCTTTCGCGAAGGCAAACTCGTGCTGCCCGTGCGGGATGAAGCCAAGCACCGCGTGCAGGGTGTCATGGTGGACACCAGCGCGTCCGGTGCGACCGTCTTTCTCGAACCTGTTGAGACTCTTCCACTCTCCAATCGCCTGCGCCAGCTTGAGCTTGAAGAGAAGCGCGAAATCCACAAAATTCTCCTCAAGCTCACCGCGCTCGTGCATGAACATCTCGACGAAATCGTCATCTCGCTCGAGGTCATGTCCGAGCTGGATGAACTTTTCGCACGAGCACGGCTCGCTCTGCGTTGGGAAGCTGTCGCGCCCGAACTGAATGACCATAACGTCATCCGACTCTGGAAAGCACGACATCCGCTCCTGATTGAACGCGTCCGCGAACGCAAACTCAAGGAAGTGGTTCCGCTCTCCGTCGAAGTAGTCGCCCCCGTGTGCACCGTCGTCATCTCCGGTCCCAATGCCGGCGGCAAAACCGTCGCACTGAAAACCGTTGGACTCTTAAGTCTGATGGCCGGTGCCGGCTTCTTCATCCCTGCGGCTCCCGGCAGCATGCTCCCGCACTTCGCAACTATCTGGGCCGACATTGGCGATGCGCAATCCATCGAAGGCGACCTCTCCACCTTCACCGGTCACGTCGCGCGCTTGCGTAAGATGACCGAAGACGACACGCGTCCCAAACTCCTGCTCGTGGACGAAATCGGCTCCTCGACCGACCCCGCCATCGGCGCCGCGCTCGCGCAGGCTACGCTGCTCGAATGGACGATGCAGAACGCGGTCAGTCTGGTCACTACACATCACGGCGCGCTCAAAGCCTTCGCCCACGAGACCGAAGGCATGGTCAACGGCTCGATGGCCTTCGACGAAGAGAGCCTCATGCCCACCTATCACTTTCGATCCGGTCTGCCCGGCTCAAGCTATGCGCTGGAAATCGCGCAGCGCGTGGGATTCCCCGAAAATGTATTGACGCGTGCGCGCGGCTATCTTGATCGCGGCGCACTTGGTTTGGAGGAACTTGTCGGCGAACTCTCGCGCAAAATCGAAGAATACGAAAAGCTGCGCCGCGAGAGCGACCTGAAGATGACTCAGTATGAAGGACTCGCGAGGCTCTACGAGCAGCGCAGTGAAGAACTCAAGAAGACGAAAGCGCAGGCCCGCAAACAGGCGCTTGATGAAGCTGAAGAACTGGTCGAAGAGTCGCGCCGCGAAATCGAAAAACTCGTCCGCGACATCAAGGAAAAGCAGGCTGAAAAGGCTGCCGTCCAATCCGCCCGCGAAAAACTCCGCGAGCTTCGCTCGAGAGTCGATACCGAAAAAGACAAGACCGCCAAGGAACTGAAACAGCCGCAACCCGAGCGCAAGCCGCTCCCCAAAATCGAACCCGGCGTGCGTGTCGCTGTCGAAGGGGTGGAGGGTGACGGCGTTGTTACGGCTCTGCAGCGTAACGGCAAGCGCGTCGAAGTGGAAATGAACGGCATGCGGCTTTGGTTTGATGCGCACAAACTCTTCCAGCCGCAAGCTCAGCCCAAAAAGCCCAAGAGTGCCGACGTGAACGTAAATGTCAAAATGTCCGGCGACCGTATCACCGGACAGCTCGATTTACGCGGCAAGCTGGGTGACGAAGCCATACCCATCATTGACCACTATCTCGCCGTCGCCGCCGAGCAGGGCTATCCGTCTGTCAAAATCGTGCATGGCAAGGGCACGGGCGCGCTGCGCGTGCGCGTCCGCGAGTTCCTCGCCACCCATCCGCTTGTCAAAGAGATGTATGACGGCGGCGCAAATCAGGATGATTTCGGCAGTACCATCGTCGAGCTCTTCTGATTTCAACGGCTTAAGAAATACTGACCCTCCCTCGAGGCCGCCTCCTTGCAGGCCTCTCCTCGGGTCGCCACCATATCGCGTAAATCCTTAAAAAGACGATGTAGTGTCGTCTTTTCTATTTATAAAACATCTATTTACTAAATTTTCAAATTTGTCTTGACAAATTGATTTTTCGGTTGTATATTGGTCCTCGTGAATGCGCCGCAACTCATCTCCCGCCCAGACCAGCTTTCAGCTCTCCTTAATGAAGAGCGTCTGGACCTGCTATCACACCTGCGTGAACCCAACTCCGCAAGCTCCCTCGCCCGCCTGACCGGCAAGCCCCGCCAACAGATCAACTACCACCTGCGCGAACTCGAGCGGCGCGGCTTTCTCAAGCACATCGAAGACCGCCGTAAAGGAAACTGCATCGAGCGCGTGCTCGTCCGTTCAACAGATACCATCTACATCAGTCCCGAGGTGCTCGGACCGCTCGCCCCTAAGCCGGAGATTCGGCCGGACAAATTCTCCGCAACCTACCTGTTCCATGTGGCCGCAAATCTGATGCGCGATCTTTCCAAGAGTCTCACGTCAGCCGCCGCCAAAAACCGCAACATCCCCGCGCTTGCGCAAACCGGCGAAATTCGCTTCTCGTCCCCCGAGTCCAGCGCGGCGTTTGCTCAGGAACTTGCCGACACCCTTGCCACCCTCACCGCAAAATATCACGACGACGACGCTCCACGCACCCACGAATTCAAGTGGATGTTCGGTGCCTATCCCGCATAGCTTCCCCCCAAAGCAAAACGGGCGACTCGCCTGAGCCGCCCGCTTCAGCAACCTGCTTCGAAAAACTATTTCAAGTACAGCAGCTTCGCGCTTTCCATCTTCGCACCGGCCTGCGCACGCAGGAAATAAAGTCCTGCCGCACCTTCCGGCGTCCACTGGAAGCGGACATTGCCCGGCGATAGATTCGTCAGCACGCGGCGATACACTTCGCGCCCCAGCACATCGGTAATCGTCACGTCTACATCGCGCGCACTTCCCACCAGCAATTCAATCGTCGTCACTCCGTTGAACGGATTCGGATAGCTCGACAACAGTTTGAAGCTCTCCGCCAGCAGCTCCGGCGCATCATCTGCAGACGTGCCCGTGATAATGTCCGACGGATAGCGCGGCGTAATCTGATAGTTGCCCGTGTAGGGCGCCGTGTTGTCAAACTGTGTGATGATACCGCGAACCGTGAACGTGCCGGAGGGTGCCGGAACCGTCCCTACCTGAGTGTCCCCGTCAATCCGAATGCTGATTGTGCCGCTCGCATCCGTTGCTGTGATAGTCGCATTCTGGCCCGCGCCCGACGGCCACGGATCCCCGCCCGTTATCGTTACGTTGCGAATCTCCGCCAGCATCCCTTCAAAGGCTTCAAACGACGATGCACTGGTCAGCACCAGCGGTGTCAGTGGAACGTTGTGTCCCAGGTCCAGCACGCGGAACGTGCAGTTGCCCGCACCGGAAGAAACCAGTTCCGTCAAGCCGTTGAACTGCGCGACCCAGCCGGAAACTTCCACACAGTCGCCTTCCATAATCCCTTGTGGAACCGTGCCGCGAAAGACGTTGCAGCCCGCGTTGTCATCCTGTATGAAGAAGTTCGATTCTGTCAAACTATCCAATGTGTAGTTGTTGACGTTCACAATCCCGCGCACAATCACAAATGTGCCAATCATCGCAGGCACACCCTGATCGTCGTTCTCGCGAATCTCTTCCAGCGTCACTTCCGTCGGATCGCACGGTGCGCCGTCATTTGGTTCGCCCGGCGTCAGAATATCCGTCTGCGCCCAATCCGCTCCGTTGTTGTCCGTGTCCGTGTGATCGGGGATGCGCGCGATCGCGTAGTTGATTCCCGCGGACGGGAACGGATCCGGTGCGTTGGAGTTTCCTTCGCCGTCACACGTCTCGCTCGCACCGCACTCGCCGTAGCAAACCCGATCCACCACCTGACCGCTGTTATTCAACAAACGCAGACCGTCGCATTGCGGACCACTCGTTCCGCCCGCGTTCTGCCAATCGTGCGGTGTCACCTGATCCACATTCGGCACGGCCGATCCGCCAACCACATAGTAGCCGTCATTCGGAATCGTGCCCGTCAGATTCACCGTCAGGTAGACCGCGCCGCCATTGCCGTTGACGCCCACCAGCGACCAACCCGCTAAGTTCGTTCCAGCCGGCCCGTAAATCTCCGTATACATGATGGATGTATCGTCGGTTCCCTGAGTATCATACAGAACCTCGTTGATCATCACCTGCCCGATAGCCACCTGAGCCATCAAACACAGCAACAAAAACACTCGCAAACGCATGTCCAGTCTCCTGAGTCTATTCTGAATTGAAATGAAATTCGTCAACTTCTGTCCACAAACTGCCAGCGGCCGTCCAATACCGGACGCAGCGGAGAATGCGACTTGATATATTCAATAACAGCCTCGCGCATGTAGATGCCCGATTCAACCGCCGCCTGACTGCGCAGCGCCGCGAGCTTCTCCATCCCCGAGTTGCCTTCCAATAAATAATCCGTCGTCACCAGCCGGTAGCTCTGCTCCGCGACATACGGCTTCCCGCCAATCTCCAGTGAAATCACCCGACTTCCGCGCTCGCGCGAACGGTCTATTTTCACGCGCATCCCCGCCACGTAGAGCCCACTCCCGCCGTAGGCTACCTTATCCTCGAGCAAATCTTTGATGAATGCGCCCGTCACTTCCACCGATCCGAGCGTGTTGTCAAACGGCAGGACATTGAACACGTCCTGCGGCGTGATGTTTCCCGCCGGCAAATCTGTCCGCACCCCCCCCTTGTTGGTCAGTGCGATATCCCCCCGCAACCGCCACAGCATCGCGTCGCTCACCAGATTCCCCATCGCCGACTCGCCTTCACCGATACGTGTAATCGGCTGCTCCGATTCGCCGATCTTCTCGTTGAATCCGACTTCAACTCGCGCCACCACTGTATCTATGCACTCCGCGATCGCACGGTCGCGCGGAAACTGATCCGAAAACAGTGTGATCAACGTGCTCTCGTCGGCAAAATTCTTCCAGCCCAAAAGCTGGCCCGTCGCGACGTCAAACTCGAATTCGACGCACATTAAATTCGTGCCGCGTCCGTAACCCTGAAAACACGGTGTGTGCGTCACCGGATCCACCCACGGCTCCACATAGCCTACGTGAATGTCTCCCGCAAACAACACATCTATTCCCGGCACGCGCCGCGCCAACTCAAACGCGTTGCGCGTGTAATCCGACTTCCATCCCTGCGCCGCCTTTCTTTCGAGTTCGTCCCAAGCTTCCCAGCGGTCGAACGGCAACCCTAAATGGCACGCGGCAATTATCACGTTGCAGCCTTTGTTCAGCAACGTGTCGCGATAGGCCGCCAGCGACGTCACTTCTGGCGCAAAGTAGAGATCGCGCACATTTCCCTCAAAACTCGCGCGCTGCGTCCCGCTCGTCGTAATCCCCACAATTCCCACCTTCAACGGACCGTATTCCTTGATCAGATACGGCTGGACGTATAGCTGCGTATCGTTGCCCGCAATCTCGAAGATGTTGGACGACAACGTGGGGAATTCCGCCTGCGCGATCAACCGTTCGCAGACGTCTCTGCCTAAATCGAACTCGTGATTGCCGAGCACCCACGCGTCATACTTCACTTCATTCATGAAACGCATCACCGCCGTGCCTTCGCTCTTCGTCCCGACCAGCGTCCCCTGAAAAATATCGCCCGTGTCCAGCAACAGGAACCCCTTGCCCTGTTCCGCGGCATACGCACGCATCCGCTTGACCAAAGTCGCCAGCGACGCGCCGCCGCCCAATGCGGGCGGAAACTCGGGATTCATAAAAGATGCTTCCGATGAATCCACTCCGCCGTGCACGTCGTTCGTATTGCAGATGACCAGCGAATACGTTTCCCCGCTCCGTGCGGAGACAGCGCAAACCATCAGAATCAGGACAATTAGGCAATTCTTCATTTCGTAAACATTCTTGATAGATTTCTCTTCATGCGGCGCCTCAATCGCTGCAAGCGGGTTCGTCCCCCGACATAATCCGGCGCACGTTCACCCCAAATCTTCGGCCCGTAAATCCGGTATGCTTCATCCGCGGCGCGAAGTGTCGCCTCTTCCGCTGCAAAAGTTATGGATTGACTGTGTATGCGATAGCTGAGCAGCGGCTCGGGAATATTCGCCAGCTGATACCCGCCGGCTAACAGCTTCAGCGTGACATACAGGTCTTCCGCAAGCGTGTGGTCAAATCCACCGACCGCGCGCAGCGGAGCGAGCCGAAACGTCGCCGCACCGTGTTGAAAACACACATACTCCCGAAACCTCTCGCGAATCTCGTCCGGCGTCACAGGAAACACAAAAGGACTCTCGATTTCCCTGCTCCGCTCGTCAATCTTGTTGAAATAACTCCCGACCGCCGCGATTTCAGGATGCTCGTTCAAATAATCGAACTGCCGCTGCAGACGCTCGGGAAACATGACGTCGTCCGAGTCCATCCGCGCGAGCAGCTCCGTCGAGCTGAGTTCGATAATCCGGTTAATCGTTCGTGCAGTGCCGAGATTCCGTTCGTTCTCGAGTATCCTGAACCGTGAATCCGCGTGCTGCCGGAGAATCTCCGCCGACTTGTCGGTCGGGCAATCCAGTATCGCAATCACTTCGAATTCTTTGAGTGTCTGCGTCTTGATAGACTGCAGGCATTCCGTAAGATAGGCCTCCGCGTTGTAAATCGGAAGCCCCACCGTCAGCAACGGCGTCACGCGATCAGAGTTCCCAGCTCAGCGAAAGCATGCCGCGAAACAGCGCCGTCTCCACGCGATCGCGGTCGCTGCGGTTCACGCCGCCATACAGCGATTGCGGGAAGAGATCGTCGGACGAGTAGTTCATCTCGCCGAACTCCAAACCGAAATCCGCGTGCATCCGGCGCAGCACGAAACCCACTCCCGCCGTAAACAGCGTCGTCGCGCGATCCTTGTCCGTCGGCGATGTCGCGTAGACAATTCCGAATCTCGCCGGAGTCCCGGGAACTATCTGCTGCTCTGCGCCTGCGCGAAACTCGATCACGTCGTCAAACCCCTCTGCGACTTCGCTGTAAGTGTGAATCTCCGCCTCTCCGTAAATCAACGGACGGTATTCGTTGCGCGGACGATACTGCACGCCCGCCGCGATGTGCGACGGATACTTCGCACTCGAGGTCCCCTTCACCCGCGTCGTCGAATCTCCGACGCTGTTCGTCGCCGTAAACTCGTACTTCATCTTGCCCGTCGGGAACAGCGCGCGTGCGCCGAATCGCACCCGCTCGTTCAAATCGTAAGTCGCTCCAAAATTCAAATCCGCCGGAGTCCCGTCCGGTGAGTAATCCGCACGATAAACCTGATCTGCCGAATCTTCGCTCGCGTAATACACTCCATTGACGTAGCCCCAGTCACCCGTCAAGAAAGCCAGACTGAAGCCCATCGCCATCTTCCCCTGAGCTGCCGCCGCGCCAAAGGCGAACGCGCGCAAGTCGCCGTCCACCTCCAAAAGGTTCTTCCCCAGTATCAAGTCCTGCACGCCGCCGGACGTGAAGCGGTTTCTCACCTCTTCGTGATACGTGTATTGAAACTGATACGCCGAATATGTTCCCGCCGACAGCACCATGACATCGAGCTGATCCTGCTTGAGCAGATACGATGCGCCGCCGTCAAGCTTGGAATAGAGGTGGTCGTTCAACGCGTAGTTGTTGTAGCCGAGCACACCGTCGAACGCGTCGTAAAACGGATATGAACGCGTTTCCTTGACGCGCGACAGGTCCGCCGACAATCCGATGTGCCAGCGCGAGGTCTGATGAGCGAGAGTCGCCGGATTGCCCATCAGCGCGGCTGAACCCAACTGGTTGGTGACAAACGTGTGACCCAGACCCAGCGACCGCGGCGAAAACGCGCCCGGACGTGTGCCGACTGAGGCGTCGGGTTGTGTCGCTTGCGCGAACGCCGAAGCACACAACAGCAACAATGCGACAATGAAGTGCAGCAGTTTCATGATTTGCAAAAAAGTAGGGAAAGTATGTTACGGAACTGTGAGAGTGTCCGAGACCGTCAAGGCGGGTTCGGGAGGACGGAACCGGATGTCGTAGAGCATGCCTTCGCGTGTGGTCAGTGCCGGTGCGAAAGACAGAGTTGGATGCGACGTAGAGTCGCCCTGACAAAGCCCTTGCGGGCAGGAATCTCCAAGAATCACAATGCGGCCTTCACTCAAGTTGAGCGTCCGCAAATCCGCTGGAAGTGCCGTCGCCTCTCGCCCCGTGATATAGCGAAGCATCTCAGGTGCATCGGTATACAGCAACTGCCCGTCCGACGCCCGCAGCTCCTGAAACAGCGGAGCGGTCTGCCATGCAAATCCGCGCAACCCGTCTCCTGCTTGAAACTGTTTCAATCCCGCAAGCACCGTCTGCCACAGCGGAGCAAGCAACAGCACGACGCAGAGTCCCGCCGCAAGTTTCGCTCCGCGCCCGTGCAGCAGTGAGCTGAACGGATTGAAATCGCGAAAACTGTCAATACCCAGCGCGGGCCAGATAATCAAACATGGGAGTAGCGGCACAAAGGTATTGGCCGTCGGAAACAACAACAAGTGCGCGAGCCAGACATAGCTCAAGAGAACCCAGACTTGCAGCTCACGTCGTTTCAGTGCGGGGCCGATACCCGCCGGGCCGCGCGTGGAGAGATAGACATACAGCAGACCGCCGAACAACAGCACGGTCAGGCCCGCGCGTAACCACAACGGCCAACCGGCAATCAATGCGAACGCCGAAATGCTTTCAAGTGCTTCACGTAAAGCAAAAATGTCAAAGGTTAGCTTGGGAAGTCCCGTAGCAATCCACACCAACGCTGCCGGTGCCACCGCGATTGCCGCGAAGAACACCACTCCCGAAAAACGCCGCGCCAGCACACCGCGTCCGCCAAGCAAAATCGCAAAGGCTGCGCCGAGTGCAAGCACCGTCGCCGGAATCCAGAGCAAAGCCGCCGCGCCAAACAACAATGCTGAGCAGATGAACGCAAAGACGCCTTCATTGTAAAGGAACCGCGCCAAAGCCAGCGTCCCGCACGTAAGCAGCAGCAACGACGTCAGAAGCGGCGAAACGGCAAACGCTTCGGACAACAGCAGCACGCCGCAGGCAAAGGCCATGACCGCTCCCGCGACCACCGCACGCGAGCGAATGTGCCGCAAATAAAAGCGTGTAACCACATAGACCAGCAGCGCGGCCATCGCTGCCTGCCAGAGTCGCGCCGCGAGTTCCAACTCAATGCCACGTCGCGCAAAAACCGATAACAACAGCGGCCACAGCGGCCCGGCCGGAGCGGGAGTCCCAAAGAAATCAAACGAAGCGCCGCCCGACAACGCGCGGGCAGTCTGAAGAAACGCAAACTGCTCGCGCAGAACAGTGATTCCCCACGTCTGAGTCACGACCAATATGACGGCTGCCGAAGCGAGCGCGAAGACCGTCGGCAGATAGCGGTCCGCCGCCGGTCGAAACACTGTGTTCCGATTCATTCCGACGATGCGGCTCCCAGAAGTTCTTCAATCTTGGCAATCACTTCCGGCGCGTCGGGCTTAACTTTGTAGTGAAATCTTGCGGCGACGTTCCCGCTCCGATCGAGCAGGAACTTCGTAAAATTCCACTGTATCTCTTCCGCAGGCTCACTATGCTCGACCAGATACTTGTAGAGCGGATGTTTGCCTTCGCCCAGCACCGGAATCTTCGCCATCAACGGAAACGTCACGCCGTAATTCGTCGTGCAGAATTCCTTGATTTCCTCATTCGAACCCGGCTCCTGTTTTCCGAAGTCGTTGGACGGGAAGGCAATCACCGTCAGGCCGCGTTCCTTGTAAGTTTCGTAAAGCTTCTCGAGTCCCGCATATTGCGGAGTTTGTCCGCATTCACTGGCCGTATTGACGATTAGCACGACCTGACCTTTGTACGCTGCCAGAGTCGTCGTATCGCCGGAATTCGTCTGAAACGGAATGGATGAGAGATCAGATGCGGTCATGATCAAAGGCATCAGAAGTATGATTATCGAGGCAAATATTCCCATCTTCGGGGGTCCTTCGGGTCCAAATGATATTCAACACAACGAACACCTGCCAGCTGACTGCCCAGCAGTCCGCCGGAAAAAGCTCCCACACCCGCGCCGATGCCCACGCCTTCGAGGATGACGGCCAGGTCGTTCTCTTCTTTGCCGTGCAGCCCGCTCGGCTCACTATAGCGAACTTGAGGATCGATCGCTGCCACCAAGGCACCGACGAAAAATCCGACCACGCTGCCCACCATTCCTCCCGCGAGCGCACCGTTCCGCAGGGCATTGGCCCGGTCGCGCGTCGCAATCGCGCGAATCCGCTCGTTCATCATCAGCACTTTGTCCGTCTGCCCGTCAATCGAAAAAACGGTCGTATCTCTTCCGATGTGCAGATCGGTCACCCGCAGGTCGCTCCCCGTGCGCAACTTCACCGTCGCCGTCCTGTCGTGCAGAAAGTGATTCGCTTGCAGATAGCGTTCCGGCGGCGAGCTCTTCTCAATCACCAAAGTATGCGCGCAACCGGAGAAAATCAGAATCAGCCCAAGCAGTGCGACGCGCATGGTCCCTCCTTCGAGGTTACACCTTAATCCCCTTGGCCTTGTCTTCGAAACCTGCGCGGCCCATCAGGCCATAAGTCAAAACCTTGCCAAGTTCCACACCCGGCTGGTCGTAAGGATTGATACGATAGAGCGAGCCGGACAGCGACGTGACGATTTCCCACAGCATGAAAAATTCGCCGACTGCGTGTGCATCAATTTCGGGGAATGTCAGCGTGATGGACGGGCGGCCGCGCTGCGCCAGCGCTTCACGCGTTGCCGCAAATTCCGCGGCGATGAGTTTGTTCATCGTCTGGCCGCCCAAGTAGCCCAACGACGAAACATTGGAATAAAGCTCCGGCAGTCTGAGCCGCTTGCCGAATTTTTTGCATTCGAGGAAGAGGAAGACCTTATCGTATGGCCCTTCGATATACAGCTGCACCTGACTGTGTTGGTCGGTCGCACCGAGAGCCTTCAATGGCGTCGGACCGACATTGACCACGCGCCCTTCGTTGTCCGTTTCCTTTCCGAGGGATTCCGCCCAAATCTGACGGAACCAGTCCGCCAGCCCGTAAAGCCCGTTCGCATAGGCCATCATTACGTGCATCTTTTTGTGCTGCGTGCTGTCGAACAGATAGAGCAGCGCCGCCATCTGCGCGGCAGGATTCTTCTGCACGTCGCTATCGAGACACCGCTCGCGCATCTCCGCCGCTCCGGCCAGCATCGCCTCCACGTCGAAACCAAGCACGTATGAAGGGAAAAGCCCCACCGGAGTTAAAACCGAAAAGCGACCGCCCACTCCCGGATGCAGCGGCAAGGTCTGTAGTCCTTCATCGTTGCAGAGCTTGCGCAAATCCCCGCTTTGCGGATCCGTCGTGCAGACGATGTTCTTCTTCCAATCGCTGCCCACACGCTTTTTCAACTGATCAATGATCAGCAGAGAGGCTGCGGCGGTCTCCGCTGTCGCACCGCTCTTGGAAATGATATTGTAGACCGTCTTTTCTGGTTTACAAGCTGACAGCAATGCATCCGTTTGCACGGGGTCCACATTGTCCAGCACAAAAAAACGGGGACGACCCTTGCGCTTGGCCGGCGAGAGCAGGTTATGCAGCGGGTGCGCCAGCGCATTGAATATCGCATTCGGTCCGAGCGCGCTGCCGCCGATACCGGACAAAAAGAAGTTCTCAAATCCTTCAAACTTGGCCGCCATCGCTTTGCAGGCGTCGCGGGTCTTGGTATCGTTCGGCAAATCGAGATACGGGAGCTTACCCGCCTCGCGCTCACGGCGCAAGTGTTCCAGAGCCTTGGAAGTGCGCTCAATGGTCGGCTTGAGCATCTCATTGGAAATGCCGTGACCGGCAAGCTTTTTAGAATGGGCGTAACTGAAGTTCAGGGACAGAGACATACCGGGTTGGCCCTCCGATGGCCAAGTCGAGAAAAATCAGGTTTGCGGAACTTGAATTATAGCGAATTTTATGCAGGACTTCAAGGCAACCGCCCCGATTTGCCGCCGATTCGCACCCCCGCTCTGGGTCAAATGAGGTGCGGCATTTGCACTGCATCCCCTGACTGCCCGTTCGGGTCCCATTATCCCATAAACACTACGGTTAAGGGACCAAATCTGCTTGACATGTTGGAAAAAGATACCTATACTCGTGAGTCTATCGATATTGAGAGTCCCACAGCGAAAATTCGCTAACCTTTTCTCCGTTCGATGTAACCTCGCGATTGGTCAGGCCGTGTTCCGCAACGGGAGTGGTCTGTTTGAGGCATGCATGGAGCGGAGGGGTGGTTAGCGAATTTCTCGTTTATTGCACTTGCTATGGCATCTGTGAAGTCTAAGAAAATACAAATCATACTCTTAACCTGTTTGGCCGTGCTGGTCTGGCAGGGCTTCACCTATGCCCAAAAGAATGCAGGGTTTACAGGCAAATCTTTGGCGCAGAAGGTCAAGCCCGGGCTGAATGTGCTGGAAATCCGACCTGACCGGATTCTGCTGGAGTGGAACGCTCCGCCCGTTGAACTCGTACGGGACGAGGAAAGCGGTGCCGTGACCGAAGTGCAAATGGGAACACTCGACCCTGTGCACGAACCGGGCGTGCTGTTGCTGCCGAGGGCGGCCGAGCTTTTCGAGGCATTGCCAGGTCAGGTGACGGTCACGCTGGTGGAAGCGGAGTATGAACCGCTGAATCTCGGTGAATGCTTGCCGATGCCTGAGGACTTCATTGTGGATGAACGCCCCAGCTCGTCGAGTCCCGACACCTTCTGGGCGAAGGTTGATCCGCTGGCGGGCTTGTCTATGCGGGAACGGATGCGCCGGACCGAAAAAGTCTCCGGCACGCGTCCTGAACGTGTGGCAGAAGTCACAGAGGCCGGGATTTACCGCGGTCATCGGCTCATGTCACTACACGTCAATCCCGTGCAAATCAATACATTAACGGGAGTTGGCAGGGTTCTCACGAGAGCAAGGCTGCAAGTCTCATTGCCTATTTCGTCAAATAACGAAATGCGATTGCCGGACAGCTACAATGAGAACCACACTCTGCGGAAAATGCTGGGGAAGTTCGCAGATACTGCCCTGCCCACTCGTCGGCCGGACGTCCGCGAAGAGCGCGAACGCTTCGCTTTGGATGACGACTTCCCGATTTTCAACGTCAATCGTTGGCGCATCTACGTCCGCGAAACCAGTATCATCCGGCTGACCGGGGAGTATCTGCGGACGATGGGTGTGCCGATTGACCAGATTACCCCGTGGGACCTGCATATCTGGAATAAGGGACGCGAGATTCCTATCGTTGTCGAAGGTCAGGAAGACGGACGTTTCGATGAGTTTGACCACATCGACTTCTTCGGCGAACGCAATGAGCGTACGTACGTAGAAAGTATTCCATCGCTCTGGCAGGACCCGTTCTCCAGCGAAAATTGCTATCAGCTCTTTTGGGGCGACGGGCGGCCCGGGCTGCGCATGGGCGAAGTCAACGGCACGTGGCAGTCCGTCTGGAATCTCCAGCCGGTGCGCAGCGTGCGTGTGAAGCTGCACTTCGAACGCGATCGCTATTTTGACCGACTGAGCCAGCTCTCGAGCGTGCTCGGAGCGGACCTCTATCGCAAAGGCCCGCATAATCTGTTGCAGGACCACTGGTTCTGGGGCGAGCGCATTGACGCACTCTCGTCACGCGATTTCGAAGCCTATCTGCCATTTCCCAATCCCAACGCTCCCTTCAGTTTTGAACCGGTGGTTGTGCGCGCCTGTCTGACCGGATTCAGCTCGACTCCGGGGTATAACCATTACGTCCGTGTCTCCTTGAACGGCCTGTCGGACAACGGCTTAACCGCCGGACGGCAGCACGCGAGCGACCCCGCACCGCAATGGGGAGGCCAAGCTCCGATTATCTTTGAAACCGACCGGACAGCGGGGACAAACAACATCCTGACCTCAAACCTTGTGAACGGCAACAACGTGATTACCGTTCACGTCCCGGGAAATCAAATTGCCGGTACCGCCGACAAGATTCTGGTCAACTGGTTCGAGGTTGAGTATGAGCGTGACATGCGCTCGCGCAACGGCGAATTTCGCTTCGACTTCAATCGCAACGTCGGAGACACGGCCGCGTACGATATTCGCGGCTTCCCGTCACAGAATATTCAAGTCTGGAAGCTCGGACACAGTCGCCTGACCAATCTGGAAACGCGCCGCGTCACTCCCGCGGATGAGTCCGCAAGCTGGGCAGTGAGATTCCCGCTTGTGTCCGACGGGCCGCGTGATGTGCTGGTGTTCGGCGAAAATTACATCGCGCAGCCATTTCTGGTGGTGCCGGACTCCGTGCAAGTGGACTTGCGTAATCATCCCGGCGCGGAATATGTGATGGTCGTCTACGACCCGTTCTATGCCGATACGTCTGTGCGGCTGCTGGACAGTCTGCGGCGTATCAACTTCAACAACTCTGTGTTAACGATTCCGCTGTCTGAAGTCTATGAACAGTTCTCCGGCGGACTGATAACGCCCTACGCTTTGCGCGACTTTATGATGTACGCCTACGACCACTGGAGTGTGCGGCCCACGCATCTCTGTCTGGTCGGCGACGCCGTGCTGGAACAGCGAGAGAACAACATTCCGGGAAATCAGATTCCCACCTTTGCTATTCCGACCTATGCCTTCGGAGTCTCCTCCGCCGACTATATCATGGGCTGCATCTCGGGACCGCACTGGGACATCATACCGGACATCGCCGTCGGGCGAATCTCCTGCCGGACGCCGCAGGAACTGGGCACTTACGTCCGAAAGGTGTTCATCTACGAGACCGACCCGGACTTTGAGAACCGCACCCCGAGCAACGTGCTGATGGTTGCGGACTACTACGACTCCGGTCCTCCTCCGCTCGATTTCGTCGCCGCGTTTTCCGAACCTGCGGTGAAGGCCATGGTGGAAAACACCACGGTGAATGTGACCCGCGTGTATCTCGACAGCATTCCCGCCGGACAGGGGCCGATTGCGCTGCGGGACGCCTTGCGCGACGGTTGTGTGGCAGCAAATTACAACGGACACGGCGGCGGTGGTGTGTGGTCGGGAAGTTCGCTGATTAACGTCGGCGGTGTGCGCCTGTTGAACAACCGCGAGTCGTTCCCCTTTATCACGAACTTCACCTGCTATGTCGGCGCGTTCGATGACCGCAGCCAGGCTTCGGTACTCGGCGAAGCCTTCCTGTTTGCGCGCAATAACAACAACGACATTGTCGGCGCGATTGGATTCTACAGTTCTTCAGGAGTCGGATGGGCTATCGCCGGGCAATCCATGCAGCGCAGGCTTTACGACTTCTTCCTCCAGCAGCCGGGCTACACGATGGGCGAAGCCGCCGCGCTGAACAAAGCGCGCTGGTGGAGCGCGAGCAGTACTCCGCTCGGCTGGAGTTCGAATTACTCGATGATGATGATGATGAATCTGCTCGGTGACCCGGGTGTAAAACTGCAGATTCCTCAGGAAGAGTTCGAGCCGCGCATTTTTGCTGAATCCAACATCGTCAGATCGCGGGACAGCCTGGGAAATCCGGACTCCCTGCGTGTTATCATGACCCTGCCGTGGCAGCAGAATTCGTCCACCGTGACTTACGCCTATGTGCTGCCCTACAACGGCGACCGGCGCCGGCCGTCGAACTTCGGCTCACCAGTGCTGGTGACCACGTTTAGTCCGGCCTTCAATCAGAATCAGATAGACCCGCAGTTCTACACGACTCAAATCTGTACATCGGATGCCGTACCGCTGAATCGTTTTGTCACTCCGCGTGGCAATGTGGTGGTCTATGTGACTAATCCTGCGCTCAGGCGCAACGCCATCGGCAGATTCCCAATTTATCTTGCCGATAGTCTCTCCACCGTGCAGTTTCTCGATATCGAAGCCGTTCCGGATTCGGTCGCGTTCAGCGGTGAACCGTTCCGTGTCCAGTCGCTTATCCTGCATCTGGACGCAATTCAGAGCGTGAGATTCCGTGGACTCTACACTCCGGCGCAGGGGCCAGTCAGACTGGACACGATGAGTATGGTGGAGACCGCGCCGAGCGTATACACAACTGTGAGAGACATCGGCCCGTATGACTTTGAAGGCGCGACCTATCGTGTGAAGTTCTTTGTGACGCCTGTCGGCGGCACGGAGTTCGAATCAGATTATTTCAGTCTGCCGCTGGAACGCTCTCCCGATTTTAATCTCTCGTTCGTGATTTCGGCGTCGCCCGCACAGCGCGGAGGCCGCCGGCCTTACTATTATCAGCCGTTTTCCGTACAGCGCACGGGCAGCACCGCGCAGTTGGACAATGTCACGATTCGTTTGACCGCGACGCGTGATTCAACCTACACGTCCGGCGGGAACACCATCACCGTGCGCGTCGACTCGTTTACGGTGAATCATCTGCTGCCCAACCTGTCGTTCGGTGAATATGAGCGCGAAGCGTGGATTCCCACGGAATTCCGTCCCGGACTCTGGAACGTCAACATCACCATCGATCCGGACAATCTGATTCGCGAAACCCGCGAAGGCAACAACTCGCGCACGTTCGAAATCAACATGCCGAGCTACTATCCGGCCACGCGGCAGCTGGGAACCTTCCTGACCAGACCGTTAAACGTCGGGCCGCACAAATACTGGTCCGTGACCGGCAATGATACGCTCGAAGTGCGCGTTTTCCCGGGAATTCTGCCGCGGGACAGCGCAGCCATAGGTTATTCGCAGCCCGTGCTGCTAACACAAGCTCAGCAGGCGGAACTCTCGAGTAAGGGTCTGCGCAGGCCGTTCACGCAAAGCACCCACGGCGTCTTTTCGGCGTTGTTCGACGATTCGCTCGGTTCGCTGTCCGACAGTTTCCGCGCGATGGTGACCATATCGCTTGATGGCCGCGACACGCTGCGCAGTCAGGTTCCGTCGGCAAACTATGCGATATATGCGCGAGACCCGAAGCTCAAACAGTGGGTGCGCGCGCGCAATACGACGGTCACGCGAATTCCAACCGACTCGACGCGCATACTGAATCCGGGAAATCCTTCGCTTGACACATTGGTGACGTGGCACCTGCGCGTGTCAGGGGAAGTTGCCACGCTTGGAGAGTTGGCTCTGTTTCGCGTCTTTGACGCACAGGGACCGACCATCGAAGTCAGTATCGGCGGCCTGCGCTACACGCAGGGAGCCATTGTTCCCAGCCGTCCACAGATCTTTACGACCTTCCGTGATCCGGCTGGCGTGATGCGAAACGACACGGCATTTCATTTGATTCTCGACGGTGATACAATTTCACCAAGTTTGATCACATGGAACGACGAGTCGTGGACCGCGAACACGCTGAGTGCGATGATCGAACCCGACCTTGAACCCGGAACGCATGTGCTGCGGGTGATCGCCACAGACAATCACGGCAATACGTCGACCTACGACGCGCAGTTTGACGTGCGGCGGGACTTCGGTTTTGAATGGGCGATTAACTATCCCAACCCGTTTGCGCAAAACACAACCATTGCTTATGTGTTGACGGGAGTCACGGATCAATTCACGGAAGCCAAGATCTACACCGTGTCCGGACGACATATCCGCACATTGCGCGAAATTGAACGCGCGACGGTCAACTACCGGACGCTGCAATGGGACGGCCGCGACGACAAGGGCGAGGAAGTGGCAAACGGTGTCTACTTCGCGAAGATCATCGCCAAGCAAGGCAAGGAAGAGATCGAGACCATCGTCAAGCTGGCAAAGGTGCGCAAATGAAACGATTCTTTGTCAGCATCACACTATTGCTGCTTCTATCGCTTCCTGCAATTGCCGCGAAATACGCCGGAGAGTTTCTCGAACTGGGTGTAGGCGCGCGCGGAATTGCCATGGGCGGAGCGATGGCCTCGCATACCTACGACGGGTCGAGCTTTTATTGGAACCCCGCGGGAATGGGCTTTGTTTCCGGCATTCAGGCTACCGGAATGTACGCGGATTTGTGGGATGGATTGGCGAACTTCTCGTCCACAGGCATCACGCTGCCCGTGACGGGTTCGGTCTTTGCCGTGAATTATGTGCGGTTGGGCGTGCCGGATATTGAACAGCATCCCAATTACGATCAAGTTGTGGCCGACATTCTCTCGCGCCCGCCGTCCTTGCGTTACGTCATTGTGAACGGCGATACGATTTACGTCAACTCGGTGCAGGAGTATCTGCTGGCAACGGGTGCCGCGCCGCGCGGACTGTTTTCGGACAGCGAATCCGCTCTTTTCTTTACGTTCGCCAAATACAATCAGTTTAATATTGACTGGGGCTGGTCGTACTTCACCATGCCCGTCGAAGTGCCGATCGGCGTCAATCTCAAGCTCATCAATCAAAAACTGGGTACGGCTTCCGGCACGGGAATCGGCGTGGACGCTGGCGCGCAGGTGCGTTTCCCGATGGATGAGATCGTTTACGAAGCGTGGAAGGCACGGCTTAGTTACGGTATCGTTGTCAAGGACGCGACGCGGACAGAAGTGGATTGGGGTGAAGGAGTGAAGGATGCTGTGCCGCGAAATATCTACAGCTCAATTTCGCTCGAACAGAAAATGCCGGGCCGCAACAGCCGCCTGACGCTGGCTTATGAAACGGAAAAGCGCTACGAGCGCCGCCGTCACACGGGAATCGAGTATGCGTTCGAAAATGTGCTGTTTCTGCGCGGTGGACTGTGGCACGACGAATGGTCCGCCGGTGCGGGAATCGCTCTGTGGCGCGTGACCGCCGATTACGCCTACTATGCGCGCGACCTGGGCACCACGCACCGAGTCAGCTTATCCATCAAGCTGAAGTGAGTTGCCTATGAAAGTCCTGACATTGTCAATTCTCGTATGTGTTTTTGCCGTGTTCGTTGGCTGCGGCGATGACACAGAGAGCACTGATAACATTCCACCGCAGAACCCGGTGCTGGTGCCGCGTTCGGATGACGCCAGCTATCCGCAGTCAGGCATCCGCGCAGAGCCGACTCCGAGTGAAAGCAATTACTGGGTGAGGCTCGAATGGTACCGCAATACGGAGCCGGATGTGGTCGGTTATCGGGTCCGGCGCTGGCATGAACACACAGGTTCGAACGATGCCATCACCGTTGCGGACGTTGCAGTGGGCGTGGAGATTCCGGACACGGAAATTCTGTCGTGGGTTGATCGCGGGTTTGATCAGTTCGGCAATCCGTCGAACGCGCTTGCGCCAAATGATCAGGGAACGATGCGCGGATATTGGTGGCAGGTGCTGGCCTACGACACAGCCGGCAATCGAAGTGGCTGGAGCGACTCCGTTTATTACCGGTTAATGTGGAACCCGTACAATCTGACGGTTTCACGATTCGCGGCGGATGACTACCGGCTAAGCTGGAGTTATCCCATCGGAGGTGTGAGCACGTTCCTGTCCTATTACAAGCTGCGTGTCTATTCGCAGTGGTATGGTCGGGATTCGCTCGTCTGGGACCATCAGGTGATTCTCTACGGCCAGCAGAACTCCGTCGGGCTTGGCTCGGGCGGTGCTACGGGTCCAATGGTGAATGACTGCACGTATGTTTGGCAACTGAACGCCGTGAGCCTCGCCGCTTCCGACACGCACGATGTCGCGCTGGCTGGTTCATCTGTCTATACGACTTTTGTCTATCAGGAGTGAGGAAACTGGAGGCCCAATGAGGCTGGTTAACAATTTCTACGTGCGCGCTGTTATTTCCGCGCTGCTGCTCGTCTGTGTGACTGCCCCTCTGCTCGCGCAGTCGAGTGTTGAGGTTGGGGCCGTTCCCTACAAGATCCCGCAGGTGCGGCGCGTGGGTGAAGGCAGCAAGTACTATCTGAACGAGTCGAACGAATTGCTGATCCGTGTCAATATCTGGGGACGGGTCGGACGGCCCGGGCAGTATTACGTGCCCGCTAAGACCGATTTGATTTCGCTGATGTCGCTGGCCGGCGGACCAAGCCCGCGCTCGCGACTCTCGGACGTCAAGGTTGTGCGCAGCGAGGATACCGGATCCCAAGAAGTTATCACAGTTAACGTGCGCAAGTATACCAAGACCGGTGAAAAGCGGTTGATACCTGACCTCAAACCCGAAGACACGATCGTCGTTCACGGCTCCGGCTGGCAGCTTGTCGCCGATATCGCCTCGGTGGCCGGACAGCTCGCTATCGTTGCCAATGTATACTACCTCTTCTTCATTGCCGACGGCAGATAGGCGACTGCCACACAGCTAAAAGAAGCGGGCCGTGCGTATGCGCGGCCTGCTTAGTATCCATCTCAACCCCAACGAACTTCTGTGAAGCTCTACGCTTCGCCGGGTCGCGGTTTGATGCGTCGCCTGCCGCGTTTGGGTTCTTCCAGAATCGGAGCCAGTCTGCGCGTATCGAGCGCCAATAGGTCCGCGATCGTCGTGGTATTCAGAAAGTCCTCGACCTGCTGTTTGCGCGGTCCCCAGAGTTTGTGCACGGGGCAAGGTGTCGTATCTTCACACTTGCCATAACCGAGCAGACACTCGTTCGCCAGCGACACGCCGTCAAACAGCACGGAAATATCCCGCAATCTGATTTGATCGAGCGGCTTCGCCAGCTTGAAGCCGCCGCCCGGTCCGCGCGACGACTGAAGGATGCCCGCCTCGGAGAGCGAACGCAGCAGCTTCGAGAGAAAGGATGAGGGCAGTTGCTCCGCCTGGGCGATCGATGGCGCGAGCAACGGCTGATCGGAATTGTGTCTGGCAAGGCAGAGCACCGCACGAATGGCGTAGGTAGTGGGACGTGAAAGTAACATCTAACCCCAGCGATAAAGTTTGAATCGTGGATTCAGTTGCGTGGCCGTCCGCTGTTTGCCGGAACGGTCAAGATACTGTATAATTTTGTCCTGTGGGTCCTGAAGATTCTGCACAACATCGTGCCGCAAATAATAGATATATTGCTTCGTCGCAGCAAGCTCCGAGAGCTTCCGGGCGGTTTCAGCTTCATCGTTCCGTATGTCAAGCTGGGTCCAGTGCTGCTGGATACCCGGCGCGTAGTAGTTCAACAATCTGTAGTGACCAGGCAGAAGCACCAGCGCGGTTGAATCGCCGACCGATGTTGAGAGAATCTCCGCCGCCGTGCGCCAATTCTCCTTGCGTCCGTAGTTTGCGGGCTGCCAGTAATGCACCAGCGCGATCACCACGATCAATCCGCCCAGCGCAGTCAACACCTGCCGCGCACGAAGGTTGCGCAGGTCGTCGTAGGCCAACGCGATGAACAACAGCGCGAACGGTGTCGAGAAGATCAAATACTTCGGCTGCAGGAAATACTGTCCTGTGATTGCACTGGCCAGCGTGGCCAGCAGAACGGGGAAGGTAAACAGCTCGTGTCCCAGCCATAGCCCGTCTTTACCTTCGCTGCGCGTGTGCAGCCACACAAACTTCCACAACACGATGCCCCCTGCGACGATGGCAATCATCGCTAAAGGCAGGTTCATCACCAATTCCCTGATGCCGACCGCCCGTCCCGCTCCCTGTTCACCCAGAAAGAAATAATTGAAGCCGACAGTGAACGCCGCGATAAGTTTCGGCAGCGAACTTGCGAAATCCATGATATACTCACCGCCTCTGCGCTCCTGAAACCGCAGCAGATTCGGCAGATTAGGCAAGTAAAGGAGCACCGTTACCGCCAAAGCGCCCCAGCCTTTCCAGAGCGGCACTCGCCCGTACGCGCGCAGAAACGTGATTGCCGTGCCCGCCAGAAAGAGCCAGTAAAGCAGGTGAGTGTAGACTCCGGCTAATGCGATCAGGACAAACGCCGCCCAGCGCAGCCAAGTAAAGCGCTCGAGCAGGAGCAGCAGCACGTAGGCTTGGGTCAGCGCGATCGCCGCGACCATCGAATACATTCGCAATTCCTGCGAGAACTCAATCAGCATCGGCGACGCGGCAACCAGCACAGCCAGAATCACACCCAATCGGTCGTCGCGCAGCTTACGTCCCACGAGGAACGCCAACGGCACCTGCAGAATCCCAAAGAACAGAGGAAGCAGCCGCAGGCCAAGTTCTCCCTCAAATCCGATTTGCCGCCACACATACAGCAATGCAAAGAACAGCGGTCGAAAGCGGTCCTCGGTATCCGTAATCAACCTGCTGCTGTCGCGCAGGATCGAGAAACCCTCGTCGCCGTAGAAACTATAGTCGAGATAGGGAACTCTTACACACAATGCCGCCGCGGCGACCACGAAGATCACATACCCGGGAACGGCCTGCCGTTCAAGCTCAGCCTTCACGAATTGCCTCCACGGGCGAGAGCTGCGAAGCCTTGCGCGCCGGATAGAGCGAACCCAGATAGGCGAGAGTGATGGCAATCACGATGACAATCACAAAGTCGAGCGGCTGCATCTGCACGGGAAGCGCGTCGAGAAAATAGATGTCGGAAGGCAGGGACACCCATTTATATCGCAGCTGTCCGAAACACACGAGGAATCCGAGCAGAGTCCCGAGCACCGCGCCGCTGACTCCGACGATCAGTCCCTGCAACGAAAACACGGCGGCGATGTCGCGGTCGCGCGCGCCCATCGCTTTCAGTATGCCGATGTCCCTGCGCTTTTCCATGGAAACCATGATCAGCGTGGACAGAATATTGAACGCCGCCACGATGATGATAATGGACAGGATAATCGTCCACATCCACTTCTCGATCTTCATCCATGAATAGAGGGTGGAGCGCAACTCCTGCCACGTGCGGACGAAATACTCCGCGTTGAACTTGTCTTCAATCTCTTCGCGCACACGATCCGCCGCGAAGATGTCCTTGATCTTGATTTCGAGACCGTCGACTCTGTCTCCGCGAAGAAAGACCTTCTGCGCCGTCTCGAGATCCACATAGGCCAGCACGTCGTCGAATTCGAACAGCCCCGTCTGAAAGATGCCGGAGAGCACGAACTGCTTGACCTGCGGGGTTGAGAGCGGGCCGGTGACCCCGGCGGGCGAGAAAACGGCCACCGTATCGCCCGGCGCTACGCCCAGACGTTCGGCAAGGAAACGACCCAACACGATGCCGGGCAATCCGTCACGCTTAAGAATCAATTCACCGCGGCGCATGTGCTTCGGCAAATCGGACACTTCGCTCAACGAAGCTTCATCCACACCGCGAAACGCCGCCGCCTCAGAGCGTTTCCCCGCGCGCACCATCCCCTTTTCAAATACGTATGGCGCAACTCCTGTGACGTCAGGCGATTCGCGCACGATGTCGCGCGCCACGTCCCACGCGGGCAATCCTTCTGGATTGAACGTCTCCAGCCGCAAATGCGCATCCGCGCCGAGAATCCGCGCCCGCACTTCCGTTTCAAAACCGTTCATCACCGAAAGCACAATGATCAACGCGGCGGTGCCGATGGTCACTCCACCCACCGACAGGTAGGTTATCAAGGAGATAAACCCGCCGTGCGTGCGAGCTCTCAGGTAGCGTGTGGCGATGAAAAGAGGAGTGGACAGCTTTAGCTTCTCAAGTGCGGAAACAAAATCACTTCGCGGATCGAATCCTGATCGGTCAAGAGCATCGTCAGACGATCAATGCCGATACCCATGCCGCCGGTGGGGGGCATGCCGTATTCGAGCGCCGCGAGAAAGTCCTCGTCAATCGGCTGAGTCTCTTCGTCGCCGGCTTCCTTGAGCTTGCGCTGAGCTTCGAAGCGCTCGCGCTGATCTATCGGGTCGTTCAACTCAGAGAAGGCGTTGCCCAACTCAAAACCCAGTGCGAAAGGTTGAAAACGCTCGACCAGACGAGGGTCGCTGCGATGCTTCTTGGCCAGCGGCGACAGCGAGAGCGGATAGTCATAGATGAATGTCGGTTCGAGCAGCTTGGGCCGCACGAGCGTCTTCATCATCTCGTCCAGAATTTTGCCCTCGCCCATTTCGCGCGTGATTTCGACGTCGTGTGCTTTGGCAATCTCGCCCAATTCCGCAAGCGGAATCCCGAGCAGATCCTTGCCCGTCGCTTCCTTCAGCAAGTCGAAAAATCTCACCCGCCGAAACGGCTTGCCGAAGTCCACAGTCTTGCCCTGATAGGTGACTTCGGTGGTGCCGAGCGCGCGCCGCGCGACGTGGCGAAAGAGCTCCTCGGAGAGATTCATGATCATCTCGAAATCCGCGAACGCCTCGTAAAACTCGAGCATCGTGAATTCCGGATTGTGGAATCGATCCATGCCCTCATTGCGGAAGTCCTTGCAGATTTCATAGACTTTCTCGAAACCGCCGACGAGTAGCCGCTTCAGGTATAGCTCATCGGCGATGCGCAGATAGAACGTACGGTCGAGGGCGTTGTAGTGGGTGATGAAGGGCCGCGCCAACGCGCCGCCATAGAGTGGCTGCAGCGCGGGAGTCTCGACTTCCAGATAGCCGCGCGCATCGAGGAATTCGCGCACGGCACTGATGATTCTTGCGCGAGTGCGGAAAATTTCGCGATTCTCGGGATTCACCGCAAGGTCTATGTAGCGCTGGCGATAGCGCGATTCCTTGTCGGTGAACGCGTCGAACACATCGTCGCCCTGCTGCTTGACGACCGGCAGCGGACGCACACTCTTTGAAAGCATCACCACTTCGATTGCGCGCAACGACTTTTCGCCCGTCTTGGTGACGAAAGCCGTGCCGCGCACGCCGATCCAATCGGAAATGTCAAAGAGCTTGAACAGGGCGAAGGCTTCGTCGCCGATGCGGTCGCGCTGCACGTAGACCTGTATCATCCCGAATTCGTCGCGCACATGACAGAAAGCAGCCTTGCCCATGATGCGCACGGACACGATCCGGCCGGCGATGGCGAATTCGGGTCCTGCGTGCTCTTCATTTTCCTGAATACTCTCGAACTTCTCGATGAGTTCCGGAATGTGAACAGTCTTGGCGAACGAATACGGGTAGGGGTTGACTCCGTGACTGCGGAGCGTATCCAGCTTTTCGCGGCGCAGTCTCAGGAGATCAGAGAGTTCTTGTGTTTCGTTATGTTCAGACATTTGTGCGGGATAAAGTCGTGCCGGAGCGCGGGCCAATCGTCCGAAAAGCGTTAAGGCACCGTGAAGAAATATGTCAACTTCGCACGCAGCGTGCGGTCGCCGGGCATGCTCTTATCGAGCGGGTCGATGCTGCGCGCGGATTCGTCATAGACCAAATAAAACCAACTGCCGGGATGCCAGTTGTAAGCCATCAGGAGATTGGCGAAAAACAGCCCGACTTCAGAGGGAAAGTAACTTTCTTCGATCCATTGCAGAGTTCCGCGAAACGACATGTGCAGACTTGGTGACCATACACCTCTGAGTATCCAATTGCGGAAGTCCGTTGTCTGGTCGTCAAAATCCCGCGCATGCCAAACGCGGTTCCATGACATGCCGCCTGCGAGTTCAATGTTGGAACGTGGTCGCCAAGACGCTTCCGGCTCCAAATTGACCAACTCTCCGTCGCGAAAGCTCCGGTATCGCGCATCGGTGCCGTAGCGGTATGGCTTGGTTTCGTCACTCCACAGCCACGCCCAGTGGTAAAAGTGCTTGTAATACTCGAGATCGAAGCTGCCGAAATTATCGCGAAACTCGCCGCCTGCAGGTCCCACGTAGCGTCGCCGGAACACATCGCCCCACTCTCCACCTCCGCCGAAGCTCCAATTGGAGCTGGTCGTGGCGAAAATGTTGAAATTTGCCCAACCTTCTGATGCCGTGCGGTCAGTCAGCGTTGCGTGAAACGCGTTGACATCGAAGCCGATGTTACGCAGATATCTGCTATTGACAAAATAGTTGTCCCCCAACCAGAAGGACTGCCGTATGGTGTTTGACGCATCGCCCCAGCCCAAGTCATTGATATCGAAGTCTGTGCCGCGATAGGCTAACGCGAGATCTGTGCGCACCGGTCCCCAATCTCGTAGATAGGACGTTCGTGCTTCCACCGGCTGTTCGTCCTTCACCTCGTGCGTGCGCCACCAATGCTGATCGGGATCCCCAGAGCGCTCGACTCCTGCCAACCAAAACCACAGCCTATCCCGCTCTCTGAATCTGAACCGCGCATCCACGCCTGCCGCAGCGGAACTGTAACCGGTTTGATTCAAATACGTCCACGTCACTCCAAGCCGGTGACGCCTTGCAAAATCGACAGAGGACCTTCCGGTCACCGCGTCCTGCAGAATCTCGTGCCGTTCGCCGAACATATCCCCATAGGAAAGACGGTTCTTTGCCGCCAGTGCGCTGAGTTTAAATCGCCCGTGCTGGACATTCACTCGCCCGCCGTAGTCGGGGTCCGTCACGCGCCGCGTGTAGACGAAGCGGTAAGGAGTCTCCTCAAAGTATTCTTTCGACTCCAGAAAGAACGGCCGCTTTTCTTCCAGAAACACCGGATAGTCGGACAGATTTATCACAGCCTCGTCTACGTCCACCTGCGCAAAGTCGGGCTGATAGGCCGCGTCAATACTCAGCGCAGCCGAGGGGACATACTTGACCGTAAGTCCGAGATTCTCCCATTCGTTTTCCGTTCGCCAAGGTTCGCCTGTTGGAGCATCCCAGCGGCCCACCGCATGCGGCAGGATCTCGACGTGCGCGGAGGGCGCGATTTTGTCGAGTCCGTGCAGCACGCCGATATTAGAAGCCTTCCAACCGATTTCCGGATCTACCGGCGGCCAAAACCCCGCTTCATTCTTGCGAAAGATTTTGCGAGCAAATCCGACTCCCCACCCGTCGCTGCGCGGTCCGCCGTGCCGCAGAATCTGAAACGGAATGCGCAACTCACAGCTCCAGCCGCTATCCGTTCGGGCCACGGCGGATTCCCACACGGCATCCCACGAATTGCTCAGATTGTTTTCGCTGAAGAACGTGCCTTCGGCTTGCACTCCCGCTGCCGTGACGGTAAACCAGTAGCCGCTGCGCAGATCGTGGAAAGTATCTAAATAGAAGTCCACAAAATCCGAGTTCGCATCGTTGTCGCGTCGCTGAATCTGTCCTTGAATGCTGTCCGGCGCGGTGTCAAAGAGCATGTAGCCGACGTAGAGAGCATCCGCATCGTACAGAACATATACTTCGGATGCCAGCGTAGACGGTGCCGGATAGCCCGGTTCGCGCTGCACGAAATTCTCCGCTTTTCCGCCCGAGAACCACGCAGGTTCGAGGCGGCCGTCCAGCACCAGCGGTTCGCGCCGAAGTTGCGCGGTGATTTCGTAGCCGTCCCGATCCGCTGCCGCAATTCCCGCAAACACCATGAGTAAGAGTAGTCCCAACAACGGCATGCCGCCTCCTGAATCTTTCGAGAAATTAGACTTTGGACGGCGACACCCAACCGTTCCTGACAAAGAGAGTACGTGAAGCAGGACTTTGTGGCAGTTATTCTGAAAGAATCTTAACGCGACTCGGACACAAAACGGGAAAGTGCAGTGACGACATCACGCGGCAAACAGCGCACACCAAGAGTAATTACTTTGTTCACTACTCCCGGAACCACGACGGACTTGCCTCTCAGCATCCCGCGGTAACCCGCCATCGCCACCTGTTCGGCCGAAGTCGCAGCAAAGGCACGCACGCCGGATGTACGATTGCCGGCACGCGCCTGAAAACCTGTCGGCGTCGGCCCTGGGCAAAGGCAGGTAACTGTCACGCCGCTGCCGCGAAACTCGTTGTTCAAGGCTTCGGACAGCATGAGCACATAGCTCTTGCTTGCATAATACACAGCCATCAAGGGACCGGGGAGAAATGCCGCCGTCGAAGCGACATTCAGAATTCTCCCGGAGCGCCGAGCGTTCATCGTGCGACCGAATAGCTGAGACAAGACAGTCAGTGACCGGCAATTGAGTTCGAGCATGGCCAGCACTTCCTCCGTCGGCAGCTCGACGAATCTGCCGAACTTCCCGAATCCCGCATTGTTCACCAGGTAGTCTATCTCAAGATTGTCCCGCGTGGTTTCTTCAAAGAGCCGCTGTGCTGAACCGGCTTCGCTCAAATCCACGGCAATGGTGCGAACCTCTACTGCGTGAGCTTTGCTTAGCTCTGCGGCAAGCGAATCCAATTTCTCGCGGTTGCGTGCCGCCAGCACGAGATTCACTCCGTCGCGGGCAAACACTCTGGCTAACTCCAGTCCGATGCCGCCCGACGCGCCGGTAATCAACGCGACTTTATTCATCGAAAGTAATCAGGTGCGCAACCTGTGGAAACGGTTTAAGCGGAGCAGGGGAGAGGGGCACAGGTTGCTGCAACTCGAACTGCCAGAACTCCACGTCGTGCCACTCGCCAAACTTAAAACCCGCGTAGGGAATACGGCCGACCGGCTTGAACCCGATTCGACGATGGAACTCCGCGCTTGGAGAGCCTGAACGAATCCCGCCCACGACTGAAACCATGCCCATTGCCCTCAGGCATTCGAAGAGCTTCCTGTAGAGCTTCCTTCCGAGCCCTCTGCCCTGCATATTCTCTTCGAGATAGATTGCCGACTCGCAAATCCAATCGTAAGCCGCGCGCTCGCGATAACGCGTCGCATAGACAAAGCCGCGCACGTCGCCATCTTTTTCCCAAACCAGATACGGGTAGACGCGCGAAGTCGTCTCGATGCGCTTGGCGAATGTCTCGATGGAGGGCACAACCAACTCAAAGCTGATAGCCGTCCGCTCGATGATCGGTGCATAAATCCGCAGACAGGCTTCCGCATCAGCGGGGTTGGCAAGACGAATCACACGAACAGCCGCGGAACACGGCCCGTCAGGTAAATCGGCAATTCATAAGGAATGAATCCACCCGCTTCGCAAAGCTCCCAGAGCGTGATCTCTTCACTTCCCTGTCTGCCCCAGAGCACAACTTCTTCGCCGATGTCGTGCTTGTCGTGCCCGAGGTTGACCATGAACTGATCCATGCACACGGTTCCGACGATCGGATAACGCTTTCCGCCAATCAGCACGTGCGTCTTGTTCGACAGCACGCGCGGATAACCGTCTCCGTATCCCACAGGCACGGTGGCCACCCAGACATTTTCCGGGGCCGTCCACTTCAAATTGTAGCTGACTCCCTCGCCTTTTCGCACACCTTTGACGAACACGATCTCGCTAACCAATTGGTGTGCGGCACGCAATGGAAATTCCGCTTGAAGGTATGGTGCGGCGTGCTGGCCATACAGCCCGATGCCCGGTCGAATCATGCTCAGCCGCGCATCCGCAAACCGGATCGCTCCGGCGGAATTCGCCAGATGATACGCAGTGTCGCGCAACCCCAGACTCTCGGCAAGTTCGCACACCTGCCGAAATCGTTCAATCTGCATTCGAGCAAACGCTGTATCCGCATCTTCTGCCGTCGCCAGATGCGAATAGATGCCCGCCACATGCACATGACGCGACGCACGTGCTGCTCTGAACAACTGCTCGGCCGTTCGGAAGTTCTGCCCGATACGGTTCATGCCGGTGTCAATCTTCAAATGAACGTGCGCAATCTTGCCCGATGCGCCGGCCTCGCGCTCAATCGCTTCGAGCTTGAAAACCGAGCTGGCCGTCAGATCGAGATCGTACTCAAGAAACAAGTCGATCTGCGATCCGACGATGCCACCCAGCACGAGAATCCGCTCTTGAATTCCCGTCTGTCGTAGCTTGATTCCCTCTTCGACAAAGCCAACTCCGAGGTAATCTGCGCCCAACTCGCCGAAGAGTCGCGCGCAATGCAGCAGGCCGTGCCCGTAGGCATCGGCTTTCACGACCGCCATCAGCATTGACTCCGGTGCCAGTTGGCGAAACCGCTCAAAGTTCTCGGCGATCGCATCACGAAATATGCGGGCGAACGTCGGCCGGTGCGCTTTCGCCTCGTCGGCAGTCATTACTGCCGGTAGCGTTACCGTGTGGGGAGTCAAGCTTAGGCTACTTCACCAGCAGAATCTTCTGCGTTGCGACTTTGCTTCCACTTTGCAGCTGCACGAGGAATAGACCGCTCGCCGCGCTTTCACCATTCCAAGTCATGCGATGCGACCCGGCCTCAAGCTTCTCGTGATTCACGAGCGTGGCGACGCGCTGACCGAGCACGTTATAGACGGCAAGCGTGATCTCCTGCGGAGTCGCAAGCTCAAACGGAATTTGCACCATGTTGTTGAACGGATTCGGATACGGATTACCCAGCGTAAACTGTTCGGGAATCGTGATATCCGCATCGCGCGACACGCCCGTGCCGATTTGCGCCGTGACCACTACGTCGTCCAGAAACCACTCGGTTGCGTAATCGCCGCGATAACGCCATGCGAAATACACGTTGTTTCCGGCCAGCGATGTCGCGTTCACATTGATCTGCTCCCACGCCGGAACGTTTGCGTTGAACTCGGCCACCTGCGTGAATTGCTGACCGTTCGTCGAATAATACAGCGCGTGCAGAACATAGTAGCCCGGCACGTAGCAATTGCGCTGCCAGAAACTGAGAGTGACCTGCGTTGCGTTTGCGGGAATTGCGATTTGCGGAGTGAACAGCCAATCGTCCTGCATGCCGACTCCTTGCTCGTCGTCGTGCCACAGCCCATTCTGTCCGCTATGCGGCTGATTACCGCAGTCGGGATTGCCCGAATTCAGGAATCGCCAGCCGACGCCATCGGCGCCGTCCTCTTCCACCGTCCAGCCTTCTTGGGCGCTGTCCATCGGTCCACTGAAGAGCGTCGTTTCACCGCCGCCGCCCTGACAGTTGTATTGCAACGCAGCATGCGCGTTGATGCGTCCGTAACCGAATACAACGTCCCAGCCGGGTGCGCCGAGGTCAACACACGTGGATTCGATCGCATTGCGCACTTGATCCGGCGGACAGCCGTTTGCCAAAATCAACGCCGCCAATCCTGCAACATGCGGTGACGCCATCGATGTGCCTTGCCAGAACGTGTAGTAATCGCCGCCTTGCGAGGCCGCACGCACGGTAGAGAGCACGCCGTCAATGTAACCATCCTGATTCAAATCCTCGCCGGTGTTTCCGCCGGGCGCTGTGACGTCCAACGCCGTGCCCCTGTTGGAATAGGGCGCGATCGCGTTGTTATAGGCTGTGGCGCCGACCGCGATGCAGGCGGGGTAAGCCGCAGGATACGAAACGTAATCAGCGTTATCGTTGCCCGAGGAAACAGCCATGATCACATTCGCGTTGGCGCACTGCTGAATAGCACCGGTCAGCGGCTGTCCCGGGTCCTGCGGCGGCTGGTTGTTCTGAATGCTGAATCCCAGCGACGCGTTCAGCACATCTGCGCCCTGCTGTGCAGCCCATGCAAATCCGTTGGCAATCGCCGCCAGCGAACCGGATCCTTCATTATCCAACACGCGGATCGGCATCAGCGTGCAAAGCGGCGCGATGCCTGCAACTCCCGTCGTGTTGTTCGTGCGCGCAAAGATAGTCCCGCCGACATGCATCCCGTGTGAGTCTTCCAGATTCGGTTCTGACGGGTTGTTGTCGTTGCCGATGAAATCGTACGGGCCGGTTGTCTGAATTCCCGTCCAGTCCTCATGATCAAACTGGTATCCCTGGTCCAGCACGGCGACCACTACGTTCGGATTGCCGCGCGAAATGTCCCAGGCCTGCTCCATCCCGATCAACGGATAGTGCCACTGAAACGAGTAAAACTGATCGTTCGGCACCCAATGTGCGCGGGCGATGTAATTGTAGTTTGCCCACAACACCTCACTTTGCGAACGGAAGAACTGAACCGCAGACTTCACGTCGGCAACTTCGATCAGGTAGAAATCAAGCAAGTCTGAGTACTGTTCAATCGTTCCGCCGGCGCGAGACACGATTTCCTGAATCTTCGCTTGCGTTGCCTCCTGCCTGAACCCCACCAGAGCTTGATTCTGCACGTACTCGTAGTACGGCTCTTCAACGCCCGTATTGGACTTCTGTTTGGCCAAGGCGACCGCAACAAACAAGGTCAGCATCAACAACAATACCGCAATTCGCTTCATGTGTTTCCTCGAATATTGTTTAGAAAAGGACTCTACAATTCTTCGTCTTCACTACTCGCCTGTGCGCGCGAGCGCGCGAACTTGCCCTGTGCTCCAAGCAGCAGGAAGGCGCGCACAAACTCGTCCAGGTCTCCGTCCATCACCTTTTGAATATTCGAAGTTTCCACGCCGGTCCGGTGATCTTTTACCATCTGATAGGGTTGAAACACGTAGGAGCGAATCTGATGCCCCCACGCAATGTCGGTTTTCTGATTCTCAATGTTTGCGTTCTTGGCTTTCTCTTCGTCCAGATAGCGTTGATACAGCCGCGCCAGCAACACTTTCATCGCCGAGTCGCGGTTGCGGTGTTGCGAGCGGTCCGTCTGGCACGTCACGACGATGTTCGTGGGAACGTGCGTGATGCGAATCGCCGACTCTGTCCGGTTTACGTGCTGTCCGCCCGCTCCCGATGCGCGAAACGTGTCTATCCGTAAGTCCTCCGGGCGAATTTCTATCTCCGGAACCTCCTCCACTTCAGGATAAACAAACACACTGGCAAATGACGTGTGACGCCGCGCGTTGGAATCGAACGGAGAAATTCGCACGAGCCGGTGCACACCCGTCTCCGCTTTGCAATAACCGTAGGCAAACTCACCCTGCACTTCCAAGACTGCGGATTTGATCCCCGCTTCTTCCGCAGGCTCAAAATCCAGAACATCCACCTTCCAGCCGCGTGCTTCCAGCCAACGCAGATACATTCTGTAGAGCATTAAGGCCCAATCCGCCGACTCTGTGCCGCCCGCACCGGGATGAATATGGATAATCGCGTTCTTGGAGTCGTTTGGATCCTTCAGCATCGCGCGGGTTTCGAGTTCATCGAACAGAACGACGAACTTCTGCGCTTCGCTGTCCAAATCGTTTGCACCAAATGCGTCGGGTGACTCCTCCGCTAACTCGCGCAACGCGTCGAGGTCACCGAGCGCGGCTTCGACCTTCTTGAACGCTTCCACCCACGATTTGTGTTCGGAAATCTGCCTGAGCACTTTCTGCGCGCGTTCCTGGTCGTCCCAGAATCCCGCGCCGCCGGACAGCGTTTCGAGTTTTTCTATTTCGGAAAGCCTTCGACCGTAGTCAAAGCGACCTCCGCAGCGTCTCTAACTTCGAGCGATGCTCACCAATCAACTGTGACAATTCTTCTGACTTCATGATGTCCTAATACTTCTTTTCAATTTTGCAGCCCGGATAATAGTGCGCGAGAATCTGTTCGGCGCTCTTGCCGTCCAGCGCCATACGCGCCGCGCCTGCCTGACACAGCCCCACACCGTGCCCCCAACCCGCCCCAGTCAGGACGAGTTCCATCGGATTCCCCTTGTCGTCGTACAACACCTCGACCAGAAATGCCGAACTTTCGAGAGCCGTGTGTGCTAACAACCGGCGAATCGTAAGCTGACGCTTGATGCGCATGTTGGTCAGCGAGCCGAGCACCTCGACCTCCATCAGTCGGCCGCTGCAGCCCCGTTTGATCGGCACGATGTCGTAGATCATGCCAACGTCAACTCCCGTCTTCGTCATCAGAATCTCTTCCAATTCGGAACGGAGCAGGGTTGTTTCCCAGCGAAAGTGTCTCCGGCCGTAATTGCGCGTTACAGGCAAATCCGAACTCTCGAGATTACAGCACGAATTCGGTCGCGATTGAATCCACTTGCGGACGCCTGTCTCCGTGCGCAAATCCGGAACTTCAAGCGTGCCGGTGCAATCGCACGGCACGCCTTTCCCGTCAAAGAGCGGAGGTGTCATCCAGGTGGTCTGCACATCCTCCGTGTGACCACCGCAAACTGCAGTGAAGTGCGCGTCCACGAGCGACCCCTCATGCGTCAGCACCAATCCGCGCGTCGCGGTCACCGCTTCGACGATCCGGTCGTTTTCGTGTGTCACGCCGCTGTAAATCTGGCAGTGCACGTGTGCGCACAGTTCAAACTGATCGTTGAGGTGCTTGTAGCTCTTTTGTGCAATCACCAGACTCCGCGAGGCAATCGCCTGCGCACGCAGTGCCTCGTCCGGAAACTCGGGCGGCATTTCCGCTCCGACAACTCCCCGCAAATACCGGTCGATCGGTATTTCCGTCAGCGCGGCAATATACCCCTCGTGATCGATGTAAAACTCGATCGCGCCGCTGTAGACTCGGTCTTCCGTCGGCTCGTAGGAAAATCCCGAATTCATCCGCACGCCGTATATCGTCACGCGGCAGTCGCGGTTGTCCGGCACCAAGCGGAAACCATCCTCGCTCTCAAAATGCTGTTCGAGGCTTTGGTCGAACATCTCAAGTTTGCCGGACGCATGCACCAAAACCTCGCGGACCAATCGCGGCGCAAACTCCAGTTCAAGCTTGGACAGCAGTTCACGCGCAGGCTCTTCTGCTGTGAAATTGCCGACTTGCACGCGATACAGTGTGTTGTCCCCGATAATCTCACCGTCGATTTCAATCGGTCCACCGACCTGCCGGATGGCCGCTGATAGGCCTTTCGCTTCGAACGACTCGGCGAGCTCCATGGCTTCAGCATTCGACTTGAACGACGCTGCCAGCACACTGAACAGGAACTTCGTGGGTGTGCTTTTCTCCCGAAGGACTCGCCACTTCAAGTCCGACTCGTCCGATTCGCGCAAAAGCTGACCGGAGCGCGTCTCGATCCTATAGCGCCCCGAGTACTTGAATGTCGCGCGCTCATAACCTTCGAGCAATCCGACACGCACAGTCACGGGCGGGGTGTCTGGGTAAAGTTGCGTTGTCACGGTGTGATTCTTAGAATGAGTAGCAATAGGTCAATCGGCGAAGCTCTCCCCAACACAGCCGGTGACGCAAGAGTTATTTTTGTGCATGAACGTCGGTGTGGTCAATGCTTAGACATAGTTCGTGCAATTGGCGCACAAGTTCACCGGCAATCGAATGAGGGGCCAGCAAAATCAGACGATCCTCAAGATACAATTCTTCCCGCAAACTTGCTCGATAGGGTTCAAGGCAACCCGCCACGCGATCCGCCAGCATCCCAACACCCCCGGCACCCGGTCCGAACAGCGAAATCGCGTCGTAAGACCGCTCCAATCTTGCCGCAAACCGTGGAAACAGCAGGTGAGGCTCATCGCTGCCCTTGAAGACGGCCAGCGGCTGCTCGCCGCCGCGCAGGTAGAGCGGCAGGATCCCCTGTTCCCGCAAGCCGCGCTCCACAAAGTTGAACTCCATGCGGTCCATTGTCAGAAGTGCGGCCGGCGTATGCACAATCGCCGCAAGTGTCCGGCGCGCCAGTGGTTTATCCGTGATAATCGTGCCCGCCACGCCGGTCTTGGAGTTGCCGATCGCAAGCTCCATCTTGAATTCGGCGGCCATCTCGACTGCCGGAACCTGCAAAATCTTTGCCCCGCAACCCATCATTGCCAGCGCATCCTGATAGTCAAGACTGGGCAGAATCCGTGCCGTAGTAACCAGCTTCGGATCTGCGCTGGCCACTCCGGCGACATCTTTCATAAATTCCACCCGCTCCGCGCCCAGCGCCACGGCCAATGCAACAGCCGTTGCGTCCGTGCCACCACGTCCGAGCGTCGAAATATTCTTGTCGGTAGTAATTCCCTGATAGCCCGCAATCACCGGTATCCTGCCCTGCTCGAGTACTTCACGCACCCGTAACGGCCGCACGTCCACAATCCGTGCCGCTGTGTGCAGCGTATCCGTGATGATGCCCGCCTGCGCACCCGTCAGGGAGACGGCGATGTCGTTCTCAATTGAATTCAATGCGAGCGCGAGCATCGCAATCGCCACGCGTTCACCAGTCGAGAGCAGCACGTCCAATTCACGGCCGCGCGGCTGCGGATTGACCGACCGCGCCATCGCCACATATTGATCCGTTGTGTCCGCCAGTGCCGAAACCACGACGACGACTTGAGTTCCGTTCTTAACGCGCTCATGCACCAGCCGCGCCACCTGCAAGATATCTTCGGGCGTCGCGAGTGTCTTCCCACCGTATTTCTGGATGATCAGGTTCGGCATCTATTCAATTTCGAGAAATTTCCATTAGCAATTCAAATCCCCACATTCCCCGATACTCAATCATGTCGCCCAATCCTCCGTCAAACTCAAGTGTTCCGGGGTTGTCCGGTGTCAAGGTCGAATCCGCAGGGCGGAGCCACGGCCTCAGAGCACTATTCCACAAGTCCGCCTCAGAATCGTACGTATCCCTCCAGCCGTAGCCGAATTGCGTGCCGTATGTGCCGATCATGTAGAAATAGAGCGCGAGTGAGTCCGTCAACACGTCGTGGGTGTAGGGCGCGATAAGAAAGGTCTGCCGGACGCTCCACGGTAGAGACTTCCACTCGAGCAGCGTGCCGGCGAACGGCGAGCCTCCGTCGCGCGGAAGATTCGGATCGCGCGCGACCTGATACTCGCGCAACAGATAGGCTTGCAGCTCAAAGCGCTCGGTCGCAAAGGCCGCTGCTGTTGCGGGAATCGTAATCAGCGTGTCCCCCGCAACGATTTCGTAAGACTGACCCTGCGATGGTTTATCATCGCTCTCGCACGCCGCCAGCAGCAGTGCGCCAAGAAGCACCCCAAGCAGGATTCTCACTTCACCAGCATCAGCTTTTGCACACCGTGATACTCGCCCGCACGCAGTGCTGCGAAATACAGTCCTGTCGCCAACGCGTCCGCCTCAAACACCATGCGATGGCTGCCGGCCGGGAGCGACCCTGCGAACAACGTTCGGACCAACCGGCCTGACACATCGTAAATTTCCATTGTCATCTCCGAATCGCGCGGCAAGTCAAACGAGATACTCGTGCCGGGGTTGAACGGATTCGGGTAGGGAGGATGCAAGGCAAACGCTCGCGGCAGCAAGCCGGCGTCGTCGGCATGCGCTACAAGTCCCGCGCCCAGACAACGCACAATCTTCACTCCGGAAATCGCGTCGCTGAATATGCGTAGTGTGTCCACGTGATTCCCCGTGCTCGGCGGTGTAAATACCGTCGTGACGCTCAGTGTTTCGCCCAGTGCAATGGTCGCGGGACCGTTGAAATTCGCGTGATAGGCATCCGTCCCTTGTATATCCGTCACTGTCAGCGTGTTCGAACCCGTGTTGATAAGATGCAGCACCCGCGTCGCGCTGTCTCCGACTTGCACCGGTCCGAAATTCAAACTCGATGGCGCCGCAGCAAGGTCCGGCACATAGGCCAACAGCATCGCGCAGGCGTCCCACCCCGGCACGGCAAATGATTGCGACGCGCCGAACAGCAGAAATCCGTGCTCCGTCTGGATCATCCCCTCGCAACGATCCGCTTCTTCTCCGCCCGCCAGCACCGACCACACGCTGTCGCCGTTCTCATCAACCTTCAGCAGCCAGAAATCCGATTGCTCGAAGTCGATATCTTCAGATGAAAAATTCCCCGCGATGATAAAACCGTCATCGTCAGAGCTGACAATTTCCACGCCGTCTTCATAGGAAAGACCGCCGAAGTGGCGCGACCAGCGCACGGCTCCCGTGTCCGATACGCCCATTACCCACAAGTCCGATGATCCGTTTGATTCACTGCGACTGCCGCCGCACAAAACATAGGGTGTCAAACCGTCTTGTCCCGTGAGATCGTTAAACCAATCATCTTCCGAACCGCCGTATTCCGCACGTCGAAACAAGTCGGCCGGATCTTCTGGATAGCGTCTCCAAACAAGAAGTCCGTCAAGACTGTAGCTATCCTGCTCTCGAGTCCTCCCGCAGATGGCAAAATCGAAATGCCTGTCTTCCGCAAGCGCAAGGTCACCGCGTCCGCTGGTCAGCTGCGTGTTGGAAACTGTGCCGCAGCACTCATACCGGAAGATCGAGTTTTCGGTTTCACCCGCCACGCGGCTTGTGTAAACCAATAAGTAACCCTCTTCATCGTCAGAGTATGTCGTCGTTGCTTCAGCCAGCACACGCAGAGGTGCGGCTTCATCGCCAATGACTTCCTCTTCAACAAACCGGCCCAAAGAATCAAAATGAACTTTGAAGATGTTTTGCCCGGTGCCGGTTGAATTCGTGATTTCTCCCCAGACGCGGCCGACTGATGGTAGCTTCGTGAACCTGCGCGGCTGGTCGAAGGCAAACCTCTGCTGCCAAACAACACGCCCGTCACGGCCAATCTTGAGCAACAACGCATCTGCGCCAGCCCTGCCGCACAGCAGATATCCGTCCTCCAATTCCAATGCGTCGTAAAAGAATTCATCCCCGCCGTCATCGTACGCAAACGTCCACACCGAATCCGGTGGGATGGACTGGGAGAAAGAAATGGAAGAAAGCAGCAAAGAGAGTAAGACGTAACGCATGTTACGCGCCTTGATCATAACCCCAGCACGTCCGCCATGCTGTAAAACCCTGCCGGTTGTCCGACCAGCCACTCCGCCGCGCGCAAGGCACCGTGCGCAAACACCGCGCGCGAATCGGCACGATGCGTGATTTCCAACCGTTCGCCGTGTCCGCCCAGGACCAGCGTGTGCTCGCCGACCACGTCTCCCATGCGCAGAGAGAACACTTCCGGCTTCCGGCCAATCGTGTCCTGCACAATCTCGCTTATGCGCACCGCCGTGCCCGACGGCGCATCCAGCTTCTGGGTGTGATGCGACTCGGATAGATAGACCTTGTATTCAGGCAGTGCGGCCGTGGCTTCCGCAGCCAGTGCAAACAGCACATTCATCGCCGGAGACATGTTCGGTGCCCACAGCACGGCAATCTCCTTGGCCGCCTCACGCAGCGCGTGATGGGTCGTCTCCGAGAGTCCCGTCACGCCGCACACATAGTTCACTCCGGCTTTGCGGCAGTATCTGACATTCTCCTCCACCGCCTTGGCCAGAGAAAAATCAATCGCCACTTCCACGTGGTCGTGCATGCCGTAGCAGTTCGGCTGGATCAGCAAGTCGTCAAAATACATCCCCGCACCAGCAGGATCGTAGGCATTGGTCACTTTAATCCGGCCGCTCAGCCGGGTCTCGTGCAAGATTACTTTCCCCATTCTCCCCGCTGCACCGAACAGTGCGGCATGAATCGGCTGCTTGCTATGCGACATAGACCGGCTCCAGATACGCTGCGATAGCTGCGCGAATCTTGGCCTCCGTTTCGGCCTTGACCGGCACCAGCGGCAGGCGCAGTTCGTTCGCGATCTTCCCTAATTCCGAAAGTGCGAATTTCACCGGAGCGGGACTCGTTTCGAGGAACATCGCCTTCGCCAGCGGCTGCAGCGTATGATGCAGCAACCTTGCGGTTTCCAGATCCGCCCGCGAAAACGCGCTCAACATCCCTTTCATTACGTCCGTGCAGACGTGCGCGGCAACCGACACAACCCCCACGCCTCCCACCGCCAGAATCGGCAGGGTCAGCGAATCATCGCCCGAGAGGACAGTTATCTTGCTCTCTACTCGGTGGCAAATCTCGGAAATCTGGTCAAGATTGCCTGAAGCCTCTTTCAAAGAGGCTACTCTCGGCAGCTCGGCCAGCCGCACTGCGGTCTCCGGAAGCATGTTGACGCTGGTCCGACCCGGCACATTATAGAGCATCAGCGGCAAATCCGATGCGTCGTGCACCGCTTTGAAGTGGGCATACAGGCCCTCTTGAGTCGGTTTGTTGTAATACGGTGTGATAACCATAGCACCTTGGACGCCCAGTTGCTTGGCCTCCCGCACCAATTCTATCGTTTGCTCTGTGGAATTTGTGCCACAGCCCGGGACGACAGGCCGCCCTTTTGCAGCCTCCAAAACCAACTGGATGACCCGTCTCCGCTCCTCCCGTGAGAGGACGGATGCTTCCCCGGTTGTCCCCAGCGGCACAAACCCGTCTGTTCCGCGATTCGCAAGCTCAGTGACCAGATTTTGCAGGGCCGCCTCGTCAATCTGCCCTTTTCTGAACGGGGTCACCACCGCGACCCATAAACCAGTATAGAAATTCATGTTGTTATGGAGTTTGTAAGCCCGTCCGGTACGTTTGCCCTTTGCAACATACCCAAAATTCCCGAATTAGAAATATACCTTCCTGAGCCTGAATTGTCAAATTTGGAGTCTTTATTCCCCGTAGAAAGTTCTCGACATTTTTAGCCCTTTTCCCTTGACTCTTTGGCTTTTGCTCTGCAAACTGTTATGTTGACAAACTAACCCTTCCCCTGTATTTCAAGGAGGATAGCAGATTCAGTTCTCGGGGCTTTCCCGATGTTGTAACGGATGAACAAGGAGGTTGCGATGTATCAGCTCGGCCCAGCTTTTGCCGAGGGAAAGGATGTATTATGGATAGTAACGAATGGACATTGGAAACGGGAGACCCGGAAAATGTCGGAACCGACACTGCTGATTGTAGACGAGGAAACTTCCGCGCTCGAACACGTCTCGAGTTCGCTGCGCGCCGAGGGAGGATATCGCGTCCTCACGGAAACTGATCCGGGCAATGTGCTCAACCGCCTGGAGACCGAAACCGTTGACGTCGTCCTCTGTGATTTGGACTTGAAGGGGACTTCGGGTGTCTCCCTGATCGGGGACATCCGCTCACGTCACCTGCGCCTGCCCGTCGTCATCTACTCGGAGAATGATCGCTCCGAGCGGATTGTCGAAGCCATGGAGAACGGCGCCACTAACTTTGTATCCCAGCCCCTCGAACCACGTCTGCTCGCGCGGACGGTCGAGGCTGCGCTTTCCAATCTTCGCCTCGTGGGGGAAGTGGAAAAGCTCAAGCGCCGGCTCGGCGGGGATCACAAACTCGGCGGACTTGTGGGACGCTCGCCCGCCATGCACAAAGTCTTTGATGCTATCCGCGAAGTCGCGTTCGTCGATACGACGGTCCTGATTCGCGCGGAAACCGGCGCCGGCAAGGAACTCGTTGCCCGTGCCCTGCACTTCGAAGGCCCGCGCTCTGAAAAGCCGTTCGTCAAGGTCAACTGCGCCGCGTTGCCAGAAACCTTGCTCGAATCCGAGCTCTTCGGTCACGAAAAAGGCGCCTTCACCGATGCCAAGCAAACCCGCATCGGAAAGTTTGAACAGGCCAACGGCGGCACGATCTTTCTGGATGAAATCGGCGAGCTCTCACTCTCCACGCAGGTCAAACTGCTCAACGTCCTGCAGGATCGCGAAATCGAACGGCTCGGCGGCAGCCGCAAAATTCCTGTCAACATTCGCGTCGTCACGGCGACCAACCGCGACCTCGAACGAATGATTCAGGAAGGGCGCTTCCGCATGGATCTCTATTATCGGCTGAATGTCGTACCCATCACGATTCCGCCGCTCCGCGAGCGCAAGGAAGACATCCCGATGCTCTGCGCGCACTTCCTCGACAAAATCGGCGGCCGCCTGCAGAAGGGACACTTCACCTTCACTGACGACGCGATGGCCATGCTGCTTTCGCATCCGTGGCCCGGCAACGTCCGCGAACTGGAAAACGTCATCGAACGCGCCATTCTCGCGTCATCGGGAACGACCATCACTGCGGCGACCATGCAGTTCCTCAAACAGCCGATTGCTTCGACGGAAAACTACAGTCTGACTCCGCCGACCAATTATCCGTTGCCCCAGGCGGCGCCGCATTCCGCACCGGCCTCGAACAACGGAAACGGCACGTTGCCGGAGGCCGCGATGACCCTCGGCCCGCTGAAGCAGGCAGTCCGTGCCTTCGAAAAGCAATTCATCGAGAATGCGATGCTCGCCGCCAACGGCCATGTGCTGAAAGCCGCGCGCGTGCTGCAAATCGACCGCACCACTCTCTGGAAGAAGGCCAAAGACTTAGGGATTGACCTTCATCCCGAAGACGAGTAAATCCCGACTAAAACCACGGAAAAAGGGCAGCCCGACGGCTGCCCTTTTCTATCCTCGAACGCCTCTCGGCTTCGGTAGTTTTGTGTGTAAGTCCAGTGCCAATCCGGTGCAATAACATACTGAACAAATGTTTACATTTGTTTGTTAATTTGCCAAAATTTTCTTGACAACTTCTATATTCTGTCGTATATTATGTCCAATTCGTCTGCCTTCTCTACCTCAGCTCCAGGCCCTCGCTGCCGCCAAGGTCTCCGCTGTCCGCAGAATTTCTTCCGTTACTTGTCCTCAATCGCTTCAAGAATAGCTCGGACCGCCCACTCCGCGTGCTCGCGCACCAGCAAACTCTCATGATTTGCCAACGGCGCAAGCGCATCCAGCGCATCACGCGACTTCCAGTTGCCGAGGGCAACAGCCACATTCCGCATGAACCCTTCATACTTCGGTCTGAGCACCGGACTCCTTCTGAACATTTCCAGGAACTCAGTTTCGGTCAGCTTGGCAAGTCTTGTCAGTCTCGGAGCTTTCCTTTCCAGCACATTCTCGTATGCTTGCTGGCGTGTGCGGGTTGAGAAACGATTCACCCACGGACAGCAAGTCTGACAATCGTCGCAGCCGAAGACATGATTGCCTATTCTTGAGCGAAGCTCAATTGGAATAGAGCCGCGATACTCAATTGTCAGGTAAGAAATGCACTTTCGCGAATCCAGCACATACGCAGTCGGAAAAGCATACGTCGGACAACTCTCCAAACATCTCGTGCAACTCCCGCAGGACGGCATCCGCGGCGCACTTGTCGGCACAAGCTCGAGTGTCGTCAAGATCTCTCCGAGAAACAGCTGCGAGCCCATGCGCGGATGAATCAACAGCGTGTTCTTCCCGATGAATCCCAGCCCCGCGCGCTCTGCGACTTCGCGCTCCAACACCGGCCCTGTATCCACGTAGCTCTTCGTCTGAACATCCCGCGCAAGTGACTGCACAAAGTCGGCAAGCTCTGCAAGCGCATGCCCCATCAAGTCGTGATAGTCCTGACCCCATGCGTAGCTGGCAATTATCCCGCGTGACGGGTCCTGCCGCACCTCGTCGGGCAACAATCCCGTGAAATAAGACTGTCCGACCGAAATGAAACTGCGAACTCCCGGCAGCACCTTCTGCGGGTCGAGTCTGCGTTCCGCCGTGCGGTTCAAATAGGTCATCGTGCCGGCCATGCCTTCGGCAAGCCACGAGCGGAAATGCGCACCGCGCTGCGGGGCTTCGGCTCGCGATACACCGCACAGGTCGAACCCCAGCTCGCTCGCCCGCACCGCTATCTGCTGCTCAAAGCTGAAGTCGCGCAAAGTTGCTTTTCCCGCCAAGAGTTGATAGATTCCCTACGCATTGAATTCAAGTCCCTTCCCTAACCAAGCCCGCATGCCCGACTCCCAGAGAATCGTTCTGCCCGGTGATCTCCCGCAAGGTCTGCGCTACTATGACCTCATCGGTGGACTGTTCGTCGCAATTCTGTTGATTTCGAATGTCGCGGCAACCAAGCTCGTCGGATTCGGAATCTTTCCCTTTGACGGCGGGACGTTCCTGTTCCCGTTGAGCTACATTTTCGGCGATGTGCTGACCGAAGTCTACGGCTTCGGACGGGCGCGGCGGATTATCTGGATGGGATTTGCGGCCAATGTGCTCGCCGCTCTGACCTTCGCAGTCGTCGCGGCAATGCCGCCCGCCTCAATCTGGCCGAATCAGGAAGCCTTCGAGGCGATACTGGGATTTGTGCCGCGTATCGTGCTCGCTTCGTTAATCGCCTATCTGTTCGGCGAGTTCACCAACTCCGTAATTCTGGCTAAACTGAAAGTCGCAACGCAAGGCCGCGTGTTGTGGCTGCGCACCATCAGCTCGACGCTCGCCGGACAGGCGGTGGATACCGGACTGTTCGTGGTGATCGCTTTCGCGGGCATCGTTCCCGCGCGTGAGCTGTGGCTGATGATTGCCTTTAACTACATGTTCAAGTGCGGTGTCGAAATCGTGCTGACGCCCATGACTTATGCAATCGTCGGCTTCCTGAAGCGGCGCGAGCAGGTGGACATCTACGATAAGGGCACCCGTTTCAATCCGTTCGGATTAGGCGGCACCGCTCCTGCAAAGTAACTCCTGACACTCAACAAAGCAAGTCTGCCCCAAAACCAGATCCACCACCTTCGCCCTATCCACCCCGTCACGTGACTGACCAAGCTGTAACTTTCTGGGACCATCTCGACGAACTGCGTAAGCGAATACTGCGCAGCACGCTGTTCGTGGCCGTCGGTGCCGGAGTCGGTTTTGCCCTGTCAGACCGCGCGCGCGACTTCCTGATGCAGCCGTTTCGCGAGGCCGTGCCCGGCACGCTCTCGCTGCTCGGGCCGTCTGAAGGGTTCGTCATCGAGATCAAGATTGCGATTCTGCTGGGGCTGCTGGTCTCCTCACCGTTTGTCGCCTGGCAGTTGTATGGTTTTGTGGGACCGGGACTGCGCAAGAAAGAAAAACTCTGGCTGTGGCCGATTGTGGCCATCTCCACGATACTGTTCTGGGGCGGCGTGGCGTTCTCGTGGATGATTCTGCCTACCGCTCTGCAGTTTCTGGGTTCGTTCGCCGAAGTGGGCCTGCAGAACTTCTGGTCGCTCAACAGCTATATCAGTCTGGTGTTGTTCCTGCTGCTGGCGTTTGGCGTCATCTTCCAACTGCCGCTGGTGATGGGGCTATTGATAGCCACAGGTCTGGTGAGTTCGGCATTCTTCCGCAGGCATCGCCGCATCGCGATTGTCGTGATTTTCATTCTGGCCGCGCTGGCGACTCCCACCACCGACGCGCTGACCATGATGCTGATGGTGGCGCCCATGATTGTTCTCTATGAAACCGCCATCTGGATCGGTGTGCTGCTGGAAGCGCGCCGCAAGAAGACCAGCAAGCCCTCATGAGCCGAAAGCTCGTTCCCAAGATCCTGCTCGAAGGCACCCGCCTGACGCACAAAACTGACTTGGCGTTTGCCCTGAACGAGCATCCCCGTATCGTCGGGCCGCGCAAGTATCGCTATCCGTCACCGCTCGTGTCCGGCGAGTGGTGCGCGTTCTCGAATTTTCCGTGGGGTCGAGGATTGATAAACTTCGAGCCGCAGGAAGAGTCAATGGCACTGGAAACGTATGCCACGTGGGCGAGACTGTTTGAATTGCTGCGCTACTACTCGTGGATTGTCGACCGCTTTCATCTCTCAACTATCATGCACCAGCACCTGTATTGCCAGCGCGACTATGATTTCCGCTGGCTGGAGGAGCGTCTGCTGCCGCTCGGTTTCCGGATTATCCTTTGTGTGCGGCGTCCCGGAACATTCGAGGCGGCGCGCGAAGAACGTCTGAAAGTGTCCGGCAATCCTGCGCAGTATGACAATCTATCCATTTTCCTTCGTGAACAGGAGTATTTGATCGAACTTGCCCAACGAAGCATGCTGCCGGTGCTCAGACTGGATGTGACGTCTGATGATATTCCCACTCTGTCAGACGAGATCGCGAATTGGCTGGAGCAAACCGGAGGTTTGTATGCGGACTGATTCCGGCGGGCCGGACCCGCATGCTATCCTGTAACTAACCGTTCATGACCCGTCCGCTGCCGGGTCTTTTTTTTGCCCGAGTTGCAGGGCAACGCGCTCGCGAGAGACGCAGAAGGAAGGGTAGACTTTCTAAGATAAGTCACAGTATGGCGCACCCATCATTTTCTAACTTACTGATTTTATATACTTTTATGTGTAATCCCGAACACGTGCGAGCTATAGGGTTCGCAATGGCCCACTGATTGCACATTGAGTCATGGTTATGAACACAAAGTACCTTCAGACCGGAGAAACCATTGGAACAAATGAGAATGGACGCTGAGCGTATCCGCCAGATCCGGCAGCGCATGCAGCTGACACAGGAAGACTTCGCACATCTCATCGGCGTGACCTTTTCAACGGTCAACCGTTGGGAGAACGGCAAGTCCAGCCCCAACAGAATTGCCGCACGTCTGCTGCTGGGACTCGAGAAAAAACTAAAGCAGCAATAAGATGGTCTCAGCACCTCCCATTCGCCGGCGGCCCGCAGCCGCGCCCGCCGCACCCCCCACAAAACTCGTGTGCTTCCGCTTAGGTGGCTGGCGGGTTGGCCTGACCGTGGACGAAGTGCGCGGTCTGTTCGTAGGATTACCCCTGATTCCCACGTCGAATCCGGACTATTCCGGAGAAGTTCAACTGGCGTTCGGTCGAGTGCCGGTGCTTGACATGCGTCATGTCATCGGAACAGAAAATTCACACCGTAACGGCTCTGCGACTATCGCACTGGTGGACACGGTGGACGGTCCGCTTGGGTTGGCGTTTGATCACGCCGATGAAGTGATCCCGGTTCATCCGCGCGCGTGGCTGCATCAGGAGCTGTCTGTCGCCCCGCTGCCCGTCCGCGCGCGCACCGTCACGCGCTACGGCGACGTATTCTGGCTGAACCTGGACAAGTTAAATACATCTCTCGATGTATGATCATTATTGGAGATTTCATGAATCACTCTTCGCATAGTTTCGTTTCCGTCCCGACGGCAGATGACCTGATCACAGGAGACTCCGCGCGGAGCAAATTTGTGATGCAGCGGCTGCGGGATGCGCATGACTTGCCGACGCTGCCGCTGCTGGCGATGGAAGTCTCGCGGCTCGCGAACGATCCGCTGGCGGGGATGTCGGAAATCGTGCGGATCATTCGCAACGATCCGTCCATGACGAGCAAAATCCTGCGCGTTTCGAACAGCGCGTTCTACGGCATGCCGCGGCGAGTCGAATCGCTGAACATGGCGCTTGTCGTGCTGGGGATGCGCGAAGTCTCAAATCTGGTGACATCGATTTCGGTGTTCAAGGCTTTCCCCGTGCTGGACGGCGGCACGGCTTTTTCGCGCGAGACATTCTGGGAACATAGCGCGGGCACGGGTGAAATCGCGCGCGTGCTGGCCTCGAAGCTGCAAATGCGACTGCACGGTATCGAGTTCACGTCCGGACTGCTGCATAACATCGGTAAAATTGTCCTGCATCAATACTTCCCCAATGAGTTGGGGCAGGCTTTCAAAATCGCGGAGCAGGAGGGACTTCCCTCAATCGTCGCGGAGCAGAAGGTGCTCGGCACGGACCATGCGGAAGTCGGCGCGTGGCTGGCTGAAAAGTGGTCGCTGCCGAATTCCATTGTGGAAAGCATCCGCTACCATCATCAGCCGCATCTGGCACCGGAACACAGCGTCCTGACGGCAATCGTGCATCTGGCGTCCAGTTTGGCGCGTGCTATTCTGAGCAAGAGTCTGCGCGAACGTGTGAACGCCCATCTGGCGCAGGACCCCGCGTGGGAAGTTGTGGCGCAGGAGAATCCCGCAATCCTGTCGCTCGACATCCCGGCGTTTGTCACCGACATCGAAGAAAATATTGACCGTGCCCGTGAGTTTATCAAGATGGCAACTGCGGAGTAATTGTAAATGTCCGTTCCAAAAGGGGGACGCAACGTGAGAGTTTTGATTGCCGATGACAATCCGGTTGTGCGCAGGGTGTTGCAGGCGCTGGTGGAGCGCGAGGAAGGGTTCGAGTTTGCAGGGTCGGTGGCGGACGGAGACGAGTGTCTCGAAGCTGTCAAGACCGTGAAGCCGGACGTCGTGTCCCTCGATCTCGAAATGCCGCGCATGAGCGGGCGCAGCGTGCTGATGAAACTGCTGGAAGACAATGTGCGTGCGGGCGTGGTGGTGGTGACAGGATTGCCGATCTTTGATCAACCGTCCGTGTCGGACGAACTCAAATCGCTTGGCGCAAGCGCGATTCTGTACAAGGATTTCTCGCCTGCCGGCAACGATCTGAGCCTGTTCACGAAATCGTATTTTCAGGCCTTGCGGAGTGCGGCGCACGTCTGACTCTTCAAGACCTTCGGGAAACGCGATGATCCGCCTCGACGACCATCGAGGCGGTTGCATTCTGCGCAAAATGATTCACAGTGTAGAGGAGGCGTTAGTTTGACGCAGATTGTTGAATGAATGGGTCAAGTATAATAAATAGATAGAATAGCGAAAGTTAAGATTTTTACCGAGAATTAAATCAACATGACTTTCAATTTATCTGATTGAATTTTAAGAGTTTGTAATAGTAGATGCAAAAGAGAGAATTGTGTCATTTCAACCAATCTCCTGTTGACATCCTATTTTGCTGGCAATTATATTTGATATTGTAAAGGGTACTGACGGTTCGCCGTCAGGCGTGCAGGTTTTGTCCATCCGTAGACGGGGTTAAGACATCTGACCCCCCAAAACATGAAGGAGTGAAGATGAACAAGAAATGGCTATGGTATGTGTGTGCCGTGCTATTGTGTTGTGGCTCGCTCGCGTTCTATTCTTACGCGACCCAAAGCGACAGCGCGAAGCGTTTGAGTCCGCAGGCACAGAGATCACTGGCTCAGGCCAAGCGAGAACTCGCCCAGCAAGGGCGCTTTGACGAAATTGACGCAAAGATTCAATCTTTGAGCAGCATGAATGAGGTCAAGGCTCCGGCGCAGGTTCAGCGCATGGACGGACCTTCGGTTTCTGCTGAAGCTCCGGCCGGCTACGTCGCTCCCGCAACTGCGGAAGAGCTGGGTGTGGCGCCCGAAAAGGTGCAGTATCACGCGTTGCTCGACCGTCTGAATGATGGTTATCAACTGACGCCGACTGAGAAGGCGGAGTTCGAGCGCCTCGAAGCGATGCTGTTCCCCAACGGCCGTGAAAGCAACCCGCTGGACGCCCAGGGCGGCCCGAACGTCTACGGCTACCGCTGGGTGGACAATCTCGGCGGTGACACCGCGACCTACGCATGGGAAGAGCCGAACGCTCCGATCGAGTTGACGGCAATTTCCAGCTCGGACGATGCGTCCGCAAGTGTGCCGTTTGGATTTACCTTCAACTTCTTCGGAACCAATTACACATCCGGTTGGGCCTCCACCAACGGTGTGTTTGGCCTTTCTGCCTCCAACACTTCGTGGTCCAACGGCTGCCCCGCATCGGGAATCACGGTCGCTGCGATTATGCCGTACTTCGACGACGGAAATACCAGCACCGGCGCCAGCTCAGATGGCGGCCGCGTAGTCTATCAGCAATACGCCGACCACGTAACGATTACGTGGGACTCGGTCGGCACGTGCTGCACCAACGGCACCGACTTGCTCGACTATCAGCTTCAAATCTGGAACAACGGCAAGATCAAGCTGCAGTATCGTCAAATCCAGAGAATCACCGGCACGAGTTCCAACGGCAGTTCGCCGACGATCGGGATTCAGAATACTTCTGTCGCCGGACTTGACCAGCTGAACTACTATTGTAACACGGCTGGTGATACGGCCTATACGAACAACCTCGACGGCCGCGCCGTGTGGTTCTATTTGGGAGGAGCAACTCCTGGTCGCTGCTGCTACGGCCCCAACCCGTGCGCACCGAATTGTGTAGACGGTGTCTTTATCACTGATTGTGCCGCACTCGGCGGGACATTTACCGCTGATATCACCTGTGCAACGCCGTGCCCGACAGCAGTGGCTGGCGATCTCGTCTGCAATGCTTTTGTCATCCCCTCGCTGCCTTACTCGGCTAACGGCACGACGGTCGGCTTCACGAACAACTACGACGAAGTTTGTCCCTTCACCGGTTCGACCTCGCCGGATGTGGTGTATGCCTATACTCCGGGTGCGAATCAGGTGGTCGATGCGACGCTGTGCGGAGGCCAGACGGCCTATGACACCAAGATGTATGTTTACGAGAACGCGGTAACTCCGGGAACTCCGTTTGCCTGCAACGACGACGCTTGCACGGCACCTAACTATGCCAGTCCATTTGTTTCGCAGCTGCTGGGACTTAACCTTGTTGCCGGCAACACGTACTACTTCGTGGTAGACGGTTACGGCGGAAGCAGTGGTCTGTACACGCTGTCCATCTCGACTCCGGAAATCGGCCGCTGCTGCTACAACAATGGTGCCGCATGCGCAGACAACTCTCCGGCGGCTTGCTCAGCCTTGAACGGAGTCTGGACTGCCGGCACGTCCTGCGCGGCGGAGCCGTGCGTGAATCTCTGCGCGCTGACGTGCGGTGGAAATGACGTCATTGAACCCGATGACTTCCCGAACTACTGCGCCACCAATGGTACGAGCGACATCAACGGCGGTTGCAACCTCGCGACTCCGCTCTATGGCGCTATCGCGTGCGGTCAGACGGTCTGTGCCCAGACGTTTACCTGTGATGCGACCGGCTACCGTGACACGGACTGGTTCCTGTTCACGATTACCGAGTTCAGCGATGTGACCTTGACGGCTCAGTCGTCCTTCGATAACCTGCTCTTCGGTATTGTGGATCACGATCCTTGCGCTTCGGCATTCTTCATCACGAACGCCTTCATTACCAGCTGCGCAGCCGGACCGCAGTCCGTTTCGGCGCTGCAGCTCGCACCGGGAAGCTATGTCGCGTTCGGTTCGTATGGGAACTTTACTGGTCTGCCGACGCCGTCGCTTTATAAGCTGACGCTGACCTGCACGCCGGCCGGCGAGCCGCAGGGACGCTGCTGCTATGACAACAACTCAAGCTGTATTGACAACACGTTGACCGAATGTACCGCCCTGGGTGGCAACTGGACGCAGGGTCTGACCTGCGCAGGCAGCCCGTGCCCGCCGCCGCCGCCGACCAACGACGACTGCGCGACGGCGACCTTGATGGTCGTGCCGCCGATGGGCAGCGCCTCTGCCGCCGCCGGCAACCCGTCAGCGACGCCGACCTGTGTTGGACTGGCTTGCGCGGATGATTGTCCGGGCTTCCCGAACTCCACCGGCCCGGATCAGTTCTACTACTTCACGCTGACCGAGTGCCGCAGGATTGCGATCCTCGGTGACAACAGCACGTTCTGCGACCCGCATCTGTCGGTCAGCAATGCCTGTTGCGGCACGGCGCTCTATTGCAACGATGACTGGGGATGCAACCCCGATCTCGACCTGATTCCGTGGCTCGATCCGTTGTTCCGTCCGGTTGCCGGATTCGGTTCGATGGTTGCCGGTCTGTTCAACCCGGGCACATATTACATCCGTGCCGGTCACTACTCCAGCGGCAACAGTGGTGTCTACAACGTGACAATCTACGACTTCGGTCCGTGTCAGGAAGCTCCGTGCGATCCGGTGACCGACCTGACGATTCTGGTGGAATCCGCCGGCAACCTGCCGAACAACTACAAGCTGTATTTCACGGCTCCGCAGGATGAAGACTACACCATCTGGTACTCGAACAACCCGAACAACGACGGAAATCCGGACGACGGATCTGATCCCAACTTCGTGATTGAAACCGTCCTGTTGGGCGTCACGGCTGGTCCGGTGGTTTATCAGGCTTCGCCGGGCTTCGACAACTACCGTTACTTCGTCGTGACGGCCGGTTGCACGCCGTTCACTGAACCGGTTGGCCGTTGCTGCTACAACAACAACAACAACTGCGACGACCTGACTCAGGCTGATTGCGCCGAACTCGGCGGCACCTGGGGCGGACCGTTCCAGAGCTGCGCAGTGAATCCGTGTCCGCCGCCGCTGCCGACTGGCCGCTGCTGCTACAACGGCGGTTTGAACTGTGTGGATAACTTCCAGACGGAATGCACCGCGCTCGGTGGCGTTTGGAACGAGTTCCAAACGTGCGCTGCCAATCCGTGCCCTGTGGCGGGACCGAATGACGAATGTGCCAACGCAATCCAAGTGTTTAACAACACGCCGGTTTCCGGAACGACCGTTGGTGCGACGTTCAGCGCAGAGCCGACCTCCTGCATCTTCACGGTGCCTGATGTGTGGTACGTCTATACGTCAACGTCCACGAATCCGATTACGATGTCGCTGTGCGATAACGGCACAAACTACGACACGAAGATGGGTTGCTACGACGGATCATGCGGCGGAACCGAAGTGTTCTGTATCGACGATTCGGCTTGCCCAATCAACGGCTTGTACACGATCGGAACCGTGGCGACGCCCACCAATGGCACGCAGTATTACATCCGCGTCAGCGGCTTCGGCGGCCAGACGGGTGACTTTGTCCTGACTGTGACACAGTAACCTCTCCGACACCTCGGTCAGAAATGGCCGTTGAAATGTAAACTCAAGCGGCCCGTGCAGTTATGCGCGGGCCGCTTGAACATTGTGCGGGCCTGAAACGGGAAGAGAAATTTTGCGGCCCCGCCAAAGCTCTTGTAATCCGGCAAGTTTTGCATTAGATTTGTAGATTAGAATGTCCCGCCTAAGATCTGCTACCTGAAATTTCCAGTCTGTCCATCAGACCCTTTTTGTTGTTCCGTCCCGGGTCAAAAACCCAAACCGCCTGAGGTGATTGTATGAAGAAGTGGCTATCCTTGATTGTGATGTCCAGCGTGCTGCTGGGTGCGGCGTATTTCGCGACCGCTACCGAGTCGGCAAGAAAAATGTCCCGCATTGAGGCTGCGCGCACTGCGCTTGCTGAGATTGATGCGATGCTCATCCAAGACGTGAGCAACGATGAACTGCTCGCCAAGCGCGCCGCAGTGGTTGCCGAGCTGGCCGAGCTTGGCGAAGCCGCGCCGGCTTTCAGCAATGGCGCAGACGAAGGCAAGTTCCGGGCCTTGGCTGAAGAGCAGGAGCGTGCTTCGACCGACCCCGCGTATTATGAGCGGCTGCTCGAGCGGCACAACGACGGCAGTCTCCTGTCTGACCGTGAGCGGCTCGAATTGCTGCAAAGCGGGTTGTTGAAAGGCAAAGACGATCCTGCTTACATCGCATTGGTCAGCCAGAGCAGCGGTCCGGAAGCGCGCCATGCGTCGCTCTATGCAAGGATGCAGACCGGAGAGCAACTTACTCCTTCGGAAAAGGAAGAACTGGTGGCCAGCGAGTTTCTGGCTGAGATCGAAGGATCGCGCGACGGTCGTACGCCGCTGGACGCCCAGGGCGGACCGAACGTCTACGGCTACCGCTGGGTGGACAATCTCGGCGGTGACACCGCGACCTACGCATGGGAAGAGCCGAACGCTCCGATCGAGTTGACGGCAATTTCCAGCTCGGACGATGCGTCCGCAAGTGTGCCGTTTGGATTTACCTTCAACTTCTTCGGAACCAATTACACATCCGGTTGGGCCTCCACCAACGGTGTGTTTGGCCTTTCTGCCTCCAACACTTCGTGGTCCAACGGCTGCCCCGCATCGGGAATCACGGTCGCTGCGATTATGCCGTACTTCGACGACGGAAATACCAGCACCGGCGCCAGCTCAGATGGCGGCCGCGTAGTCTATCAGCAATACGCCGACCACGTAACGATTACGTGGGACTCGGTCGGCACGTGCTGCACTAACGGCACCGATTTGCTCGACTATCAGCTTCAACTCTGGAACGACGGCAGGATCAAGCTGCAGTATCGTCAAATCCAGAAGATCTCCGGCACGAGCGCGAACGGAATTTCGCCGACAATCGGTATTCAGAATACTTCTGCCGCCGGACTTGACCAACTGAACTACTATTGCAGCACGGCAGCCGATTCCGCTTACACGAACAACCTGGACGGCCGCGCGGTGTGGTTCTATCAGTTGTTCAACAACAACGATTTCCGGACCGTGAGCGTGGTGTCACCGAGTCCGCTGCGGGTCAGTCCGAGCCAAGTGATGAACATCGTGGGTCAGTTCCGCAACATTGGAAACAATGCGCAATCCGCTCCGGTCAAGTATCGTTTTAACGGCGGTCCGGTGGTTTCGGAGAATACGGCCGTGCTCGCCTTGAATCAGAGTGAAGATCACGACTTTGCCGGAACCGAAACTGCTCCGGCATCTGTCGGCGACTATGAACTTTTGATGTACACGGATTTGGCAACGGATCAGGACCGGACCAACGACACTCTTCGCGTGACCGTGCAGGTGCGCGACTGTTACGATGAAGCGCAGGCCGATGCCTTTGTGGATGCCGGCACGACGTGCGGCGCAATCAACGACTGGGCCAACACCTGCTTGGGCACCGCCGATGCCAGCGAGGATTATATCTATCGCTGGACGACGTCGACGAACGGTGCGTGGAATATTCAGTTGATTGCCTCGACCACAACGACTCGCGGTCTCGTGGTTTCGACGTCCTGTCCGCCGGACAGCTTTAACTGTATTCGGTTTGCAAACATCTCTCAGGACACCGTGACGTTGTCGTGTGTGCCGTTGGCAGCCGGAACCTATTACATCATGGTGGACCGTTCGACGGGTTGCGATGCCTATACGCTGACCACTTCGCCGTGCACCGCCATCGGCCGTTGCTGTTATGACGGCGGGAATAGCTGTGCGAACAACGGTGCCTACGACTGCTCTGTCCTCGGCGGCGTTTGGGACGGCACGACGACCTGCGAAGCCAGCCCCTGCCCGCTGTTCATTGACGGCGGCAATACCTGCGCGGAAGCACCACTGCTGCCGGTGCCGGCAACTGTCCGCGGCACGTTGGTGGGAGGCACGGACAACGATCCGAACTTTGACTGTGAGTCCAATTTTAACGGCGATGATTATCTGGGATCGAACACCGCTCCCGACAAATGGTACAAGGTAGTCGGAACCGGGAACATTATTGTTGTGTCGCTTTGTAATTCCTACACGACGTTCGATTCGCAACTCCTTGTTACATGTAGTAGCGATTGTCAGAACTTCACCTGTGTGGGCGGTAATGACGATGCGTTTACCGCAGGATGCACTGTCAGTTCAACAAGGTCGGTAGAGTGGTTCTGCTCAGAACTTGGCCGAGAATACTACGTCATGGTGGACGGCTACGGCTCCGGTACGGGCGGCCCGTACGAACTTGCCATCCGCGATAGTGTCCCTTGCGTAAACTATGTTGATTGCGCACCGGAGGGCCGCTGCTGCTATCTGCTTAACGGAGTAGCTGCTTGTACGGACAACATGGCTGCCGAATGTTCCGCACTCGGTGGTCAGTGGAATGATGCTGCCTCCTGCGCAACCAGCCCCTGCCCGGTGGGTCGTTGCTGCTATCTCGACAACGGTATCGGGGCGTGTGCGACCAATACCCAGTTAGAGTGTAATGCTCTTTCCGGTCAATGGACATCCACGACAACTTGCGAGGCCGCTCCCTGCCCGGTGGGCCGCTGCTGCTATGACAACGGTGATGCGTGCGCGAACCTGATGCAGATTGAGTGCACGGCACTTGGTGGACTGTGGGACGCAGGCTTGACCTGTGAGGCCAATCCCTGCCCGCAGATTTTGCAAGGAAGCGATGCCTGTGCCGGCGCTGTCTTAGTCCCGGCGCTTGGTCAGACGTATGTCGGTACGAATGTCGGCTATACGGCCGAAACCGGATTGCCCGCGTGTGCGACGTGGTACGGTGCGACGGTCGGCGGTGTCTGGTACAACATCATCGGCACGGGCAATACGATGACGGTAGCACTGTGTGACGCGCTGACCATCTATGACTCTGAAATCGGCGTGTTCTGCGGCGAGACCTGCGAAAGCTTGCTGTGTGTCGCGAACGATGACGACTTCTGCACCACGCCGGCTCTGGCTTCGCAGTTGTCGTTCTGTTCGGTCGCGAATGCTGAGTACAAGCTGTTGATTACGGCATTTGGCAGCGGTACGGGAACGTTCGCGTTCACGGTGTCTGATGACGGTACTCCGTGCCAGCCGACAGTGGCCTGTCCTGTGACTGTGGTCCCGTGCCTGCCGGTGACCGACCTCCGCGCGTATGTGGTGTCGGCCGGAAATGCCCCGAACTTCATTCAACTGCATTTCACGGCCCCGCAGGATGCAAACTACAAGATCTGGTACTCGACCAACCCGAATAACGATGGAAATCCGGACGACGGTCTTGATCCGCAGTTCATCCTCGACGACACGGTGCCTGCTCTGAACGGTGCTTCGGTTGTCTACGATGGCGCTGCAGGCTTCGACGGCTATCGCTACTACGTCGTGACTGCAGATTGCAGTGGCAATTAATAGCCAAGACCGATACATTCACTGAACAAAGCGGCGGCCCTATGGGGCCGCCGCTTTTGCATTTCAAAGAATTCGAGGACTATGCTCCGGCCTCGCGATGCCGAATGACTTCGCCCTCGACCAAGTAGATGACGTCTTCGGCGATGTTCGTGGCCAAGTCACCCATGCGCTCGAAATAGCGCACGGTCGAAAAGACCTGCATCCATTGCGGGGCGTGGTCGGGATGATTGCGGATTTCCTGGACGATGATGTCGTACAGTTTGCGCTGCAGGTCGTCCACCTCGTCATCCGACGCACAGACGTGCCGCGCACGAGCAGGATCCTGCTCGACCAACGCATCCAACGCTGCCTTCACCATGGTCGTAGACTTCTGCGCGATAACCAGCAGGTCATTGGGCAGGGCCACAGGTTCCTGTCTGGCCAAAGTTCGCGCACGCTTGGCGATGTTGACCGAGAAGTCGGAGATGCGCTCCAAATCGTTGTTGACTTTCAGGACCGTAATGACGTAGCGTAGGTCAATCGCAACCGGCTGATGCAGCGCGAGGATTTTCAGACACTCGTCCTCGATGTCCACTTCGTCCTGATTAATCTGGTCGTCGCGTTCGATGACGCGCTGGGCAAGCTGCGGATCAAAATTCCGCAGGGCTGTCACCGCGAGCTGCGCGTTCTCTTCCACGGCGGCGCCAAAAGACAGAATCTTGCGCTTCAGCCGGTCAAGGTCGCGTCTCAGGTGTACAGGCATGATTGAGGTCCTTCCGTCAGGTGAGAGAAAGAGGGCGTTCCCGCGCCCCGTATACGTCGTGCGCCAAGTAGGTCCGGTTTATCCGAAACGTCCGGTAATGTAGTCTTCTGTCTGCTTTTCACTCGGGTTCGTGAAGATTTGTTTTGTCGGGCCGACTTCGATCAAGCGGCCTTCGTAGAAAAAGGCGGTGTCATCCGAGACGCGCGCGGCCTGTTGCATGTTATGAGTCACTATGACAATTGTGTAATCGCCGCGCAGCTCTCCAATCAAGTCTTCGATTCGCGCCGTCGAGCGCGGGTCCAGTGCCGAAGCCGGCTCGTCCATGAGCAGGACTTCCGGATTCACCGCAAGTGCTCGTGCAATACAAAGGCGCTGTTGCTGGCCGCCCGAGAGTCCCATCGCATTATCCGCAAGGCGGTCCTTGACCTCTTCCCAAAGCCCCGACCGCCGCAGGCTCGCTTCCACAAGGTCATCAAGAGTCCTGCGATTCTTCTCGCCGTGAATGCGCGGGCCGTAGGCGACGTTTTCGTAAATGGACTTGGGGAAGGGATTCGACTTCTGAAAGACCATCCCGACTCTCCGCCGCAGGTCAATCACGTTGGAGGATGCCGTATAGATATCCAGCCCGTCCACCAGAATCTTGCCTTCCAGCCGCGTCCCGTCAATGATATCATTCATCCGGTTCAGCGTGCGCAGGAACGTTGACTTGCCGCAGCCGGAGGGGCCGATTAGTGCGGTGACTTTGCTCCGTTTGAGCTCAATCGAGATATCAAACAGCGCCTGCGTAGAACCGTAATAAAAATTCAGCTCTTTAGCAACAATATGGAATTCTTGTGAGGACATTTTTACCAGCGATACTTGCGACGAAAGTAGGATCGGATGACGATTGCAGCCATATTGAAGCCGAGCACGACCGCAATCAGCACAAGCGCCGTGCCGTACTGCATGGGCCGGGCTTTCTCAATATCAGGAAGCTGTGTAGCCAGAATATAGAGGTGATAGGGCAGGGCCATGCACTGATCAAACACAGACTGCGGAAGAGTGGGGAGGAAGAAGGCCGCGACAGTCAAAAGAATCGGTGCGGTTTCCCCCGCGGCGCGGCCGACACCGAGTATCGACCCCGTCATCATGCCCGGCACCGCATAGGGTAAAACGTTGCGGCGGATGGTCTCCCACTTAGTCGCACCCAGCGCGAGACTCGCTTCACGAAACGACTGCGGCACGGAGCGCAGCGCTTCTTCACTCGCGACAATAATCGTCGGGAGGATCATGCAGGCCAATGTCATGCTGCCCGCAAGAATCGATGCGCCAAACCCGAGAAAGATCACAAACAAGCCTAATCCAAACAATCCAATAACAACCGAAGGAATACCCGCTAACGTCACGATAGACAGTCGGATCATGCGCGACAATCGTCCTTGCTTGGCATACTCACTGAGGTATATCGCTCCAGCCATGCCAAGCGGCAGCGCAAAGGCTATCGTCCCGATCACCAGATACAATGTTCCGACAATCACCGGCCAGATGCCGCCCTCTTCGCCGCTCTTGCGTGGTGCTTCGGTCAGGAACTCCCACGAGATAGTCCCGATACCACCGACGACCACATCCGCAATGATATACACGACGACCAGCAGGATCGCATACGTAATACCCAGCATCGAATGAAAGACGATGCGTTCGGTCAGATTGCGCGGTTTCATGCTCATGGTGATCAGCCGATCCGGTATTTCTTAAGCACGCGCTGAGCGATCATATTCAGCGAAAACGTCATCAGCAACAGCACGACACCGATTACGAACAGCGCGTGATAGTGGTCGCTCCCGAACGGCACCTCGCCCATTTCTGCCGCCACCGTCGCCGTCATGGTGCGCACGGACTGTGTCGGGCTGAGTGTGAGAATCGCAGCATTGCCGGTAACCATCATAACCGCCATCGTCTCGCCAACGACCCGTCCGATTCCCAGCATGACTGCCGCGACGATTCCCGAAAGCGCGGCGGGCACGGTCACCTTCCAGATAGTCTGAAGTTTGGATGCGCCGAGTGAATAGGAGGCTTCCTTGTAAGACTGCGGGACGTTGCGTATCGCATCTTCTGAGATGGTAATTATCGTGGGAATCGCCATCAGGGCCAAGAGCAGTGCGCCGGTTAATGCATTCAGGCCGGAGTCCAAACCTAAGACATCTTTGACCAGCGGTGCCACGACGACCAGCCCGAAGAATCCGAGAACGACGGACGGAATACCCGCGAGCATCTCAATCACAGGTTTCCAGATTTCACGTTCCACGGAGGAAGCCATCTCGGCGATATAGATTGCGGCAATAACTCCAAACGGAACTGCAAACAACGTCGCCAGGAATGTGACGAGCAGCGATCCTGTGATGAGTGGAAGAATCCCGAATTGTTCATCTTCAAAGGACACGGGCTGCCAGACCGGATTGAAGAGTTCGTCAATCCCGAATTTGCTGATGAACGGCAGACTCTCGCGTCCGAGAAATAGGAACACGAGCACGACAATCAGAATAGATGTCGCCGCACAAATCTGGAAGAAGTAGCGGATGGCCCGCGCTTTCCAATACTGCCGTGGCAGTCCGGGCAAGGTTGCTATCCTTTCAGTGGAACGTAGCCGACTTCACGCACAATCGCCTGTCCACTCGGACCGTTACAGAATTCGATGAACTCCTGCAACACTCCGCTTGGTTCGCCATTGGTATATAGAAACAGCGGTCGGGCAATCGGATACGCCTTATTACGGACGGTCTCTTCAGTCGGAAAGATTGCCGGAGACTCGGCGTCTTTACGCACATGCAGCATCTTTACCTTGCTGTCATGGCCATACGCTTCTCCGCCGTAACCTATTGCACCGGTATTCGTCGAAATCTCCTGCACCAGCGCAGCCGTCGAAGTCATCAGACGGGCCGAGTTGGCAAAGTCCCCCTTGCCTAGCACGTGCTCTTTGAAATAGACGTACGTGCCTGAATTGCTTTCGCGTGAATGAACAACAATGCTCCCCGGCTTTCCGCCAACTTGAGCCCAGTCGGTAATCTGACCTTGGAAGATCTGCTTGATTTGCTCTATTGACAGGCTATCAGCAGGATTACTTGGGTGAACAAACACCGCTAAACCGTCCATCCCGATGACAAACTCGCGTGGTTCAAGACCCTTCTGTTTAGCAAGGTCAATTTCTTTGCTCAACATTTCGCGCGAAGATGCACAGATATCTGTCGTGCCGTTCAACAGCGCCGCGATTCCGGTTCCTGATCCTCCGCCCGTTACCGCAACCTGCTTGCCCGGATGTGTTTTCATGTAACCCTCTGCCATCGCGGACATCAGGTTAACCATCGTGTCAGAACCCTTGATATCTATCGAGGTCTTTGAGGCGGCATCCTGTGACTTCTTGCCACATCCGACTACGGCGAAAAGCAGGATTAAGCCTGTCGTTACTATGAAACTGCGTCTAAAGGTAAACATGTTCTGCTCCATTGTTTGGTGAATTGTTAGAGTAGCGATTGATTGTTAGAGTTCTGTGAGCATAACTCAGAACTTCACTACTCCGTCGACCATCCACCTCTGATACCAAGCCCCATCGCCTGAAGCGGACAGCGTGTTAAAGCAGGCAGTTGCTCCGGCTGTGAAACCTTTCAGAATTTCCCAATCGGCCATAATGCGGTGTCCGCGTTGATCGGTTCTTCCGCCAGCCGCATCGCTGTCGGTGAACGCACCAAAAACCGCATCCGGCTCGAGCAGGCGATAGTCATATGTTAGGGATGAAGAGCGCTTCCAGACCTTGCCTTTCAGCTTAAGCATGGCCATCCAGCCCAGATTATCCGTGGATGTTGCCGTGTTCAGCACCGGATTGGCGGTTACAGTCAGCTTAGACTTTCCTACGGGCATCGTTACTCCAAGCACAACGTCCAGAATCTCGAAATCTGTACGAAATGAATTGTTTGGGAGGATAGTGTTCCCATATCCCCCCAAGTCCGCCAAGATATCACGATTGACATACGAGTAAAGGCCCGCCGCTGCAAGCCATGTCCCTTGCGATCCGTGTTTGCCTTCTGCTGAGACCTGTCCTACCCAGATACCACTGCCGTGTTCCGCTTTGTACGGTTCCAACCATAGAGCACCGCCGGTTACGCTGAGTTTCACGTTTTCGCCACTTATCCACTTGGCGGCTCCACCCTCAAAATTTACGTCCGGATCCCAGTGCAAATCGGTGTAAACAAATGGGCTTCCGAACTTGCCTGCAGTGACCCACCACGAGTCAGAGGGTGTCAACTCAAAGTATGCCCGATCCAAATTCATTGATTTTGCTGAGAAACCGTCCTCGAGGTCCTGATTTGTTGAACGAGGGTCGCCTGTGCCGCTCGCGAACCGTGCACCTACTCTAACTTTTTCATTTACTATGGTTTCGATACCGAGGCGGTAACGAATACGGTTTCGGAACCTTGCCGAACCCCCTTCGAAGTCGATTCCCTCGTGGCGATAGCGAAAATCTCCGGAAAGCTTTGTTTTTGTAAGCCATGCGGGCAATTCATCCTCGGCTGTGGCCAGCAGAGGCACAAGAAAAACAAGAGTTAAGAGGGTAAGTCGCAACATTCTATGAGGAGGCGTTGTGGCAGGGGTCAGAGAGAGTTGATGACCACAAATTATCACAATTTACTCACTTTCTCAAACTCTGGAATTGCTTGTTTTCAGGAAGTTTCTGTCTCTGGATGAGAAGTATCTCATGCATTACTCATATAATGAGTTAAACTTCTGTTAGAATTGTGTGAGGCTGGAATGCAAATTTGAGAATCTCGCGGTGCAGCCTTGACTTCGCCCCCTCTGCGGTGTTATCTTGTATTTATGCGTACCCAAAAACTGGCCACCTGTCTGTGTTGTTGTCACAGCCCCTCTATGTGCGAAGGTGGTGTAGTTTCTTATGCCCGTGACTGACCCGCGGAAATTCGAATCTGAATCGCAAAACCCCTTCGCAGATGCGCAGGGGTTTTTTGTTGTGACAGGAATCCTGTATCGGCCTCAAGTCAACAAACACTAAACAAGCAATCTGCCTAAACGACAAAACGATGAGCATCCCCGCGACAAGTATGACTTTCGCGCCGCACGCGGCGCGACAAAAGCACGGTGTCCCGCCGCTTGTGCACTTGATTGGAAACACTCCACTGATAGAATTGACAACGCTGACCGAGAGGCTTTCTCCAGCTGTGCGAGTTTTTGCGAAGGCGGAGTGGAAGAACCCGGGAGGATCAGTCAAAGACCGCGCCGCTTGGGCGATGCTGTCTGCGGCAATGCGCGACGGTCGAATCAGCGAACGAACCCGCATTCTGGAAGCGACCAGTGGCAACACGGGAATCGCGCTGGCAATGCTCGGAGCAGCGCTGGGCATCGGGGTGACGTTATGCCTGCCGGATAACGCAAGTCGCGAGCGAAAGCAAATGCTGCTCGCGTATGGAGCCGAGTTGATCTTCACGGATCCGCTGCTATCAACGGACGGCGCGCAGGTCGTCGCGCGTGAACTCTCGCAACGCTACCCCGAACAGTATTGTTACCTGAATCAATACGCGAACCCGGCCAATGTCAATGCACACCTCACTTCGACCGGCCCCGAAATCTGGCGGCAGACCGATGGGAGTATCACGCACTTTGTGTCTGGACTGGGGACCACCGGTACGTTCACCGGAGTCAGCCGCTACCTGAAGGCACGCAACCCTCGTGTAACGATCGCAAGCTTCCAACCTGACTCTCCATTACATGGACTGGAGGGACTGAAGCACCTCCCCTCCGTGCATATCCCCGAAATCTACGATGGCTCGCTTGCCGATATCGAACTCGAAGTCACGACCGAAGATGCGTATACGTGCTGCAGGCGATTGGCCGCCGAAGAAGGGCTGCTGGTCGGCACTTCGAGCGGAGCGGCATGTGCCGCAGCCTTGCAACTTGCAGCTACACTGGACTCAGGCATTGTCGTAACAATCTTCCCGGACGGTGCTGAGAAATACCTGTCCACACCTCTTTGGGAGGGCAAGGCATGAGCAGCCGCAGGATTCTCCATCTTCACGACCGGCAATGGAGGGCTATCGAAGAGCATGCGGCCCGCACCTATCCCGAGGAGTGCTGCGGCTTTCTGTTCGGACATGAAGTCGGAAGTGAGCGCACGATTCACGAAGTGCACCCAATCGACAACCGCCGCGCAGACAACAAGGAACGCAGGTTCTTGATTACGCCGGAGGACTTTCAGAATGCCGAGAGTCATGCACTGCAAGTCGATCTGAACCTGCTCGGTTTCTATCACAGTCATCCCGATCATCCGGCGATACCATCCGACTATGACCGAGAGCATGCGCTCCCCTATTACAGCTATGTCATTATTTCGGTGCGCAATACCTTGCCTGCGGAACTGCGCAGTTACCAGTTGTCCGACGACCGCGCGAGCTATCACGAAGAAAAGGTAATCATTCACAAGCGAGTAGCCGTCTGATGAACGTCACAATACAAATACCGACCGTCTTGCGCCGTTTCACCGGCGACCAATCCTCCGTAGAGCTGGATGCCGCCACAGTCAATGAAGCCTTGCTAAACCTGACCGCGGCATTCCCCGCGTTACAGAAACACCTGTATGACGGCGACGGCAAGCTGCGGAGTTTCGTCAACATCTATTTAGGGCAGCAGGATGTTCGCCACTTGCCGGACAAGCACGAGACAGCACTTGTCAAAGGAGCAGAATTGACAATAGTTCCGTCCATCGCGGGCGGCTCCCAGTCGAACGGGCATGGACTGACGACTCAAGAGTACCGCCGATATTCCCGCCATCTGCTCTTGCCCGAAGTGGGAGTGGACGGTCAGTTGAAGCTGAAACGTTCCTCCGTGCTGGTTGTGGGTGCCGGCGGCTTGGGTTCGCCCTTACTGGCCTATCTTGCCGCTGCAGGTGTCGGGAGAATTGGAATTGTCGATGCGGACGTCGTGGACGAAACAAACCTGCAGCGGCAAATCATCCACGGACGTCGTACCGTCGGCGTGTCCAAACTTGAAAGCGCGCGGGCGTTCATCAGCAATTTGAATCCGTATGTGAATGTCGAAACGCACGACGTATTCTTCACGTCGGAAAACGCAATGGACATAGCCGCTTCCTACGACTTGCTTCTCGACGGCACGGACAACTTTCCGACGCGTTATCTGGTCAATGACGTGAGCTACTTGCTCAAGAAACGAAATGTCTATGCGAGTATCTACCGGTTCGAAGGGCAGATCTCCGTCTTCTGCGATGCCGATGGTCCCTGCTACCGGTGCCTCTACCCCGAACCGCCGCCCGTAGGGCTCGTCCCTTCCTGCGCGGAAGGCGGAGTTTTGGGCGTGCTCCCGGGAATAGTGGGTTCCATTCAAGCAAATGAGGCGCTGAAACTGCTGCTCGGAATCGGCACTACGCTCGTAGGATCACTGCTGCGTTTCGATGCTCTTGACCTGTCGTTTCGAAAGTTCGAACTCAAGCGCGATCCGGATTGCCCGTTGTGCGGCAAGCACCAGACGATTACGAAACCTGTTGACTATGTGCAGTTCTGCGGACTGCGCAATGAGGAACAGGCGCTGACGCAAGTGCGCGAAATGACGGTGCATGAGCTGCAGGCGCGCCGTCAGACGGGAAACGGCTCGCGACCGCTGGTGCTCGATGTGCGCAATAATGAAGAGCTTGCGATTTCTCGACTGGATGAAGACTTGCATATTCCACTGGCGGAACTGGACTTCAGATTAGCGGAACTTTATCCGTTTAAAGAGCGTGAAATTGTTATATCCTGTCACACCGGTGTGCGCAGCGCCCGCGCGTGGCATCAGTTGCGCGCGGCGGGATTTGAACGGGTCTACAACCTTGAAGGTGGTATCCGCGCGTGGGCAGAACAAATTGACCCTTCACTCCCAAGATACTAAAGCACCTCTTTCACTACACTCCTCGTGAAAAGGCAAGCCCCGATGCACACACATCGGGGCTTGACAATTATTGCGAGAAACAACCAGTTTACGGATGTGTCGCGACGACCTGATAGGTCACGAAATCTTCAGAGTCCAATATGCCGACGTGCGTGAAGGTTGTATCGCTTGTTTGCGCGATAATCGTATTGTTGATCGGATCCACTTCAGGATCTGTGCTCATATAGATAGTATAGACCACCCCGATTGTGGATGAAGGTGCCCAATGCAAAGTGACATCGCTCCCTTCGCTCAGAATCACAAGAGCATCCGGCGGTTCCGGAGTGCCAAGAACCAATGGCGCGCCGAACAACCGGATGTCATCGACATACCATCCCTCGCGATTCCCGCTGGCGTCGCTCGAAAACCTGAATCTGAACTGCACGGTCTCATCTGCATAGGCCGCGAGATCAAATACGGACTCAGTTCCGTTAATGGTTCCGGCAAAGCATGCAACTCCGGGTAGCGGACCGGTAAATGGACTCCCGCCACCGGAAGTCGTGCGATAGGTCTTGGGATAGTTGCCGGATGGAACAATCTGTGTGAATGCCCCACCATTGACCGAAATTTCGACAATTCCTCCGTCATATGCAGAGTCCGGATAGAAGCCGGAGAGTTCGCTGATCATGGAATGCCAAAAACGTAACTCACTCTCTGCGCTGATTAGCAGCGGCGGCGAAACCAAACCGGCGTCCTGCGCGTTCGCATAATTACCGGTTCCTGTGTCTCCGCATTTCCAAGCGGTGGTAGGAGAGTTTGCCTGTTCAGTCGACAAATGCCACTGGTCAATCGTTCCTGAGACTGCTTGATGTGTCCAACCGGCCGCGCCGGATTCGAAAGTCTCAAGGTAGTACTGCTCCTTCGGAGCGGCATCCAACGAGAATGCCAACTCTCTTGTGTATCCACTGTCGGCTGCCACGGTTACCGTAAACTCGATCTGCACTTCGAGCGGAGCGTTCACGGCAAGTTGTACGATGAAGAAATCCGCCCCGTTGTCGCCTGTTCCACCGTTCAGAATGTTGCCTAATGACGCTTGCCCGTCAAGAATGGTGACATGCGGACTGGCTGACGAAAGAGTCGCTGTAACATTCAGTGCATCTTCACCGATATTCAGAAGCGTGACCACTATCGCCACACTTTCTCCACGCTCCCAATTACCGTCGTTGTCTCCAGTCATCGCGTCACTTTGCGTGGCACCGGTCAACGTTATGAACGGCTCTTGAGGGTTTAATCCGACAAACTGACTGATGGCCTGACAGGCGTTGAACAGATTCAATCGGCCGCCTGTCACCGTGATTCCTTGCAAGGCAGCAATCGGATCTGTGCCGTCTAACAGCATTTGTTTTAGTGCCAGTGCGGCAGAGTCCGGATAAAGCATGTAGTAGTTCGCAAAACCCGCGCTGGCCGCCGCATGCATGAGCGCGACCGCGCCCGCGACGTGAGGCGTTGCCATCGACGTGCCGGTCAGATTGCCAGTGCTGCCGTTAGAAGTTGTGCTGAGAATGTTCGTGCCGGGTGCTCCAAGATCAATCGTCGTTGCCCCGTATGCAGCACCGGAATTCTTTGCATCCGTGCTTGTCGTATTTGTTACCGAGATAATGTACGGACTCGAGCAGCTCGTCGGGACGTCACCCTGCACATCCACATTGTAGTTGGCATTCGCCGTCGCCGCAGCCGAGAGAATCCCGACCTCCCCCATGGCATTGTACAGATCGTTCCACACAGGATAGCTGCCGGACTGACAGTTCGCCAAGTCAACTCCAAAGCTCGAATTTGTCGAAACAACGTTTGCCCCCTGTGTGCCGCCTGAGTTCAGCCACAACGTCTTCTGATTCAGCACGTAGCCGTAGCCTATCGAAATGATTGACGTCGTACTGCTGGCGGCTGCGACCTGCATGATTTTGACATTCCAGTTGACGCCGGTAACCATGGAACCGTTATTCCCTTTGGCTCCGACCGTCCCGGATACGTGTGTGCCGTGATTGTCTGTGGGAATAGTTCCATCGTTGGCAAAGGCATCCCAGCCATACTTGTCATCGACGTAGCCGTTGCCGTCGTCATCCACGCCGTTCACACCATTCACTTCTGCCAGATTCTGCCAGATGTTCGTGGCCAGGTCTGCATGTGTTGTCAGGCAGCCGCCATCTACGACAGCCACGACAATCTGGTTGCCCAGGATGTCCGTTCCGCCGGTTGTGATATCCCACGCTTCCGGCGCATCGATGTCCGCATCTGAAGCTTGACTCATATCCCACTGGCTCCCGAACTGCGGATCATTTGGGACGGCACGTTGCTCCAAAACGTGATCAGCTTGCGCCCACAAGACCTGAGGATAGCCGCGAAGCATTTCGACAGCAAGCTCGACCTCGAGCTTTTCGTCAAACTTCACCAAGTATATATCCAACTTCTGTACAAGCACGCGATCAATCTCAAACTCATTCGGATTGAACTGTTGTTTCGCATTTTCAAGGGAAGTCGGTTCAGTAAAACGGACCAACGCCTGCCCCGGCACGACGTTCGGCGCGGCCTGCGCAGTCATGGCAATCAGCAAACTTAAGAGACCCCAGTATAACCAACGTTGCATTTCCAAGTACTCCAGTCAAGAGGTTTTTTTCGACACCGTAACCTACAATTTACAAACGATCTCGCCGGAGGGCAAGCAGGCCAGCCATATTATTCTCATTCATTTGCGATATCCTCACGGGCTTCTCGAGCTTGTGCCTCCCCGTGCAAATCTTAGCCTACTTGAGTCTCAATCACAGGTTTCGTATCGTGTAGTTATGCCAAGCCGCACAAAATCTATAAGTTACGTCAAGAATTACCCGGGTCAGATACAGGTTCTTAGGCAACTCTGTGGTGAAGACGAGCCGGGGTACGTGTTTGGACTCTGGGTGTTGCTTGAGCAGCATGGAGTGAGGCTGTCTTGGGGGGATACGGAGGTTCTGAGCGGTCAGGCATTGCAGTTTGTTTATCATCGAGAGGCAGCTCGGGCTGCTGAAACTTCCGTCATCCAGCCTTTGCAGGCCTTGTCACGTGCGCTTGGAATCACATGGACGGAAGTGACCCCATCTTCCGCGATTAAGGCATTCGAGATTGCAGGTGACTGGCTGGAGACAGGAGCGATATGTCTCGCGCGCTTTCGTCATCCACTTTTGCTATTCGGTACCGTCAGAACCAAGTTTGAACCGACATACAGCATTCTGCGGCTCCAACACCGGCTGCCCGATCAAGAGCTGACTCGTGAAGACTGCGACCGCCATGAATGGAAGCTCGACCTCGATGAAAGCAACAGTCTGTTGCGTGTGAACTACGTGGAATCCACGACTCCGGACTGGTTGGAGCTACTGCCGCAAATCGTTCGCCGCGCAATCGCGAATTGGAGGCATGAGTCTATTCATGACGTCGAGGTAGGTCTTACGGCATACCACGCCTTCGCCGAAGACCTTCGCAATCGCGAGGTGGACTTCACCAAATCCGGTGCGCCGTCCTGGATGGGTCCGTTGCTGCACTATCAGTCTACCGGGCGATTTCATATGCAACAGTTTCTGGACCGCGTCGCGCCTCGATTTGGCGGAAAACCACGGCAAGTCCTGGCGAAGGCAAGTTCCAACTACGGTCAGTCAGCTATTGCTTGGCGCGACTTCCAAAAGCACCTTGGCCGCGTCTACGAAAGAGAAGAGTCTGGAAAAGCACTGAGGGGACCTGACGCGCATGTTCATCATTGGAGAGACATGGGCCGTCGAGAACAGGCTGCGAGGCAAGTGGAACAGGCTGCGGTTTGGGAAGGAAGAGCCATTGCTGAATTGGCAAAACTATTGGGTACGTAAGTTCCCGTCTTTGGAAACAGTTCCCTTCCGTTGATAGTGAAAGTCTGAACGAAGCAACAGGCAGCCGATTAGGCTACCCGTCTCAAGTGTGATTATGCTAATCAGCTATCTGTGGTCCTGCACACGATCGCTGACTGCAACCTGCGCACGCCCTTCAGCCACCTCGCAGGCCAAATCCGCGTCATCTTGCTTGGTCAGGCCGTCGATCAGGTAACGCGAATGAATTGACCGTCGCTGGGTTTCAAGGCTTACGTTCAACGCCCGCTGGACTGCTGGCGTCAACGATGCTGTTTGAGCATCGTAGATTCCCATGCCGCTCTCGGCCTCGCTGTGAGCTCGACTCTTGCTCTTCGTTTGAGCCTGTTGTGCCGTCTGGTGAAAGGTGGTTGTCAACATCGTCCCTGCCACAGCAATGAGTGTGAAAAGCAGTAATTGCCATCCTGAGCGGTTCATTTCAGCACCTCGGGGTTGTTTCCGTAGATTTTTCGCAACTTTGGTACCATTTGCCCCTTCGGGGTCAGAGCCGCTTGCTCCACAGTCAGCAAGTTGTTATCTTTAGGCAAAACACACCGTTTTCGGCATCAGAAGGCGCTACTATGACAGAGAAAGTGAGTCTTGCAAATTCCATTCAGGTCAACACAGAGGCTGTTGTCAGCCGGACTTTGGTCAAAAAAACCACAGGCACAATCACCCTATTCGCTTTTGACAAGGGTCAAGAACTTTCTGAGCACTCTGCACCTTTTGATGCAATGGTCCATGTTTTGGACGGAGAGGTCGAACTGTTGATCGGCGGCATGCCTGTTCGGGCCTCTGCGGGTGAATTCGTAGTAATGCCTGCAAACATCCCGCATGCGGTCAAAGCCCTAACACCGCTGAAAATGCTTCTGACCATGATTCGGGAGCCAAGCGCGTAGTGGGACAGTAAGAGAGGTTGTCAAATTGCTCTTATCTCTCCAAACAACGTTCGCAGGGGATGCTTCCGAAAATCATAGATTTGCCTTGGATTGCAATTTGAACCAAGTCAACTTATGAAGCTTACCAAGCAAGGACTGACCATCTCGCTCCTTTTTACCGTCCTTGTGATTGTCCTGTTCATCGGCGTGCGGCTGTCGATCAAGGCCATGAGTCCGATGCCGCCCAAACTCGGTGTCTTTTACGGCCGACTGCAGCCATGCCCGGATACTCCGAACTGTGTGTCATCCCAGGCAACTGATGACTTGCACAAGATTGAACCGATTGCCTTCATCGGTATGGACCGCAGAGTCGCCTATCAGATTCTCCTCGAGTGTATCAACGAGCTTCCCCGTGCTAATGTGCTCGTCAGTCGTGTTGACTATGTGCATGTGGAGTTTCGTTCGTTGGTCTGGGGATTTCGCGATGACACGGAATTCTGGCTCGATGACACTTCGGGGCGCATAGAGATTCGCTCTGCCTCCCGTTTGGGGAGAGGTGATCTTGGAGTCAACCGAAAACGCGTCGAGGACATTCGAACCCGCTTTCAAAACAAAGTAAACCATCTCTTGAAAGGATAAAGCATGCGAATAGGAATGCTGTGCTTGATTCTGGTGACGAGCCTGTACGCACAAGACGGAGCGACACTCACCGTCAACATTTCCGGACTGGAGTCGGATAAAGGGCAATTCGTGGTTTCCGTGTGGCCCGGTGCCGACGCTTGGAAAGATAAGAAACCTCTCGGCCGTTACAGTGTTCCGATCGTGAATGGCGGCGCAACGTGGACTGCGGAAAACCTGGCGCCGGGGCAGTATGCCGTGACGGTTTACCACGATAAGAACTCCAACATGAAGATGGATCGCCATTGGTACGGTCCGCCGCGAGAAAAGGGTGCAGCCTCCAACGGCGCAAAGGCACAGACCTTCGGTCCGCCGAAGTGGGAAGACATGATGTTCGAGATCGGGACGGAACCGAAAGCAATCGAAATCAAATTCGAGTAGTTATGGGGTTTTGGCGCGACTCCCTATGGCCCCGCCTCTGCCATCGGGCCATGCGTGCCAATCGGCACGAGCGCTATCGAGCAAAGTCGGTGGAACGTGCGCATGGAAGTGTTCTTGAAATCGGCTTCGGTTCGGGGTTGAATCTGCCGCACTACTCGAGCGACGTGAAATCCGTCGTTGGAATTGAACCCAATCCCGGGTTGCGCAGAATAGCCGTCAAGGCCATTCACGAGTCGGTACTTCCGGTCACACTTCTTGACATGAGGGCCGAATCGCTGTCGTTCGATGACCAAGAGTTCGACTGCGTTGTTTCGACTTGGACGTTGTGCAGTATTCGACAGATTGACCGCGCTCTTTCGGAAGTCGTGCGAGTCTTGAAACCCGGTGGAGAGTTTGTGTTCTTCGAACACGGACTCTCGCCCGATCCGGAATTACAGAAGTGGCAACGCCGGATCAGTCGTGTTACAAGATATCTCTTCGACGGCTGCACGATTGATCGGCAGATCGCTGGATACATCAAGAGTTCAGGACTCGAAATCGTTCATCTCGAAAACTTCTTTGCCCAAGGAATACCGCGCAGCGAAGGGTACATCTACGCCGGAGTGGCGAGAAAGTCCGCATGAGTTTGCTGTCCACACAACGTCTCTCTAAATCGTATTCTCTCGGTGCCGTCATCGTTCCGGTATTGCACGACGTGACTCTGTCAATCGAGCGCGGCGAACAAATTGCCGTGGTCGGACCCAGCGGAGTGGGGAAGAGCACGCTGCTCCATCTGCTCGGTGCGCTCGATCGTGCGACTTCCGGTGAAATTTCTCTGGACGGTCAGGCATTCTCTGAACTTTCAAGCGATGGCCTCGCCGGACTGCGAAGCCGCAAGGTCGGTTTCGTTTTTCAGGCTCATCATCTGTTGCCCGAGTTCACTGCGCTCGAAAATGTGCTGATGCCTGCACAACTCGCCGGTCAGTCGGCCGATAGTGCTTCGGCACGCGCCACAGAGCTTCTGACTCTCGTCGGACTTGGCCATCGCCTGCATCATCGGCCCGGCGAGCTGTCAGGCGGCGAATGCCAGCGTGTGGCTGTCGCACGCGCGCTCATCAACTCACCTGCGTTAGTCATTGCGGATGAGCCGACTGGCAATCTCGATGGCGAAGCGGCACATGCTGTTCAAGAGCTTCTGTTGTCCTTAACGCGTGATCTCAGTACAACGTTGATCGTTGCCACACACAATTTGGAACTCGCACGCTCAATGCAGAGAGTGTTAAGAGTGCAGGATGGCACGATTCATGAGGACTCAACCCTTTGATAAGGCTTGACTTTAGTGAGAAAATGCTATAAATTGTTAGCAGGTGGGAATAGCCCACGCCAATAGCTAACCCTAAACATTTGTTTATTATATACAAACACCCGGAGGTGAATATGAAGCGTGGATGGATTACCCTGCTTCTGGCCGGCGCCGTGATGGCATTCTTGGTTGGATGCTCGTCGCCGATGAAGGAAGCTCAGTCAATGATGGATGCCGGTCAGTACGAACAATTGATCGCCAAGTTTAAAGACAAGCCCGAACTTGCGGCCATTGTTCAACAGGCGACCGACAAGCTGCTGGAGAAGATGTTTAATGAAGGCAAGTACAATTCGATCATCGAAATGTACCCCGACCACCGCTTGGCACGCGAAGCCAAGAACAAGTTGGCCGAAGCACTTCTTGCCGAAGGCAAGTATGACGAAGTGATTGCACGCTATCCTGAGTCTCCTGCGGCTCTGCAGGCAAAATTGAAGCAGCAGGAAATGCTCAATGATTCGCTTGCCATGGCCGCTGATTCAATGGGTAAGAAGATCAGTGACACCAAGAAGCAGGTCGAAAAGGCGAAGGGCGAGACCGCTGGGATGGCCGAGACTGCCGCCGAAAGCGAATTCAAGCGCATCATGAATCTCAAGAATCCTGCCCTCAAGAAGAAAGCCTTGCAAGAGTTTGTGGCCAAGGCAGAGTACAAGAATACGGCCGCCGCGAAGAAGGCCGCTGAAGAACTCGCCAAGATGTAGGCTGATTGCCTTGTTTTAACACGTCAATAAGGAGACAACATATATGAATAAGAAACTTAGCCGCATCCTGCTTACGCTGGGTCTGTCCGTTGTTATCGCCGTTGCCGTCGGATGTTCGAATGACGACGATGAAGACAACAATAACCCGCCTACCCCGACCTACAGCGAGCGACTCGTGGGCTTCTGGCAGGCGACGGACGCCGGCCCGCAGCTTGGTTCAGACAGCGTCAAAGTGCGCTTCACCTCGTCCGGAACATTTACCTACCAAGAGTGGTTCACGCTGCTTGATGCCAACGTGCTTTGGGAAGGTGACTACTCCGCAAACTCAGCCGGCGATATTACCTTCATGGTAGACCACATCGACGGAGTTGCCGCCGACACCACCTTCACATGGGAGTCGCAACTCTACGCGTCAGATGATTCCTTGCATCTCTTCCATGACTTTGGAAGCGGGCCTGCGACGCAAGTGACCTACGTTAATGTCACTCCGCCCGTGAACTAATCTTTTGAAGTTCTTCGAGAAAAGGCGACTCTTCTGAGTCGCCTTTTTTTAGCCGCAATAATATGTTATCTGCTCATTAGCACGGAGAGAGCGGTTCACATGAGTGAACCGCTCTCTTGATAAGGGCGGTGCGTCGGGAGGGCATCCGACGCACCTGGGCAAGTGGGCCACTCCTGGGCAAAGGAGCGGCCCGGGCACTTTACTTTATTAGCTGGACTCGCTTCACATCTGTGAATTCAGCAGCCTGCATGCGGACAAAATACATCCCGCTGCTCGCATGCATCGCCTGCCACTGCGCGCGCAAGTTGCCAGCAGGCCTAAGCTCATTCACGAGTTGTGTGACTTCACGTCCCAACACATCGAACACGGTAATCGTGACATGCGCTGGTTGCGGCAAGTCGAAAGGTACTGTTAACGTCGCGTTGAACGGATTCGGGTATGGTTGACCCAGTGCGATCACCGTAGGCAGCTCGCCGTTGCGTGGATTTGCGCTAACGCCACCCGTGATGCGGAACGGTGCGTCGCTGATGTCGTGAATGCTTGTATCCGTTTCGGAGACGATGATAATATAGCAGCTGTCCGCCTCAGGGCCTGTTATCTGCCAGTTCTGCTCTCCGTCGTTTTCCACTGCGAGGAAAAGCGTATCGAGCGCATTCACAGGCGCGCCACGCCACAAGCCGATGTGCACGCCCGCGGGAATGCCTTCGCTCGACCAGCGAATACGAAGTTGCTGATCGATGTCGTAGCTGCCGCCATTGTTTGGTTCGATCACTGTGATGCTCGGCAATCTGATCGATATTGGAGCATCCGTCGTGTCGAAAACGGAAATCTCGCCTGCCAGCCTTACTCTCAGCGCGGCAAACTCAGTTGCCGGACCTTCAACTGTCCAGAGGAATGAGTCCGACTGACTCGTCGCAAGTTCCACCCAACTGCCTTCTGCTCGATCTCCGTAACTTACATCAAGTTCAACCTCACCCTCCGCATGCTCGCGTGACCAGCGAATCCACCTTTGTTCTCCGACGTACCACACTTCATCGCCGCCTGCATTAATAACCAGTGAACGTGCGACGAGTGTCCTTATTGGTGACAGCGCGGCGACTCCTGAATGCACAAGTGAAGTTACTCGGAACTGTAGAGTTTCAGCTGAGCGATAGGGAAGTTCGTACAGATAACTCGTATCCTGCTGCGTTGCTTCAAGCGTTTCCCAAACACCGTCAAATGCCGCTTCAAGTTGCACAGGTGACGCTCCGTCCAAAGCACTCCAGCTTAGAAGCAGACTCTGACCAGACGTATCCGTGCCGCTTTCGACTGGAGTTGCCCACAGAAGTTCCGGAACTCGCACCGTAAAAGGCGAAGTCGTGTCCGCCCATTGCGGGTCGTCGGGGACTCGGACAATCAATTGTGTCTCACCTCTTGGTCCCTCCACCGTCCACGTGAAGTTATCATTCGTCAGGTTCTGCACAATAACCGTTTCTCCATTGACATCATACCGCAGGAGTTCGACGGCATATGGTAATCCTTCGATGTTCCATGTGATCAATACCTCGTCTCCAGCAAACACCTCGCCCTCAGGCGCGGACTCCCACTGAAGTGTCGGCATTCGCAGCACGAACTCTGGTGTCGCCGCATTCAAGTCGGCGTCTCCGTCCACAAAGGCCCGGAAGAGCACGTGATCGCTCAGAGGTGCCGTCAGCAATACTGATAGTGTTCCCGGCACCACAACTTCGCCCAACACTTCCGGAATGCCATTGCGCTCCAGCGCAATGCTCACGGTTTCGCTGATGTGCTCTGAGATATGCGCGCCGCTTACGTGGACATCAACTGTCTGACCCGTGTATAGCGTGTCCGCTGTGAGCGACCTCGAAATCTCCAGCGTCGGCCAATAGAGCGTTATCATCTGATCGAGCGTGTCTGCGAATTGAGGCTCCTCGATACTGATGACTCGAATACTCCCGCTTTCCGTTTCGGGCAACTCGGGAATCCACTCAAGTGATGATCCTGTGCCTCGGTATAGCTCATCCCAAGGTCCCGAGTCTCCGTCCCGCGATAACTGAACTGAGACTTCACCGACTATCTCATGTGCCTGCCACGACAGCTCGCGGGCGATGCCGATGCGATAATCGTGCGGTGTCCCTTCAAGCAGCGTTAACCTTGGAGCCACAAGCCGGAATACTCCGCTTGTATCCGTGACATCCGGACGCGCTACAGATCGAATCAACACACGTGCGTCCTCAGTTTCCTCAGTTTGCGGTGTGAAACTCAAGCTGTCCGCAATTGTAACTCCCAGCAAAGTGAAGCCATTGCCGCTATTCAAGTAGACCTCGACTCCTTCCGGCAGGTGGCTTCGTGTCCAGCGTATTGTGTGTGCTTCCCCGATAATGCAGCGCTCATTCTGTCTCGGATCTGAAATGCCGAGGCTCGGTGAATAGGGACCCAATAGCATGACACTATCTGCCCAGTCCGGTTGTGCAAGGGCACGAACCACGAGCCAGGAATTCTCGGCGGCTGCTCCGCCAACTGTCCATGTTAGAGTGTCAAGAACAGCAGACGCACTGATGACGGTCTGCGCGCCACCTGTCCTGTTCAAAGTCACTGACACGGCTCCGCTCCAAGCCGTGCGCTGCCATTCAATATGAACCGGCGAACCAAGCACCAACTCTGTGCTCGACTCTGGTGATACGAGCGAAACGCTCGCTTCGGCAAGTGCGAAGCTCCCGTCGCCTACGTCACTCCATGCTCCATTCACGAGTGAAGTCACACGGAAGCGCGCGTTGGCCGTCGCGGCTCCAGTTGCCGACCAGACGAACGAATCGGCATTCACGGAACTTGCGATTGTCTCCCAAGCGCCGCTCGGATAGTTCCTGTTCAGGTCAACTCTCACTGCCGCCGGATGATCCGTGCGCGTCCAGTGCATCGTCAGTGGAACACGCAAGGCAAACGTCTCCCCACTCTGCGGTGAAGTCACGGTCAGGGCAGGCTGTGCAAGGACGAAGCTCGGCGACTCCGCATACGCTTGCGGGAAGGCATCGCTTTGGATCTTCAGTCTCGCCTGTGCCGCCGTTGAACCTGAGGGCGTCCAGCTAAACTGTGTTGTGCTTAAGCCTGAAGCTATCGTCTCTGTGTAACTTGCACCGTCGTTCCGTGAAAGATAGAGACTGAAGGTTCCAGTCAGATCACCCGTATGCCAACTCAAACTCTGCGCGAATCCAATCGGAACCCTTTCCGGAAATGCGGATGTAAAAGCGATCTCCGGCATGATAATCGTAAACGGTCCGTCAGATGCGTCTTTGAGGTTTTCGTCTACAGTCGAGGTAACTCTAACCCGCGCATTAGTGGATGCCGACCCGTTGACAGTCCAAATCAATTCGCTTCCCGCGACGGCCGAGGCCAGATTCTCCCAATTCCCGCTCGGGTAGTCCCGATTGAGTTCTACACGAACCGGATCGTTCACTGCAGCGCGAGTCCATGTGATTGTGGCTGACTGACCGACGGTCCACTGCTCGGATCCGTTCGGCGTGAGCACAGAAAGCAGCGGGTCCGCGATGATAAACATCCGGTCGCCATCCTCTTCAACAAAGATTCCGGACGAAGTGCGCAGGACGAAGCGTGCGTGGGCCGAAAGCGGAGGTGTTACCGTCCAGTGAATCGAGTCCCCCGTAACTCCTTCGCGTAAGATCTCAATATCGCTTACAGGCAAACCGCGATCAAACCAAACATCTACCGGCACATTGACATGCTCGCGAGTCCACGACAAAGTGATGTCTCGATTCGTAACCAATGTATCGCCTTGCGCAGGCGACACGATGTGCAGTCGCGGAACCACTATGCTGCTGTTGAATGTCACTGCGCCTTGCACCCACGGCTTGTTGACAAGCGTCACTCGGTATCGCGCATTCGACGTAACCGGCTCAGTCACCACCCAGTCGAATGTGCTCTCTGCCGTCTCACCAATCTGCGTCCATGGTCCGCTTACTCCGTTTCGGGACAGTTCAACTCGCACCGCACCTTGAGCGAAACTGCGGGACCACGCAATCTGTGCGGTGCTCCCGACAACATATAACTGCGAAGAGGCAGGCTGAGTGATCGAGAGAGCAGGTGTGCCAATCGGACAGCTTCCCGCTGTGTCTCCCAATTGCGCGTTCCACGATGACAGCACGCGGAAGTGTGCGTTCGGTGCGGGATCCCCCGTGGCGACCCAGGCAAACGTATCCGCCTGAACGGCGTTCGCGATTGCTGCCCACTGCCCCGACGGATAATTACGCTTCACGTAGATCGTCACACCCGGATTGATTCCCACGCGCTGCCAGCGGAACACTACTGTGTCACCGATTGCAATCGAGTCTTGATTCTGCGGTGACAGCAGCACTAGTGATTCCGGTAGTATCGCGAAATTCTCGTCGCTGACATCGTAGACTTGCGTGTCGAACACAAGTTGTATGCGTATCCGCGCATTCTGCGTGGATGTTCCGCTGACTGTCCAGACAAAACTGTCCGCAGCGGTTTGTGATAGCAAAGTTTCCCAGCTTCCGTTAGGCCAATCGCGATTCAATTGGACACGTGCGGAACCGGTCGCTCCATTGCGCGCCCATCGAATCGTGTGGGTCCGTCCGAGAGTAAGGGTATCACCGCCGTTCGGTGTCAGCACTTGCAGGGCGGGCAGAAATGTCCCGAAGTCTGCATCGTTGACGTCAAACACGTCGCTGCGTCCCGTCATGGACACGCGGATACGGCCGTGCGCGAATCCGCTGCCGTTAATGTTCCACGTGTAGTTATTCTGAGTTACGTTCGTCGCCAGCTGTTCCCATGCCCCGCCCGGAAAGTCTCGATTCAGCTCAAGAGTGACCCCACCGGGTGCTGCGGTCTTGGTCCAGATTACCGAAACCGGATCGCCCATCTGGAACAGCTGCGGGCTGTTCAGAGTTGTTATCTGAATGCGAGGTGTAACCAGTGCAATGTTACTCTCTGAGATATCGAGAACGCCAAACTCCTCTGAACGCACGCGCAGCCTCGCTGTGACAGTCTCGTTGCCCGAAACGGTCCACTGATAGCTGTTCGCGACGATTCCCGATGCGATGTTCTGCCACGCACCGTTCGGATAACTGTAATTGATGTCAATTGCGACCGCGCTAGTGAAATCCGTGCGCGCAAAGCTGATAGTTTCGATATTGCCTATCCCGAGCGTCCCGCTGTTCGGTGCGCTCAAAGTAACAGCGGGAACCAATATCGTCTGTGCAGGTGTGGAGTCCCCTAGTGCAGCGTTTCGTGAAGAGACGATACGGAACACGGCATTAGTGCTTCGAGGCCCGCTGACGATCCAATCATAATTGTCGGTCTGAACATTGCTCGCAAGCGTCTCCCAGGTACCGGAAGGGAACGTGCGGTTCAGTTGAACGTGCACTCCCAGCCCGACTCGCAGCCGTTGCCACGTGAGTCGAAGCGTGTCACCGACGAAGTGATTTCCCGGAAGCGCCGGCTGTACGAGCTCAAGCGACGCATAATTGATGGGCACGTTAAAGTCGAGCGTGTCGCTGACGTTTGGAATCTCTGTGTGCACGATCCGCAAACGGGCGTTGTTGGTTGGCGCGACCATCGGCGTCCACGACAATTCACTCGCCATCGTGTTTCCGATTTGTTGCCAAGGCCCGTTCGGATAGTTAAGGGCGACATCCACTCGCACGTTGCCGGCTGCCGCAGCGTTTCGCGAGAAGGTGATCTGATTGGGAAGACCGATTGCCAGCGTGTCGCCCGCAATCGGTGTCAGGAGCGAAATCGACGGCTGCAAGACCGAGAAATTGCTCGCTGAGATGTCTGCCTGTGAGCTATTTGCCGTGTTCTGGACTTTCACGCGGCAACTGGCCGAGGCCGGGCCGCTGGCCGTCCATACAAAACTGTCAGCCTGCACGTTCGTTGCGAGTGTTTCCCAGCTTCCGGCAGGATAACTACGATTCAGGAATATGTCCACAGTACTAACCTGCACGCGCTGGAACCGGATGACCTCTGTACGTCCGATCGCAAACGTCTGCCCGCCGGTTGGCGACAACAGCGTGACCCCCGGATTCAGAATAGAAAAGTTTGAATCCGTCGTGTCGCCAACGCCGCTGTAAACAGAACTTTCCACCCGTAACCGCGCGCTGGTCGTTGGTGTTCCCGCAGCAGTCCAATTGAAGTTGTTGCCCGTGACATTCGTTGCGATGGTTTCCCAACTCCCGTTTGGATAATTGCGATTCAGGCGAATCGTCACAGGATCCGGATGATCTGATCGGGTAAACTGTATCGAGTAAACGCCACCTGTGGCCCACACTTCGCCGCCGTTCGGTGAAGTCAAGGTCAGAGTCGGGCGAATGATTGTAAAGTTCGCGTTCGACGTATCCCCGTAACTCGGCACCTGCTCGGAAACCACGCGGATTCGCGCCGCTGTGGTCGGAGTCTGGTCAACAGTCCACGCGTAGCTGTTCGTCGTCTGGCCGCTGGCAATCGTACTCCAGTTAGCACTCGGATAGTTTCCGTTATACTCTACGCGAACCGGACCACTCAAATTGTTCCGCGTCCATGTAACCGTGGCCGTGACCCCGTATCGAAGCTGTTCTGATCCGTTCGGCGATGTTACAGTCAGCGACGGAAGGAACAGCGTTTGATTCCCCGATGTATCACCCACACTCGTCTGAGCAGTCAAATAGACACGGAATCGCGCAGCCGCGCTCGCAGGACCTGTCACCGTCCAAAGCAACGAATCCGCTGTCGTTGCTCCAAGAGTTTCCCATGCACCGGCGGGATAGTTACGGTTCAACTGCACGGTAGCATTGCCGGGTGCCAGTGTTCTGCTCCATCGGATTGCAACAGGGAAGCCGATATTGTGCGTGCTGTTTGCCGCCGGTGCACTGATGGTCAGTGTCGGCTGAGCGATCTCTACTGCTTCTGATGTGTCTGATAGAGCGGCATTTGCAGTTGCAACTACGCGGAATCGCGCAGTTGTACTTGCCGGACCGCTGACGCTCCACGTGTAAATCGTGTCCGTCTCGGATGCGGACAGCACTTCCCATGCTCCGCCGGGATAGCTGCGCATGAACTCCACTCTCACCGGCGAGGTCGTTCCCGTCTTTGTCCACGCAACATTCTGCTGCGATCCAACCGGCCAAACCGCGCCGCCTGCCGGCGTGATCAACACCAGACTTGCATTTTCTATTGCGAAATTCGCGTCACTCGTGTCGCCGATCCAGGCATAAGTCTCGTGCAGGATACGGATCCGCGCGCTCGCGCTAACGGGAGAAGTGACCGTCCAATTATGGCTGTTAACCGTGACGCCTGTCGCCAGCGTTTCCCAAGCTCCGTTTGGATAGCTTCTGTTTAGCTGAATTGTGACGGCACCGTCCGCATTCGTGCGCGTGAAAGTAACGGGACTCGTCGTGCCGACGTAGTACGTTCCACTGTGATGCGAAGTTAGTGCGAGTGTCCGTTGCACTATCGAGAAGTTCGCGTTCGATACGTCGGTTGTCGCGCCGCCTGCAGTTAACTCTACGCTGATCCGCGCCGCTGTGCTGGCCGCCCCGCTGACATTCCAGACGAATGTGTCGGCAACGCAAGAACTCGTCAGCGTTTCCCAGGCACCGGCCGGATAGTTCCGGTTAAGTTTTATGGTGACTGCACCGCTCGCGTAGCTGCGCGAGAATCTCACGATTGAAGCCCCACCGACTGTCAATTGCTCTCCGCCGTTCGGTGAAACTACCGTAAGAGCGGGCTGTGCGATCGTGAATGTCGCATTTGAAACGTCTGTGATGGTTGTGTCACTACTCAAACGCACTCGTACGAGGGAGTTTGTGCTCGCAGCTCCCGTGACTGTCCACGCAAACGTGTCCACTGCGCAATTCGTCGTGAGCGTTTCCCATGCTCCTGTTCCGCCGTTGCGGTTCAACTGCACCGTTGCATTCCCGCCGGCGTTACTGCGGGTGAAACGCACTACCTGTTGCGTTCCGATTGGCCATACTTCTCCGCCGTTCGGCGAAGCTACCGTAAGCGATGGCGCTACCAGCGCAAAGTTGGCGTTCGACGTGTCGCCTGTGGAACTCTGCGTCGTTAGAAAAATGCGCACACGGACGTTGCTGTTTGCCGCGCCGGTTGGCGTCCAGACGAGCGTGTCAACCGCGACGTTGTTGGCCAGTTGTTCCCATGATCCGCTCGGATAGTTCCGCATGAACTGAACGGTGACGTTCCCGCTCGCGTTCTGTCGCGACCAGCGAATCGTATGCGGTGCGTTAATGAGCAGATTCTCTCCACCGTTCGGTGAAACAATCGTCAACGCCGGAGCGTTAATCGTGAAATTCGCAGCGCTCGTATCCGCTAATGTTGGTGTGTTAACCACATAAATGCGAATTCTTGCCGCATTTGATTGCGGTGAGTTGACGACCCACGACAGCGTATCCACCGTCACGGAGTTCGCGAGCTGTTCCCAACTTCCCGTCGGGTAATCGCGATTCAGCATCACCCGCACCCCGCCGGCAGCCGATTGCCGCGTCCAACGAATCGTCTGCGTCGTTCCGATGCTCCAAACTTCGCCGCCGTTCGGTGTCACCAGCGTGAGTGACGGCTGAACAATTGTGAAGTTTGCCGCGCTCGTATCCCCCACCGACGGATCGCTGTTGAGCGTTATTCGCATCCGTGCCGTGCTCGTGCCCGGGCCTGTTGCCACCCAGTTATACGATGAGGTGGAAACTGTGGTCGACAGAGTTTCCCATGAACCTCCGGGAAAGTTCCGCATCAACTGAACCGTGACGTTACCCGTCGCGTTCGTGCGCATAAACGTCACCGGTATCGTGGCTCCCACGTTGTAACTCTCGCCGCCGTTCGGCACGCTAAGCGAAAGCGACGGCTGAACAATGGAGAAATTTGAATTCGAAACGTCTGTAATCGCGCCGTTCGAATTCAGCGTCACACGGATGCGCGCATTCGAGGTCACCGGACCCGTTACTGTCCAGCCTTGGCTGTTGCCGGTGTTGTTCGTGACAATATCTTCCCAGGTGCCCGTCGGATAGCCGCGATTCAACGAAACCGTTACCGGTCCGTCCGCGACGTTGCGCGACCACGTGATTGTCTGATTCGTGCCGACCATCCAGCTTTCTCCGCCGTTCGGCGCCGTCACTGTGATCCCCGGAGTTCCGTCACCGATCGTGAAGTTTACGTTGGATTCGTCATAGTAAGTCGGGAGATTGACCGACGTCACACGAATCCGCGCCGTTGTCGTCGGCGGGCCGTCTACCAGCCAGGCGAACGAAGTTCCCGACTGATTCAATGCAATCAGCTCCCAACTTCCCGTCGGATAAGCTCGATTGACATAAACATTAAAATTACCGATGATGTTGCTGTGATTCCACGTCACGCTCTGTGTCGTTCCCGTCAACCATGTCACGGCTGTATTCGGAGACGTTACCTGCAGGAATGGATATTGAACGACAAAATTCGCATTGGATGTGTCGCCCGCCGTAGGATACTGGTGTGAAGTCACGCGCACCCGCACGCTGTTGCCGCCTTGCGCGCCGACCGGCCAGACCAGCGAGTCCACCGCGACCGAATCGTCAATCAGTATCCACGAACCCGACGGATATGCATAGTTGACCTCAGCTTTGCATATCCCGCTGAAATTGTAGCGTGTCCACTTGATGCTGTAGTTCTGTCCGGGATACAGAACTTCTCCGCCGTTCGGCTGATTCACAACCAGATACGGCCCGCTGATCGCAAAATTGCTGTTACTCGTATCTGCGACCGACTGATTGCCGTCCTGATAAACGTAAATGCGACAGTTGTTCCCTGTGGGCGAGCTGACTGTCCAATTGTAGAACGTGTCCGACGTCAGAGCGATGAACTCCCATACACCATTCGGGAAATCCCGCTTGATCCGCACTTGCACGTTGCCGATCGTCGGCGATTTCGTCCAGCGGATTGTCTGCGTTTGTCCGACCGTCCAATTCTCCCCGCCATTCGGAGAGATAACCGTGATAAACGGCGTCGCAATGCTGAAGTTTGCGTTCGACGTATCGCCGATGCTTGGCTGTGATGTCGAAATCACGCGAATCCGCGCCGCGCTTGCGGCAAGCGTCGGTGTCCATGTATGCGTTCCGTCATTCGCCGTGGATGAGGAAATGCTCTCCCAGCTACCGGTCGGGTAGCTGCGATTGATTTCTATCGAAACGTTCCCGCCGATTCCTCCTGTGGCCCACGTAATCGTCTGCTGCACCGACGTATTCCACTGCTCCCCGCCGTTCGGAGACAGTACTGTGATGGACGGTGCAGACGTCGGAGTCTCCCACATCCCGCGCCCGTGAGTTCCTGCCCGCAGCTTGCCGCTTGTCGGATGCAGCGCCAGAAAGTCCACCACCACGTTCGGCAATCCCGTTGAATAATCCGACCAACTGCCGCCCGCGTTGCTCGAGTAATATACTCCGAGGTCCGTCGCCGCATAGAGCTTGTTCCCGTCACTCTGATCAATTACAATGCAGTTGACCGGAATGTCCGGCAGTCCCGTCGAGCTGTTGCTCCAACTCGCTCCGCCGTTCGTGGATTTCCAAACATGACCGGAGCCGTATCCCGACACCGTGCAGTAGACGATGTCCCGATTGAGCGGATCGACTGCCAAGTAGGTCGGATAGCGCTCCGGAATCCCGCTCTCGATATTCGTCCAATTCGTGCCGCCGTTGTTCGTCTTGAATACCTTCCCGTCATATCCTTCATAGCCGACATAAATTGTCTGCGGATCAGACGGTGCTACCGCAAGGCAACTGATATATGATGCGTCCAGAGCACCCGAGATAGCCGTCCACGACGACCCTCCGTTCGTCGTCTTGTACACGAGGTTCGTGCCTGTATACAGAATGTTCGGATTGCTGGGATCCATCACACGCGGAGTGACCCACGCACCCGCACCCGAAATGCCTGACTGAATCGCCGAAAACGACGTGCCGCCGTTCGTGGACTTATAGTGATTGCCGCGCTGTGTCGTGGCATAGACGATGTTCGAATTCGTGAAGTCTACATTGCAATAGCCGCCGTCGCCGCCCAGCGGACGAGTATGCGTCGAAGAGTTGTTGTACTTGTTGGTGCCGTTGTCCTGCGTGCCGCCAAAGGCCACGTTGGGCTGTAATGCGTCGTTGCAGATGGCGTAATACTGATACGTTACCAGTCCGCTGTTCAATCCCGTCCACGAGGTTCCGCCGTTCGTGGACTTGAATATCCCGCCGTCAGTCCCCAACAGCACCGTGCTCGGATTGCCCGGCATGAACGCCATCGCGTGGTGATCCGCATGCGCATACTGACTGTTTCCCTCCGGATAACTCCAAATCGTCATCCGCGTCCAGTTCGCCCCGCCGTCTGTCGACTTATACGCGTCCAACCCGTTCGACCACACTTCGTTCGAGTTCGTCGGATTAACTTCACAAACCAGGTTATACCATCCCTGACCCGAATACATGTTCGGGGACGTCGAACGCAACGACCAATTTGCTCCGCCGTCTGTCGTTCGATAGATGCCGAGCAGTCCCGCACCCGCCGATATCGTCTGCGATATCCCCGCATAAACGATCAGCGGATTGCTGCGGCTGATCGAAAGCTCGACCCGTCCGTGACCCGTGCCGGTCGGAAGGCCGCTCGTAAGCTGTGTCCAGTTCACGCCCCCGTTCGTGGATTTGTATATTCCGTTGTTCGTCGTGCCCCACGGATAGCCCAGTGCGCAATACAGCACGTTCGACGAATCGGGGTGCATCGCTAAGTCCTTCACGTCGCCCGTGTGATACTGCGTCCACGTCGTGCCGCCGTTGGTAGACTTAAAAATGCCGCCAACGGAACTGTTGCAGGCGGCATACACAATCTGAGTATTGGTTGGGTCAATCACGATCTCGTTGACCGCGCGGCTCTGCGATTGTGTCCACGACAGACCGGTCGTGTTCCATGTCGCTCCGCCGTCCGTCGACTTGAATACACCTGCGCCGTACACTGCGTCCACGTTAAACGAGCCTTCGCCCGTGCCGATGTAAATGATATTGGGATTGCTCGGGTCAAGGGCCACCGCGCCGATGGCAAGACTGGGCAGATTGTCCGTCAGCGGAGTCCACGACGTGCCTCCGTTGGTCGTCTTCCACAATCCTCCCGAAGCCGAACCAACGTAGATGATACTCGTATTCGTCGGATGCCACGCAATGCACAGCATCCTGCCCGCGAAATTCGTCGGGCCGATGGAAGTCCAATTCTCATCCAGCGGCGAGTTCGGTTGTCTCGTCGCCTGCTTGACTTCCCATGCTTCCATCCGGCGTGCGACCGGATCAATGTCCACTCCCGGTGTCAACCGCTGGCCGTAAAACCACATGAACCGGTTGTAGGGCTTCCAACCCATCCCTTTGCCCGGACTCTCGTTCGGGTCAAAAACCGTTCTGAATGCTGAGTCCTGCTGCTGGAATTGTGCGAAGTAATCAACCTGACCGTCGGCAGCCTGCAACGCGTTGCGGAATGGGGTCATGCCAATCGCAAGAACGCTAACCCACAAACACATTGCCCACATGTGTCTAAGCTGCTGTTTACCCATTGTGTTGCGTGCCACTGTAATGCTTTTCCCTAAGTCTGTTCATACGACCTCGGAAAGCTCTTAACTCAAACAGTGGACCACTTTCAAAGTGGGTCTCTAACAATTGCCAGCTTTGTGTACTTTTACTATGACATCTTAAACCTCCACTCTACCTCAACAAATTGAAAAAGGTGTGCTTTACCTCTTTACTCCGCGCCTGAGTTGTAGTATCTTCTGTCAATCGGCGATCATGGGTCCCGCCGGGTATAAAAGCGGCCGCTTTCTTCTGAGAGCGGCCGCTTTGTCTATAGAGTCGGCAGGATGTTCCACCCACAGCCCATCCTCCATCCATCCATCCTTCGTTTCTCCACCTCCCAGCCACCGTGTTTGGCGTGCCTACCCTGCAGGTTGTGTCAGAGCAGCCGCCCAGCTAATCTAACTGCTTTCTGCCCAAATGTTTACAACATTTTTACGGAAATATCTTGACTTTCTGTAAATATTGTATTATATTACAACCATAACAAATCGCAACCCCTAACCTAAGCCTCAGTTTCCCCTCTACGCAAACTGAAACGGCGACCCTCGCGAGCCGCCGTTCCCTCTCCTGAATATCTTGCCTTGCTTGTGGTGCAGGAGAATTACCCTACACGGTGATTCGCAGCCACGACCCTTTGTAAAACAGCCATACCGCGATGAGTCCACCCAGCGTGTGAGCCACCGTCGCCCCGCTGATCATCCCCACCGGACCCCATCCCAGAACGTGCCCGAACACATACATGAACGGAACCATCAGCATCCATGCGTGTGCGATGCTCAACAGCATCATCGGACGGTTGTGGCCCGCTCCTTCAAACACCGTTTCCGCGCCGACATGGATTCCCGCAAATGGAATCGAGATGGCCATAATCCGCATCAACGTCGCACCCATGTCCCGCAGAACAGCCATGTCGAAAAAAGCGTCGACAATCCACTCCGCGAAGATGAACACGAAAGCCGCATACGCCAACATGACATAGCCCGCCAGTCGAATCGACTGCACACCCGCGATCCACGATTTGACAAACTCCTTGGCTCCAAGAAACTGTGCGATCAACGCGGACGTCCCAAGATTGAATCCCACAATCGACATTACACCGAAGTGCAGCACCTTGTGCGCCGCGCCGAAAATCGCCACCACGTCCGTCCCGTAGCTTGCCACCAGCCGCACACCGATCATCATGGCGGTTGAGAAACTCAACACGTTGATGCCCACCGGCCAACCGATACTCCAAATCAGTTTGAATTCCGTCATGCTCGGCCACGGACTGCTGAACCAGCGTATTCTCACTGGTGATGTCTTACTCGCGAGCACCAGTAGACCAATGACCACCACCACAAAATATGAAAACACCGTCGCGATGGCCGCGCCCTGAATCCCCATCGCCGGAAATGGACCCCAACCCAGAATCAAGAACGGATCGAGCACAATGTTCAATCCCGCACCCAGTACCTGCATCCACCACGCCATTTTCGGCATCCCGATGCAGCGAAAAGCCGAATAGACCGAATAGGAACAGCCCACCACTCCTGCCGAAGCCAGCAACCAGCCGCCGTACGTGTAGCACATTGCTTCTACTGCAGGCTCTACGCCCATCCACGGCATAAATATCGGCATCACACTCCACGTCACCAGACCAATCGCGGTCCCGACCACCATTTTCATCGTGAACGCCGCCCGAATCGCAAGCTCCGACTTGTCGTGCGCTCCCTCTCCGAAGCGACGAGCGATAATCGTGTTGGAGCCGACTCCCGTGATAATGTTAAATGTCATGATCATCCAATAGATGGTCATGAACACCGTCACTGCGGCAACCGGCTCCGTGCCGACTTTCGCCAGCCAGAAGAGGTCAACCATCTCGTTGAAAGAGGCGACCATAAATCCGCCCATCGATGGGATGCCGTAGGCAACCACCTCCTTGATGATGGAGCGGCGTTGCTCTTTTGAGATGTGTGCAACCTCCGCCACCTCCGGCGGCAGCGTCATCACTCTCGATATTTTATCTGAAGGTACTATCGGTAACATATTTGGAAAATGAGAAACTCAAAAAAACTGGGCGTCGCAGGACAACCTCTGATGTCACTCCGGCCACCCGATGGCTACAACTCCTCATCTACCAGCCAGTGGCCGCGCCGGTAGATGAGATAAAACACGCCGTTCCCCAACGCATGACCGAGTGCGTAACCTGCCAGCATTCCGTATGGCCCCCAGCCGAGCCAGCGTCCGAAGATGAACATGGAGCTGACCACCAGCCCCCAGTCCTGCAGAATGCCAAATATCATCGGTGGCAGGTTACGCCCCGCGCCATTGTATGAATTGGTCATCATTTCCAATGCGGCGCGAAACGGCAGCGCGAGCACCAGAATCCGCAAATACCATTGGCCGAGAGTCAAGGCTTCGGGTTCGTTGAAAAACATCTTGACCAGCGGTTCGCTGAATAGCCAAATCAAAACCACAAACACGAACATACAGATCATCGAGAGGCGAATCGCCACTTGTGACGTGTGCCATGCGTTCTCCCGCTCGCGTGCTCCCAGATACTGCCCGACCAGTGCACCGGTTCCCAGTCCGAGGCCCACATTCACCATGTGGCCGAACCTCAAAATCCGCTGAGCCATGCCGAACAACGCTACGACCAGTGTGCCGAAGTGCGCGAAGAGGCCAACGACTGTCGAATTCATTAATGCGAAACTCAGTGCGCTGAACCCGCTGGGAAATCCTATCTGGATGATTCGTTTCATCTCTGCGGTCGGCAACGGCCGCAACCGCCACTTGACCACAACGGGAGAGGAAGGCCGCGACAACATCCAGGCACCCATTACCGCGACCGTCATAAAGCCAATCGAATTTGCAATCGAAGCACCGATGATCTCCAATCTTGGAAACGGGCCGATGCCAAAAATCAGAAACGGATCCAGAATCATGTTCACCGCGACACCTACGACGGACACCCACATCCCCGCCTGAGGTCGCCCAATTCCCCGGAACGCTGTGTAGACCGAAAAGCTCACCATCGCAAATCCGAGACTCAGGCAGTTCAAAATGCCATATTGAAAAGCCAGCCGCGAGACATCCTCTTCCGTGCCGTAAAGACTGAGCGCAAACGGCAGAATCGTCAGCCCCAGTAGTCCCAACAAAGTTCCAATGAAGAACTTCAGAAAAAATGTAGCCCGGATCGCCTGTGCAGTCGGATCTCCTCCGCCTTGGCCATAGCGGCGGCTGATGACGGCCACACTTCCGGACCCGATGATGTGATTTGGGAAGGTCAACACCCACGAAAATGCGCCAAACACCGTTACCGCCGCAACCGGAGCCGCGCCAATTTGAGCCAACCAAAAGATATTGACCGCATCATAGGTGCTGAGCAGGAGGAAACTCGCCATGGACGGCAGGCCCATATCGAGCACGCGCCGCAGGAGAACCTTTTGCAGCCCCGCAGGAGGCGTGGCAAACTCGCGCGATGGCCCCTGATTCGAGGTCAGTTTCTCTATCGGTCGGCGGAGTTTCGATTCAATAACGGATAACATGGGACTTTCCAAACAAAAAACCCATCGCGTTGTTGTGCGATGGGCTTGATTATATTGAGCTTACAAGGATTTCAGCTCGCGCGCAATCTCCCATCGCCGGAAACCTGGGGCACATCCGTGACGCGCTTTGCGTCCGCGAACACGTTGGCCACGGCTGTATTCTTGATGAGAGTTGGGAACATCTGAGGTTGTTCTGGCAGTTTGAAAATGTATTGTCTTGACTTATGATAATAAACGTTGTTCAGTTTGTCAAGAGGTCTCAGAAGTTTAGTTATGGGTCAGTTATGACGATAACTACTCTGAAACCGCCCTCGCAAGCCTATCCGGCAACGGACTGCAAAACACCACCGTTGCCCGAGGCTATTGCAACTCTGCCTTGATTTTGATAAGTTGAGTAATCTTTGGGTCTTCAATTAGTTATGGAGGATGCGGGCGGATTTTTTGAGAACGGTTTGGCTGCCGTAATGGCGGATTACCCCGGGGCCGGGCAAATCTCGGCAGGGACTGTTATGTCCTTCAATAAATTCCCCGGATCTCCATAAAATTACACCTATCGGACGGAGTTTGAAGACCCCGCAAGGAGTCCTGTTTCTCTTTTTGGCCTGCTTCTGCGCATGCGTACTCCCCGCACGTGCTGAGGTGGGCTTTTCGTTCTCTCTAAAAAGCAACGCCTCTCAACATCGCCTGGTCAAGCGGCCACAGTTGGGGATCACGACTATCGTTGAGCGTCCTATCCTGCAGCTCGGAGCGGCCAATCTTCGGGAATACGTGGAATTCGACTCGTTGTTCACGCGAGCGATTGTCTCTTTCCGAGTTGCCGAAACCCATATGATCCCGCCGCTCGTGCTGGACTATGCAGACTATCGCGACCTGCGCATGACATGGGACGTGCGACGAGCCATGGCCGCTGCCACGATTCAGAATTTCAAACAGCAGGCGCAGCGAAGTGCGGGAGAGGGAATCGCGATTGACGTCCCGTTCCGCATCAAGTCCAAGACCTTCCGCAGAATCTTCGGCGGCGACAATATCGGGTTGCGCGTGCAGGGCAATATCACGATTGACGGCAAAATCCGGCAGCAGAAGTTTGACGAGCTGCAGGCTGCAAATCAGCGCAACACCAACACGAATTTCAACATTGACATGACGCAGCGCTTCACCATCGCCGGAAAAATCGGCGAGAAGGTGCAGGTGGACGTCAATCAGGACTCCGAACGTCTGTTCGACTTTGAAAACTCGCTGAAACTTACCTATACGGGCGACCGCGACGAGATTGTCCAGAAGATTGAGGCCGGAAATGTCAATCTCAGCCTGGGCACGAGGCTTGCCACCTTCTCGGGACAGAACAAGGGGTTGTTCGGGTTAAAGACCGAAGCCAAGGTCGGTGCGCTGAAACTGACCGGTATCGCATCTTTGGAGCGCGGTCAAAAGAACCGACAGGAGCCAAACAAGGATCAACGCCGCGCGCAGTGGAGCGAAAACGACTTTCTGCAGAATACCTACTTCTGGCTGACTGAACACGACTTCCAGTATGTCCGGCAGACCGGCAGCGGCCCCGACACTTTATCCGTAAGTGGTTATCGCGACAACTACCGGCTAATCAGCTTCCGCGAGCATCTGATTGCGCCGATTCCCGTGGCCGAACTCGAACTGTGGGTGAGCACGTCGGCGGGCGGTACGCAGCATGACGTAAACGTGAACAACGGTTTCGCGGTGTCGTTGCGGAAGATTGAAAAGCTTCACGACCCGTCGCTGATTGACCTGTCGCAGTTGGATGAAGTGGACCAGACATTCCGCAAGCTGATTCCTGAAACGGATTACACCTTCGAACCGAATTTCGGCTACGTCCGCCTGCGCAGGCAGATTCAGGGAGACAACGTGCTGGCCTGTTCGTTTGTGACTGTGCAGGGTGACACATTCGGTCGCCTCGGTGCGCCGACCGGCGAGTTGCGGTTAATCATGCTGCGCAGTTCGGCGCCTAATCCCGATACGTTGATTGACCCGACGTGGAATCTGATGTTCCGTCACGTCTACTCGATGCAGGCGACCAACATCAGCCCGAATAATTTTGAGCTTGAAATCATCCGCGAGACCGGTTCGTCCGTTCCGGAAACAGGCCCGGACAATACGCAAACCTACCTGCAGTTCTTCCAGTTTGACACCGAAGGCCCTAACGGTTCAAGCGGCGCCGACAACTATCTTGACAACTACGGTGCCATCGTCAACTGGACGCACGGCGAGTTACATTTTCTCGACTTGACCCCGTTCAACCCCTCCGGCTACTTCGATGTCAACACCGGACAGACGGTGGTTTTCCCACTGCGGCAAATTGATTCCACGAGGCGGGCCAACGGCGACTCGACGGCCGTGTTGGACTCATCACTCTATACGCTGCCCTACTCGCAGGTCGTGACGCGCGGCGCGGCGTGGAAATTCGTGACGAAATCAGTCGGTTCGACGTCGCAATACGATTTGGGACCGCTCGTGCTCGAGGGCTCCGAAGAGGTTACGCTCAATGGTGTGCCGCTGACGCGCGGATCGGATTATACGATTGATTATCTGTCCGGTCAGTTGCGGATTCTCAATGAAGCGGCAAAAGCGCCCAATGCGAATCTGGTGATTACGTATGAATCCGGTCAGGTCTTTCAGCTTGACCGCAAGACGCTGATGGGCGCGCGTGCCGAATACGAGCTTTGGCAGGACTCATACATCGGCGGTATGGTGCTGAAGCTCGACGAAAAATCGCTCGACCGCCGCGTGCGCATCGGCAGTGAACCGATCAGCAATACGTTGTACGACGTAAACTCTCGTCTGAAGTTCACTCCGAACTTCCTGACGGCGGTGGCCAACCGCCTGCCGCTGGTCAAGACGAACGCCGCATCAGATTTTGTCATAGACGCGGAAGTCGCGAAAGTCTATCCGAATCCGAATTCGCTGTCGAATAACGCGACGGGCGATCCGAACGGCGTGGCGTTTCTGGACGACTTTGAAGCCTCGCGCCGCTCGACTCCCTTGGGTCTGCTCCGCCGCAACTGGAGCATTTCGTCGATTCCCGTGCAAGACCCGGGCATAGATTCGCTGCGCGGTCGGCTGAAGTGGTGGAATCCCGTCGGGGATCAGCAGGTGCGCGTGAAAGACGTGTTCCCGGAACGTGAGATCAATTCACAGGTCGCCGATCGTCTGCAATCACTTGTGCTGGAATTCACTCCGGATGAGAGCACCGGCTTTCCCGAGCAAAGTTGGGGTGGTGTTATGCGCTACCTCGGCGCCGGTTACGAGGATCAATCAAGAGCGCAGTTCATTGAATTCTGGATCAAAGTTCCGAGTCAGCAGGAAGGTCGGCTGGTCGTGGATATCGGTTCGATTTCCGAAGACGCGCTGCCCAACGACTCGATGGACTCAGAAGACAAGCCGATGCCGGACGAAATCGTCAGCTCGGCGAAACGTGAATACGGCAACGGCGTGCTCAGTCCGGACGAAGACACAGGTATTGACGGCTTCTTCGCCACAGACCCCGCGGACTCCGCGCATTGGAACGGCTTGAATCGTCCAAAGATTCCTTCGTGGGATGACTGGTCCTATTCCGTCGGCTCAAACAACTACGAGAAGATCAACGGATCGGAGGGCAGTCTCAACGACGAGGGGGGAAATATCCCGGACAGCGAAGACCTGAACGGGAATCAGAACCTTGATCAGGCGAATGATTACTACAGCTATGATATCGAACTTTCGTTGACCAGTCCTTTCATCGTCGGAGGTCAGAATAATAACAACAACTGGCGATTGTTCCGGATTCCGATTGACGAAGAGACCGTGCGCCGCAGAGTCGGCGCGGCGAGTTTGACCAATGTGCGGTGGGCGCGCATGTATTTGACCGGCGTGACTCGCACGACGCGCGTGGAAATCGTGCAGAACGATATCGTCTCGAATGAATGGCTGCCGGAGTACGTGGACGCCGACTCGACCGAATTCGTGAGCACAGCCGTCATCAACAACCATGAAAACCCCGGCTACATCAGCCCGCCGGGTGTGCAGGGCGAGATTGATCCGATCACAAATCTGCGGCAGCGCGAGCAGAGCCTTGTTCTGAAAATCGAGCAGTTGGGCGGCTCGAGCGCGCCGGACGAGTTCTTCGTCTCGAAAAACCTCTATCAGCAGATCAACATGATTGAGTATAAACGACTCAAGATGTTCATCCACGGCGGAGGCTTTGATCAGGGACTTTTCGAAGACGAACGCTACCAGCTGATTCTGCGGCTCGGCACGTCGTATACGAATACGAATACGAACTATTACGAAATCGTCAAGACGGTGTACAAGGGCTGGGATTCGCGCAACCACATTGATGTCGGGATGAACGATCTCTCAATCCTGCGCAAACTGCGCGAGGATGCAGGGCGCATGAGCGGCGATTCGAGTGCGCAGGCGAACCTGCGAAGGTTTGCCGTCGTGCTGGACTCGCTGCGTTTTCCGGCGGACAGTCTTGTGATTGCCGGCACTCCGAGTTTGCAGAACGTCGGGTTTATCGCGTTGGGAATCCGCGCCAAAAAGTATCCGTATAACGCCGGCGACGAAATTTGGGTGGACGAGTTGCGGGTGTCGGACATCTACAAAGATCCGGGCACGGCGGGCGAAATCACGTCGTCGCTGCGCATTGCGGACCTCGTGGCATTTTCGGGAACCTTCAACAAACAGGACGCGGATTTCCACAACGTCAACGAACGCACGGGCCGACAAAACAGTTCGGAAACCGTCATGGGATCCATGAATCTGAACGCGGCGAAGTTCGGGCTGGATCAATACGGTTTCGCGCTGCCTGTGGTCGTCACTCGTTCCGAAAACGAGAGCGTTCCGAAGTACATTCCCAATACCGACGTCCGCGTGGATCAGGATCATCCCGACACGTCAGTCGTTCGGAAAGAAACGCGCACGAACTACACGGCGAGTTTTTCCAAGACCGGTAATTCACCGAATCCGCTCGTGCGCTGGACAATGGAACGCTTGCGGCTGAGTTGGGATCACTCCAAGGTCCAGAGCAAAGACTACACTTACATCCGGCAAGAGCAGTCGCAGACGGGTGTGCGTGCGGACTACAACTTCCCCACAGCACGCGGGCGCGGTCTGGCACCGATCTTTTTCCTGAAGGATATGCCGTTGCTGTCTCTGCTTGGCAGTCCGAAGTTTTATTATAAACCGAAACAGTTATCGGGAACCATGAGTGCGCAACGATCGCTTGCGAACAGCGAGACGCGCGAAGGAAGGCGCACCAATTCCCCGAATTTCCAAGTGACCGGTTCGGGAAGTATCGCGTTCGACATCACAGACGCGATCAGCACCGGCCTGTCCCAGAGTTACGGCTGGACGCAGGTGCGGACGGACACCGTTTATGATGATCGCGGGAATGTGGACACGACCTTCGCCGTCGCGAAGAAGTGGAGCGATTTGGCGAATCTCAGCCGCAGCGATTTGAATGCGGAAGGCTGGAACTGGACCAATTCCTACGCGCCAAGTCTGGCACGCTGGTTTGCGCCAACCTTTAACTACAACAGCACGTATAACTGGACGAATGGCAATCGGCAGAGTTCGCAGAATCAAACGGTGTCCAATAACCGCGTTGTGGGTGGAGATCTAAGTCTCGACTTCAAACAAGTGTTCGGTGGTGGTCGCGGCGGGCGTGACGGCGGAAGACGGAGAGATGCTCCTCCGCCCAAGGAACCGGCTCGACCCAAAGCTGAAGGGGATTCGACTGGCACGGATTCGAGCGCCGTCGGGCGCGCGGATCGCGGTCCGGGATTCTCTCCGTTGGGAACAGTCGGATATGCTTTCAAGCCGGTCAAACTTGCATTACAGACGCTCGATCCGGTGCAGTTAAGTTATGATAACACCTATCGCCACTCTCAGGCTGGCGTGCTCGGGCAAGCGGAACTGCCGTATCGACTCGGATTCTCAAATGACCCGAAAGTGGATACGTCACTAACGATACAATCGCGACCGGCGATTGGAACCACCGATGACTACAGCGCGCGCACGGGCGTACGTCTGACTCGAAATATCCGCACGTCCTTTGTTTGGAATATGCGAGACAGTGAGAACGACGCCAACTCGCAGCGAACCGGAAGTCTTGAGCAGACAGCGTTCTGGATGACCGCCGATTCGGGTTCCGCAACAGTACTGCCGTTTGCCAACGTGTCGGTGGACTGGTCGGGGTTCGAAAAGGTCGGTTTTCTCTCGAAAGTCGCGCGCACGGTTTCGTTGACCAGCAGTTTACAGTCCACCGTCAAGGAAGACTGGCAAAACAAGAGCAGCAACATCATTACGCGCACCTATACTCGTCAGTGGAGTCCGCTGGTCGGAGTCAATGTGTCGTGGCTGAACAGCATTGACACACAAGTGCGCATCAATGCGGCGAACGCGCTGACCAAAGCTGAGAATCAGGGAAGCGCACAACGCACGACGACGCGCGGGGCCAACGCAACAGTCAGTTACACCATGCGCACGGGTTTCCGTCTGCCGATTCTGTGGTTTGGCGCCATGCGTCTGCAGAACCAGACGACACTCTCGCTGAATGTGGATTATCAGACCAACAAGCAGGAACGCTCTTTGTCCGGCACGAGCTACTCGCCGCAGCGCGAAGATGTGCAGTGGTCGATTCAGCCGCGCTTGAACTACAGCTTCTCGAATACGGTGAACGGCGGCGCGCAATTGCAATTCCAGCAGACCAAGGATAAAGTATCGGATCGCGGTTCGCGCCTATTTGAATTCGGTATCAACGTGTCCATCGCCATTCGCGGGTAACCTGTGAAAATAATATTATTGCTTGTGCTTGCGACTCTAAGTTTGGGAAACAGCGCATCCGCCTTCGATCAGGATCGCGCGATGCTGCTCTTGAAAACGCAGGTCGCGTTCGGACCTCGGGTGCCGAATTCTCCGGAAGCAGACTCCTGCCGCGAGTTTCTGTTGCGCGAGTTGAGTTTCTGGTGTGATACGGCGTGGGTGCAGCCGTTTACGTATACGAGCGTCGATCGCGGCGTGACGCTGAACCTGTATAACATCATCGGACAAATCAATCCAAAGGCCGCTGACCGTGTGATGCTCTGCGGACACTGGGACGCGCGGCCCACGGCAGACAGGGATCCCGATCCCAAGAATCACAGCAAACCGATTCCCGCAGCCAATGACGGAGCGGGGCAGATTGCCATCCTGCTCGAAATCGCGCGGCAGCTTTACTTAAAGCCGGTGAAGTTTGGAGTGGACATCGTGTTCTTCGATGGGGAGGACTACGGCCGCGAAGAAGTCATAGAGGACTATCTGCTCGGCTCGCGGCACTTCGTGCGCACGCAGCCAATTCCCCAGCCGCGCTACGGGATTCTGCTTGATTTGATTTCCGAGAAGGATTTGCGCATCCCCTACGAGCTGAATTCGTATGTCTATGCGCGCCCGATTGTGGACAAGGTGTTCGCCGCCGCTGAGCGTGTGAAAGCCATGTCGTTTGTGCGCGAACCCGGTCAAGCCGTGATGGATGACCACATTCCATTTCTGGAAAAGGGAATCCCCGTTGTTGACATAATTGACTTGGACTACAAATACTGGCATACGCTGGAAGACACGCCGGACAAGTGTTCGCCCCACAGTATGGGCGAGGTCGGCAGAACAGTTATGGAAGTGCTCTATACGGAGACTTTTGAATGATAAGAGCCGGTGCAATTGATATTGGCACGAATACCACGCTCGCCCTGCTGGCCGAAGGCGAAGGTGAAACGCTGCGGCCTGTGAAGGACTCGCTGACTCCCAATCATTTGGGGGAAGCGCTGACCGAGGACGGGATGCTGCCCACGGATTCGATTCTGCTGAACGTGAATTTGCTGCACGAGCTTGTGCGGGAGTTTCGCGCAAACGGCGCGCAGGAAGTCGTGGCGTGCTCGACCGCCGTGATGCGCATGGCCAAGAATCGCGAAGAATTTCAGAAGGCGGTGCGCGATATTGTCGGGATTGACATGCACATTCTCTCCGGCTCGCAGGAGGCCACGTTGACCTACGCCGGAGCGGTTTCCGCGATGGAGTTGCTGCCGCACGAGCGCGTGAATGTGATTGATATCGGCGGCGGATCCACGGAAGTCATTAGTGGACAGGGGACGCAGCCCGGACAGAGCGTGAGTCTGGAGGCCGGAGCCGTGACGCTGACGAAGCGCTTCCTCTCGCTGACCGAACCCGCCGCGCCGGAGCAGATTACGCGTCTGCGCCACGAAGTGCGCACCGTGCAAGGTAATTTGTTCTCTCCCGACACGCATGAAAACGTGCCGTGGGTGCTGGTCGGAGGAACTCCGGTGACGCTCGCGATGCTGAAAATCAATCTAACGCGCTATCAACCGGAAAAAATCGCGGGTGTCGAATTGACGATTGAGGACCTCGACACGATGATTGGCCGCTTTGCGGGTCGGCATCCCGATGAACTGCAGGCTCTGCCCGCCATGCCGCCGGGTCGCGGGAAATTTGTTCTGGCCGGCACATTGCTTCTGCGCGAGTTGTTTGACGTGCTTCGTATCGAGTCCGGCAAGGTGTCGGAGCGCGGACTGCGGCACGGCCTGTGGCTGGCTCATTTCGGCAGACTGGAGGTGTGAGTATGATGTGGAGAGTGTTGATTCTGCTCGGAGTGTTGTCTGCTTGGCTGGTCGGCTGCGACGAAGACGACCCCAAACCCGCCGACCCTTCCCCCGGCATCTTTGTTGTGACTGCACCGGCCTTCTTGTTGTGTGATGTAGAGTCCACCTATGTCTACATGGTGCGCGTTGAAAACGCGCCGGAAGTGACGTCCGTCCGCTGCACAGTAACGCAACCGAACAATGCCGGTGAGTTGACCTTTGACCTCTATGACGACGGAGGAGCGACTCCGCTTGCATCGCCTGAGTTCGCCTCCGGCACGTCGCTGGACGTGGTGCCGAACAACTACACGTTCACACGCGGCCTTCGCGGAGACTTGCTCTGCGCGTTGGGCGAGGGGGTCTACTCGTTTGACTTTGCCGCACAAACCGCGCATGGCAGTTTGCGCATCAACAATGTTCAGGTTGAGTTGCGGGAGTTGCAAGACTGTGTGTTTGACAATGTGCCGGTCTATCTGGGTTTTCCCGGCTGTTTCGAGAGCATTGACTTTGCCGTGACTATCACACAGCCGCAGAACTACGACATTGATTCTGTGAGCGTAAAGTGGATATCGGGCGATGACGTCTGGTGGGAAACGGAAATGGTCGCCGGCACAGGTAATCAATGGTCATTTGAACTTGCACCGACTTTGTTTGGCTTGACTCCTTCAGGGGACAACTACGCTTTGCGGGTTGAAGCCTTTACACGCTTCGGACTAAACTGTGACTGGACAAATGTCGGCATGACGTTTGAAAACCTGCTGCCGGAACTTTCCAATCCGCAGCTGCCGGACACGCTTTATCGTCCTGAAGCACCCGGGGATGTTGACACGATAGTTTTCCATATCACCTACGACGATTGTGAGCTTGCAGGATGGCGGCAGACGCAAGCCGTGTGGTTTGACGTGAGGCGTGAAGACCTCGATTGGCCGCCGCAGACGTTCCCAGACTTCTTTCTGCGCAACGACGGCGTGCCGCCGGATGTAACGTCGGGTGACAACATTGCGTCGTCTTATTTGCTGGTGCCCAACAATCCGACGCTCCTGAACAATCTCTACTACTTCCGCTTCTATTCGATTGACCCCGCGTCTGGCGATTCTACTGAGTATCTTCTCGACAGCACGCGAATCATTCAGAACGGGACAGTGCTGAGCGTGAATCTGCCGAGCGGCGATTTCGGGCTTTCGACTTTCAAATAGCGGGCGACACAGGGAGACCATATGCCATACCTACTCATACTGCTCTTCGTGACCTCCGCCTTCGCGCAGTTTGCTCCGCATTCTCCGCTCTTGTCGGGCGACCGGATGACGCGCGCGCTCGATGCCGACCCCGAACCGAGGCTTGGCTCCAATGTCATCATTGACATCTTAAGCGACCATCGCCCCGTCTACTGGCTCGGCACAGGCAACGGAGTGACCAAACTGACGGTGGACGTCACGCGCACGGCGGAAAATGAGCGGTATCAGTTCTTGAACTATGGTGTCGCACAGGGACTCGGCAAAGGCGGAGTCTCCGGACTGCTCGTGACGGATTCGATTATCTGGGCGAGCTTCGCGTTCGATACGACTGTGGGCATCAGCGGCGCGGGCGGCGGATTGGCCTATACGCGGAATGAAGGCACGACGTGGACGTGGTTTCCGCAGCCGCGTGATCCGATCTACGGGTTGAATCGGCAGACCGGACTCGACACCGTGCTCGGCTATTGGCCGACGGCGACGAACGTGGATAACATCACTTACGCGATTGCCATCACGCCGAACTATGTATGGATTGTTTCGAAGGGTGGGGGATTGCGTCGGCATGCTGCGGCCAGCGACTACACAGGATTTCAAGACACGCTCGGCTGGCGCGTGATTGCACCGGACGGAACGCCGTTCAACACCGGTGCAAAACTGTCCGACCGCTCGTTCAGTCTGACGGCGGACGGCACAAACTTGTGGGTGGGCACTGCGGCCGGAATTTTCCGCTCGTCGAACGAGGGCCAAACGTGGCAGCAATACACGCACGTCAACGCGGGCATCAGCGGCAACTTTGTAACCGCACTCGACTATCAGCCCGCGACCAACACGGTGTGGGCCGCCACGTGGCGCGCCGAAAGCACCAACGAATTCTATGCAGTCTCCAAGACGTCCAACGGCGGTGCGACATGGGAAGTCACGCTGACTGAAGCACAGATTCAACAGGCCATCGGCCGCCGCGAAACTCCGCGCGTGCACGCCTTCGCTTTCGACGGGGAGGCAGCCTACGCATGCGATGACATCGGTTTGTGGAAAACGATAGACGGCGGAGTGAACTGGCAGCTCTTTCCGCAAATTGTTGATTCCGCACGCGCCGGACATCGGCTGGAAGAGTATCCCATCTATTCCGCTTTTGCGGAAGAGCCGGGTGATTGGCTGTGGGCAGGAGGACTGGACGGGCTGGCCGTGAGTGCTTCAAACGGTGCACGCTGGCACGTGCTGCAGACGGCCGAGCCGCTCGCAAGTTCCGCGCGTGACGCGGAGACGTATGCTTATCCCAATCCGTTTGCTCCGTCGCGCTTCGCCGTGGTGCGTATCCGCGTGGAGTCGCCGGGCGGCGCAGCGACCTTGAAAGTCTATGACTTTGCCATGAGCGAAGTGGTGTCGCTCCCTGCACAGACGTTGAATCCGGGAGAAGACTATTTGACATGGGACGGCAAAAAGGACGGCGTTGACGTAGCCAACGGCACATATTTCTACAAAGTTGAGAAACCCGGCGGCGAAGTCTGGGGCAAGCTGATTATTCTGGATTAGGAGCGATGACCATGAGATACATCATACTCAGCTTGCTGCTTGCTACATCGCTTCACGCCGGAACCAACGGCGGACTGGGCGGTGCGTTTACGCGTGTGGGTGCCGGAGTGCGCGCGCAGGCAATGGGCAATGCCTTCACTGCGGTGGCGGAAGGACCCTCCGCGCTGTATTTTAATCCGGGTGCGCTGCCCTTTCACACTACATCCGAGTTCAGTGCGTCGAGCCGCAGCATGGCGCTCGACCGGCGCGTGGATTATCTCGCGTTCTCTACCCCTTTGCATCCCAAAGCTGCCGAAGGACAAGTCGTCAATGCGGGCGTCGCGGTCGGCTGGCTGCATGCCGGTGTCGGTGATATTGACTCGCGCGACTTCGACGGCAGGCCGCTCGAGATGATTGACATGTCCTCGAATGTGTTTCAATTCGGCTTCGGTGTCCAGTTCACCGAGAAAATCGGAGCGGGAATCGCCGCCAAGGTCGTCTACGAGACGTTCGGCAAAATCGCGGATGACAATTCTTCCGTGAACGGCAACGGCTTCGGAGTCGATGCCGGAATCTTTGCGAAGCCGATTGAGCATCTGCGACTTGGCGCGCAGTTGAAAGATGTGAACACCAAGACGACGTGGAACACGTCCAATTACTGGAGTCAGGGCACGTCGAAAGTCGACGAGTGGCCGCTGCAGTATCGTTTAGGCGCGGCCTATGAGCAGAAGGGGCTGCTCGGTGCGCTGGACATTGAAGGCAGCGAAGAAGGGGAAGTGAAAGTGCACGTCGGAGCCGAAGGGCGCACGTGGGTGACGGACCGTCAGTGGGTGGCGGGACGGGTCGGACTCGACCACGACAATCTCAATTTCGGCATCGGTCTCGGATTCGAGTTCTGGAAAGTGCTCTCAAAAGTGGATTTGACTTACACTTTGGAAAGTATCGCTCCGGATGATGCGATTGCGGTGAGCTGGGGAGTGGAGTTCTAAAGAATGAAGGACATACTGTGATAAGAAGCCTCGTCATCATCATACTGATGTGCTCGCTGGCACAGGCGCAAACGGGATTCACCTTTCTGGAGATTCCGGTGGGTGCGCGCGAGAGTGCTTTAGGCGGCGCAGGCGCGGCATTGGTTACGGGGCCGACTTCGGCTGCGCATAATCCGGCTGCTCTTGCAAAGCTTCGGCATTCGAGCTTCGGAGCGCTGACCACACGCCATTTCGGTGATACGCGGGCGAATTTCTTCAGTTTGCTCATTCGCTCAAAATCGCTGTCCGTTGCTCCGCACTTCTGGGGCACGAGTGTTCCCGATATTGAATACCGCACCGCGCCTACGCGTGACCCGATTCGAACTTTTGAAGCGACTTTTTCCGCGGTTGGGATTGCGTCGGGATGGAAAGTGCTGCCGACGCTGAACGCGGGTGTGACCGCGCGCTATCTGCACTCCAAGATTCTTTTCGAAAGCTCCGAAGGCTGGTCGGCGGACGGAGGCTTGCTCTGGGATTCACCGCTGGAGCCGCTGCGGATCGGTGCGGCGGTCAATCATTTGGGGAATGTCAACCAGTATGCGACGGAAGATGTGACTCTGCCGACGACCTTCCGGCTGGGCGGCGCATGGGATCAGGAACTGGGCACGGCAGGTGGCCTGCTTTTGACTGCCGAAGGATTCGCCGTGCGGGATAATTCACCGCGCCTCTGCGGCGGAGTGGAGTATAAGGCTCCACAATTCCTCGCCTTACGGCTTGGCTATGTAACAGGTCTGGAGGCGCAGGGGCTGTCTTTTGGCGCGGGTCTGAACTACAAGCGATTCATCGTGGATTATGCCTTTTTGCCCTATCGGGAGGAGTTGGGCGAGGGGCATCGCGCCGGATTAACCATAGAGTTTTAGCGACACTTTAAGTCTGGCCGGACTTTTTTAGGTTTGTGACCGTCCGCCCTTGCGTTTTCCTGCAAGCCGTGTTATCTTGGGGTAGCCGTCCGACGTCGGGGCGGTCTATCGGTTTCACAAGCCGAGAGGAGGTGGTCCAGTGTTATCTAGGCCTATGAGGTGCGCAACTTAGCGCACCGCGGTCTGAAGCAAGGCTCGTCGCTTGACGGGCCTTGCCGTTTATTGTAGATTGAGTTAACTTCCGTCAAGATGATTCGCGAAGAATACATCACCGCCGCCGGATCGTGCTTCGAACGTCTGCTCGGCGCGATTCAGGAGCTTCCGGCTGAGCGCTTTGAACTGCTGCTGGACGGAGGCGAGAGTGTGCATGAGCTGTTTGCCGAGTTATCCTCCCGCGCCGAACGGATGGTGCGGGCGCTCGAGGTGGTCATGCAGCAGAGAGATCTGCGTCTTGATGAATTGACTCGGCCGATACGTCGCGAAGAGTGGAAGCGAACGCTCGCAGGGTTTCAGATCGCGCACGCGACGCTGCTGGCCGCACTGGAACGCGTGCCTTTGGAACGTTTACACGCCGAAGGCGAATTGCCGCACTGGCTGCTTGAAAGCTATCTTGTTCCGCTGGAGCACGCCTTGCCGCGCGTTGAGGCGTGGGCCGCGCACCTGCGTGAACGCGGTCTTGGCGGACCCACCGGATTGCCCGTCATTCAGAAATGAGCCGTAGTATCCTGCAATCTCTTTCCACTCAGCAATAATGAAATTCCTCCCATGCGTCTCGGTTTAGCCAATCTCAATCCCACCGTCGGAGCCATTCGCTCGAACGCAGATAGTGTGATTGCGGCGGCGCGGGAATTTGAGGCGCAGAACTGCGATATCGCCGTCTTCAGTGAAATGGTGATTGGCGGTTATCCGGCGGAAGACCTTGTGCTGTGGCCGACGTTCGTCGAGCAGCAATGGGAAGAGTTGTTGAGGATTGCGGGAGAGTTCAAAGGAACGCGGATGTATCTTGCTGTGGGAGTGGCCGTCGCGCGCGAAGGGCATGTGTATAACTGCGCGGCACTCCTGCGTTACGGGAAGATTCTGGGTATCGTGCCGAAACAGGAATTGCCGACTTACAACATCTTCTACGAGGCGCGCACGCTGACAACCGGCAAGCGCGGGGAGAGAGGAGAGCATCGAGGCTATCCGTTCGGAGATTTGCTGTTTGACACTCCATTCGGAAGAATTGCGCTTGAGATTTGCGAAGACCTGTGGGTCAGGGGAGGGCCGCTGCAGTCGCACGTAAAACGCGGTGCGCAGCTCTCTATCAATCTTTCGGCGTCACCGTGGCGAAACGGAGTCGTGGAAGCACGACGTGAGTTACTGAAGAACCGTTCGCTCGCGGCAGGGATTCCGCTGGTCTACGTCAATCAAGTGGGCGGGAACGACGGATTAGTTTTTGACGGTTCGAGCTTGATTGCGCGTAACGGCGAATTGCTGTTCGAATCTGCGCGCTGGGTTGAGCAGCGGGCGGTGGTTGAACTGACGACGGATACGCCGGCAATTGTTCCAAACGCAACGGACTTCTTTGGAGACATCATCTCCGCGCTGACACTCGGCGTGACCGACTACTATCGCAAGACGGGCGCGTTCGAGAAGCTCGGTATCGCGCTTTCCGGCGGCAAGGATTCCGCGCTGGTGTTGCTGCTTGCCTGCGACGTGGCCAAACAACTCGGCAAAACGCCGCGCGAATTCATCCACGCCTTCTCGCTTCCGACGCATTTCAACTCCGCCGCTACGCGCAACGTGGCACGGGAATTGGCCGCAGAGTTGGGAGTCAGTTTCCGTGAAGATTCCATTGAAGATGCCTGTGTGCGTGAACGCGAGGCGGTTCAAAGCATGTGCGGCATCGCGAGTCTCTCTCCGTTGACTGAGCAGAATATTCAGGCGCGTGTGCGCGCGCAGCGGATGTGGAACTGGTCGAATCAGGCGCACGGGTTGTGGCTGCAGACTGGGAATATGTCCGAGAAGTCAGTCGGTTATACGACGATTGGCGGCGACCTGTCCGGCGGCTACGCTCCGATTGCGAATGTGCCCAAGACAATTGTCACCGCGCTGATCGCGCACTATCAGCAGCAGCTTCAATCTCGCGCGCTGGCCGAGTTGCTGAAGCTCAAACCGTCCGCCGAATTGGCCGACAATCAGGAAGACGAGCGAGACTTGATGCCGTATCCCGTGCTGGACGCGTGCTTTGAATTGTTTGCGGGTCACAAATTGACGCTGCCGGAGGTTCTGGCGAGACTGCAGGAGCAGTTCAGCGATGAGGAGTTACGGAGACTTGACCCTGCCTATCAGCCGGGCCGCTTGCGGGAGTGGGTGAAGAAGTTTGCGCGGCTGTTTGTCCTGTCCATCTATAAGTGGGTGCAGGCGCCGCAAAGTGTGCACGTAAGCGACTTGGATTTGGATCGCGAACGGGCCTTTCAATTGCCGGTCGTGCAAAGCCTTGAGTGGCTGAAGCTGGACGAACTTTAGCGAACTCTAAAATTCGTGACCGAGATTCAGGTAGATGTGAAAACACTCCTGCTCGACTTCGCTCTTTAAGAGCTGCGATGCCGTCAGCCACATCGGACCGAATAACGTGGACAGCGAAAAACGCAGGCCGATGCTCTGGCGGTAATCTTGGGCGGCAGGTGCGGGGACCGATGTTTGAGTCACGCCACCGACCGAATAGAGTAATGACAGATAGGCATCCGCCAGCAGGCGCGACAGCAGGTCATACCGCAATTCCGTCTGCACCGAAAGTTTTGAATTGCCGAAGCGTTCGCCATAGTGCAGTCCGGGCATTTCGTGCTCTCCTCCGAAGGGATGCTGCCCCCAGAGCGGCAGTTGGAAATCGTTCCAAGCATAACTTCCGCGCAGTCCCAATATCAGCCTGTGCTCAAGTGGATAGTGACCGGTGAATTTTGCGGTTAATCGATTCACCAATTCTTCATTGCTGGCACGGAGCGAGAGCAGATATTGACTGCGCAGGAGAATTCCGCGTCGGGGAAACGGGGAGCGGTCTTGCGTGTCGACGTGTGTGCGCAGACCTGTCCACAGGAGATTGGCCTTTTCGTCATCCACGGCTCCCGCCGCGCTGTAATCCGTGTAGCCGAGGCCTGCACTCAACTCTCCCCAGCGGCGAAACCCGCCACCCGCCCAAGCTTCTGTTCCCAAGCGCTCGAACGTAAATGTCGAAATCGGTTCGTGATTCGAGTCAAACACGCGGTGCTCTTCTCGATCCCAACTCGCTCGAAACTCCGCCGTAAGATGCTTGCGGAAAATCGAATTCCATCTGCGTTCGAAGTAGATGGTTTCGTCCAATTCTCCATACTTCCCGAAAAGCGTTGCGCGGCCGCCGACGGGGCCGAGGTTGTCGTGCACAAACTCGAGAAATCCCCGACCCTTGCGATCGGTTGAAAATCCCGCGCCGACGCGCAATTGTGGTGTGGCGCGCTCCACAACACGGATCTTCAACGTTGTGGCGGTGTCGGTCGCTTCCGGCGCGAGGGTGACCAAATCAAATCGCTCGGTGCCCTGCAGCTGAGAGATGCCACGCCGAGCACGCTTCGCGTCGAATAGTTCTCCTTCTCGAATCGGAAAATCTCTCCGGACAGGAAACGAGCGCCTGTTGCTCAGCCCGTCTACCGTGATGGAAGTCAGTCTGCCCTCATTCCATAGACAGTAGAGCGCGCCGTCGGGAGCACGACGCAGCTCGACCGGACGAGCCAACGTGTAGCCTCGGTCACGATAGATCTTTGCCACGTCCGCAGGCGGAAGGTTCTGGATGAGAGAGTCGGGGAACACAGTCACTCCGTCGTGTATCACACGCTCGGTGGCATGGATCGACTTCGAAGTATCACTTGCCTCGAACTCTTCAAGAGTACGCTGGCTGACCGGCAATCCGTTGCGACTTGCCGCAAAGCGCGGCAGAGGAGTTATCTGCTTGTCCGCCAATAACTCGCGAAGCCTTGGGATCACACGCTTGGTGCTGACGTATCCTTCTATGATTAAGTATTCAACACCAGAGAAGTCCGTAGATGAGCGGTTGCCGATGTCGGGAGATATCACAATATCTGCGGCGAGTCGCGACGCTTCATTCTGGTCATATTGCAGAATGGTTGTGACGCGGTCGGCTATCTTCCACGGCTGATCAATGCGTTCGTCAGGGTTTACGTTGGACGACAGATCGACGGCCAACACCAGCCTGGCACCTGTGCGTCGGGCCAATTCGACCGGAATGTTCTCCGTGACGCCGCCGTCCACGAACAAGCGGTCTTCGAGTGGATAGGGGATATAAACGAGCGGGAGTGACGACGAGGCGCGCATGGCTTCCGCGAGACTTCCACGGTCAAACACGTACGGTTCGCCGTGCACGATATCTGTGGCGACGGTGCGAAACTTGACCGGCAAGTCGTCGAAATTATTCCAAGCGCGATAACGCGCGCGCTGCTCGAGGTCGAAGAGGTAGTCATATAAATCCTGTCCGCTGGACACAGCGAGGGGAACTTCCGGAACGAAACCTCGGAAACGCAATGTCAGCAGCGCGCGGCCCATATTCTCTTTTTGCGCAAGCACGAGATTGCGCCGCTTGGGCTGGTCGAGGAAGAGTTTGTTCCAGTCGGTCGTGACCGCAATTTCACGCAGTTCCTGCGGCGTGTAACCGGCAGCGTAGAGTCCGCCAACGATTGCGCCAATGGACGAACCGACAATCAGGTCGGGAATCAGCCCTTCTTCTTCGAGTGCCTGCAAAACTCCGATATGTGCGAATCCGCGCGACCCGCCGCCTGACAGCGCGAGCGCGAAGCCCGTTCCCTCTGCTCGAGAGAGCGATACACTCATCACAATAATCAGTCCCGCAAGGAGCGGGCGAAGCAGTCGCATGAAACTTTCCGTATGGACTCAAATTGGGGAAACCGGAATCACTCCGGATTTCCCGATGCACGAACTGGACTCACTTGAACTCTTCGCGGCGAGTGCCGCGCCGATTTCGACGAAGGCCATCCGCCTGAAGGCGGATGCCGAAAACTTTGCCGCCTGTATGAACGAAGCCGCGCGGCGAGCGGAGTCGGGGCTGCTGCTGTTTCTGCCTGCCGATTTGCTCGGACTGGCGGAAGGCTGGCAAAAGCGTTTGCTGCACGCGGCAAAAGAGTTTCCTCAGGCGCGCTTCTTTTATGGCGACTATGCGTGGCGCGACCACAACGGTGACGCGGTCCAGCTTGTGCGGTCGGACATCGGCGATATCACCGAACGCGAAGACTGGGGTCCGGCGTGGGCCGTGCGCGTCGACTGGCTGAATGCAATCGGCGGACTCGATGAAGCGCATCACAAGGCCGCATTCTATGACCTGCTGCTGAAGAGTTGGGGTGACCAAACTCGCGTGCACATCGGCGGCGCGTTAGCTATCGTTCCAGCTCCGCAAGCGGACGCCGCCGAACAGGCGATGAAGTCGAAGCTCTTTTATCCCGGGCGCGGTGCATTGGGCGGCTTCTCGTATCTCTTCATGGACAAGGAAACCGAACGGCACACCGAAGAGGTGTTTTATGCCTTTCTTAAACGCGAACACGCGTGGCTGGAAGGCGCGCGAACGAATCAGCCGTCGGCAAACAGCGCGAGCTCGAAAGGCAACGGAACGTCCACAGGTTTGTGCGGGGATAACGTGCGCGTTTCCGTTGTGACGCCCGTCTATAATCGTGCGGCGTTCATCGGGAAAGCCATCGAGTCCGTGCAGTCCGCCGACATCTCCGACTGGGAGTATATCATTGTAGACAATGGATCGTCGGACACTACGCGGGACGTCGTGAGAGACTATATGGCGAAGGATTCGCGCATCAAGCTCATTGAGAACGACCGCAACATTATTTCGGTTTCCTTAAACCTCGGTGTGCGGGCCGCGCGCGGGAAGTACATTGCACAGCTGGACAGCGACGACGAACACCTGCCTCACACTTTGCGCACAATGGCCGAGCATCTCGATTGCAACCCGACGTGGGGGCTGGCCATCAGTTATTACGAACTGATGGACGTGGAGGGCAACGTGCTGCCGGAATTCGGAGTCATCAAACACGAACAATACAACCGCAACAACATCCTGCGCCGCGACGGTGCGGGAGCGCTTCGCTGCTGGCATCGCAGCGTGATTCTCGAATTCGGGGGCTTCGACGAAGGCGAACTGGGCCACTACGGCGAAGACTACGACCTCGTGCTGAAATGCGGAGAGAAGTACGAAATCGGGCGCGTGCATCAGGTGTGCTACCGCTACCGCCGTCACGGGGACAATTCGGACGTGCTGCGCTCTTCAGAGATGAAAATCCGCAATAAGACGCTGGCGCGGCTGCGTGCGCTGGAACGCCGACGCAAACTCAACGGACACTGAGATGCTGCAAACCACTTTGCTGACGGTCAGCCTGCTGCTGGCCTCGAACATCTTCATGACCTTCGCATGGTACGGGCACCTGAAGTTTCGCGCGGCACCGCTGTGGAGCGTCGTGCTCGCAAGCTGGGGTATCGCGTTCTTCGAATACTGTCTGCAGGTTCCCGCGAACCGTTACGGCTACAAGCACTTTTCCGGCGCGGAGCTGAAGACGATGCAGGAAGTGATTACACTGGCGGTGTTCTGCGCGTTTTCAGTTTTCTATTTGAAAGAGCCAATTACGCCGAAGATTCTCGGTGGATTCACGCTGATTATCGCTGGAGCCGCGCTGATTTTTCATAAGTAGACGCAGTCGGGCTTTGGAGTGAGGCGCCCTGTCGAATCAGACAGGGCGCTTTCGTTACGGCGATGTCGACAGCAAGTCATCTAAGTCAAGCGGATCGACTACCATTCGTAAGTTGCCCCCGGAGTCGCGCGGCCATTCGGCCTCCGGTCTGTCCCAATAGAGTTCAAGGCCGTTGTGGTCGGGGTCGTGCAGGTAGAGCGCTTCGCTCACGCCGTGGTCGGAGGCACCGTCCAGCGCGATGTTGGCAGCCATCAAGCGTTTCAAAGCATCGGCAAGACTCGCGCGAGTAGGATAAAGAATCGCCACGTGATAGAGTCCGGTGTGCGAGCGGGGCGGGGGAGTACCGCCTTTGCTGTGCCACGTATTGAGACCGATGTGATGATGATAGCCGCCGGCGGAAATGAACGCCGCATCCCTGCCCATTCGCTGCACAAGGTCGAAGCCGAGCGCACCGCAGTAGAACTCGAGAGCACGGTCGAGGTCCGCAACTTTCAAATGCACGTGTCCGATCCGAACCTGCGGATGAATCGACTCGGCCATTACTTGGCTTTCGCGCGCAGCAGATTCAGCGCACTGCCTGCCTTGAACCAGGCGATTTGTTCGCTGTTCAGCGTATGGTCCAGCAGCATCGAGTCTGAAGAACCATCCGCGTGCTTGGCAATCATCTGAACCGGTTTGCCGGGAGCCAAAGAAGCGAGTTCCAAGAGAGAAATCTTGTCGCCTTCCTGAATCTTCTCGTAGTCATCAGGATTCTGGAAGGTCAATGGAAGAATTCCCTGCTTCTTGAGATTGGACTGATGAATCCGCGCAAAGCTGCGGGTAATCACAGCCGCACAGCCGAGCAAACGCGGTGACATGGCGGCGTGTTCGCGCGAGGAGCCTTCTCCGTAGTTCTCATCCCCGACGACGACCCACTTCTGTCCTTGCGCCTTGATATCGCGCGCGGCCTTGGAAGTTTCGACTTTCCTTGCTCCAGTCAACGGATGCGTGATGGTGCCGCGCTCGCCGTCGAAGGCATTGATGGCGCCGCTGAACATGTTGTTGGAGATGTTGTCGAGATGACCGCGATATTTCAGCCACTTGCCGGCCGGCGAGATGTGGTCCGTCGTGCACTTGCCTTTGGCCTTCAACAGCAGCGGCAGATCCAGATAGTCCTTGCCGTTCCACGGCTCGAATGGTTCAAGAATCTGCAGACGATCCGACTTGGGATCCACGATGACTTCCACGTCTCCGCTGGCGGGAGCAATGTACCCTTCGGTGTCGCGCACGTAGCCTTTTGCGGGCAGATCCGGCTGCGGAGCGGGAGGTGTCAGCTTGACACCGAGGCCCGGCACCACATCGTGCAGCGGATCAAAATCGAGTGTGCCGGCCAGCGAATAGGCGACAGTAATTTCAGGACTGGTGAGGAAGGACAGCGTGTGCGGCGAGCCGTCATTGCGGCCCGGGAAGTTGCGATTGTAAGAAGAAATAATCGAGTTTGCTTCTTCGCTCCCGACGTCGTCACGCTTCCACTGGCCGATGCAGGGACCACAAGCATTGGCCAGCACCATTGCGCCGATTTTTTCGAGTCGCTGCATCTGGCCGTCGCGTTTGATTGTGCGGAAGACCTGCTCGCTGCCGGGAGTGACATACAGCGGGATCGCGGCTTGCTTGCCGTGTGCGGCGGCCTGATCCGCGATGACGGCGGCGCGTGAGATGTCTTCATAAGACGAATTGGTGCAGGAGCCAATCAGCGCGTTCGTCAGCTTGATGGGCCAGCCGTTCTCTTTGGCGGCTTTTTTCAATTCGGAAATCGGGCGCGCGGCATCCGGTGAATGCGGCCCGACAACGTAAGGCTCGAGTTTGCTCAGGTCAATTTCAAGCACGCGGTCGAAATACTTCTCGGGAGCTTTGTAGATTTCTTCGTCCATCGTCACGAGATGACGATATTGATTGGCGAGTTCGGCGAGTTTCGCGCGGTCAGTGGCGCGCAGGTAGCGTTCCATCGGGGCATCGTAGGCGAAAACGGATGTGGTGGCACCGAGTTCCGCGCCCATGTTGCAGATGGTGCCTTTGCCGGTGGCCGAAATGGACTCGGCTCCGTCACCGAAGTATTCAATGACGGCGTTGGTGCCGCCCTTGACCGTGAGAATTCCGAGGACAACCAGAATGATGTCCTTCGGCGAGGCCCAGCCGTTCATCCTGCCTTTCAGATGCACGCCGATGCGTTTCGGGAAGAGCACCTCCCACGGCAGCCCCGCCATCACATCCACCGCATCTGCGCCACCGACGCCCGAGGCGAACATGGCCAGACCGCCCGCATTGGGCGTGTGGGAGTCGGTGCCGATCATCATGCCGCCGGGAAACGCATACTGCTCGAGGACGACTTGATGAATGATGCCGGCGCCGGGTTTCCAGAATCCGATATTATACTTTTGCGAGACGCTGCGCAGAAAATCGTAGACTTCCTTGTTGGTCACCACCGCGTTCTGCAAATCTTCGCTGGCACCAACCCGCGCTTGAATCAGGTGGTCGCAGTGCACAGTCGAGGGGACTGCCACGCTCTTGAGGCCGGCAGACATAAACTGCAGGAGGGCCATCTGAGCGGTTGCGTCCTGCATGGCGACGCGGTCAGGGCGGAGCTGTAAGTAAGACTTGCCGGGGACGAGGTCTTCGGTGTGGGGATCATCGAGGTGGCCGAAGATGTGTTTTTCGGCCAAGGTCAGCGGGCGGCCCAGACGTTTGCGGACGACGGCAATTCGTTCATCCATTTTGCGGTAGGCTTCGGCGACAAACTCGGGCGTAGACTCAACGCGAACCATAACGTGTTATTCCTTCTTGTCTTAAGTTCATAAATTCGATAATCAGGAATATACAGAATTCGCGGGGGTTGTGCAAGTTCAGGAGGTCAAAGGAAGGGGAGCGGGATTGGGGGTGAAGCGGGGTAAATACGGAGGCGGTCAGATGAGTGGCTCTAATATACAACTGAATTTACGTAATGTCAAGTTATTTTTGTAAAAAAGTAAATTTTTGGTAATCGTTTGTTCAGTAGTGAGTTGCCAGGATTTGGCATTGGAGTTAGGAATCTGCCGAGCGAAGAGAAGAGGAGTCGCCGAGGAACCATTGGACCGCCAAGCAGAGGACAATTTGAAGGATGCGCGGCCGCGCGTGATAGTGTTACATTATGGAGGGGGCAGTTTCAAACAGGGTCATGCGGCCTCTGTGCGAAGCAGGAGATTGCATGCGTATCCATGAGTTTGCGTGCGAGGAGCCAAACAAAACTGTGCGATTCGTGCAGAGCGAAGCAATTCACGGCAATCAACTGTTGCGTGTCCGAAATCGACCGAGCATATTTCATCGTACTATTATTCCTATCAATTTGTGGCAACTGCGGGCTGGCTCAGCAAGATCGAGCGTCTGCGCTTTTGCCTTTAACTGAGTCAGTGAGCGCACCTTGCCACCAGCCGTCCTCGGGAGACTGGTGGTTTTTGTTTAGGCCGTGTCGGCCGCTCCGAGGGAATGAAAGTCTGTGCGGCAGTCCAGAGATGCTGCCGACAGGAGGTCGTATGAGAAGAGTGCTATGTTGTTTCGTGTGTGCCGTATTCACGCTTATGCTGGCTGCCGATGTTTCGGCACACTGGGTCACGAAGAACGGTTACGAAGACTACGCACAGCACATGGTCGGTGTGCCGCCAATGCCGATGCGGGTCGATGGCATGCCGGACTTCGATCAGAGGCAAGACGGCTGGACGAATCAGTTCGGACAATGGAACTGGTGCGGACCAGTGGCCGTCGGGAATTGTCTTTGGTGGTTCGACTCCAAGTTCGAAATGATCAAGTGTATTTCGCTGCCGCCCGGCTCACAGGTGCGGCCTCCGGCCCTCAGTGATCACTACAGTTTGGTGAGTGCTCTGATGGCCGCAATTGACGACCACGACCCTGCCAACGTGATCCCTTTCATCACTCTGCTGGGCAATCAATCACCCGGCGGAATCGGTGCACTGGGAATAACGCCGCAGCAGATGAAACAGATGATTGAGAATTATCTGCAGTTGCCGCAAGTGAATCTGCACGGGCACTATGTCGTGCGCATTATCTGGCAGCCGACTTTTGACCACATTTATCGAGAGGTGAATCTTAGTCAGGATGTCATCATCCTGCTGGGGTTCTGGCAGATGGACGACGCCGGCATGTGGTACCGCATCGGCGGACATTACTTGACGGTTGCGGGTGTGGATTCGCAAAACGCCGTGCAGACGCTTTCGCTGAGCGATCCCATGCGTGACGTGGCCGAGTTGGGCGGCGGGGGAGTCGTGTGGAATGGCTGGCTGATTCCGCACATGTATCCGCCTCCGCATGCGGCGATGGTGCACAACGATGCAGGGAACGTGTCCCATGACTACTATGTTGTGGCGGGTTCAGGTTCGCCGGGAGGAATCATTTCGGCGAGTGATTACGGATATGACTTCGATCCGGACTTCTGGGAGAATTTCACCGGCCAGAATACGCCCGACCATCTGCAGCAATTTTCCGGAGTGTACAACCCGAATCACGGAGTGCACACAGAGATCGAGGCAATTGTGGTGGTCTGTCCGAATTTCGATTACGGGGATCTGGGAATGGACTATCCGACAATCGATGTGGAGTCATGCGGCCCGGCGCACCCGCTCTCTGAAAAAGCATGGCTGGGCGAATGCGTGGATGCCGAGATTCAGCCGAGCATACTGAATCTTGACATGTGCGACGACGGTGTTCACTTTGTCAATCTGCCCTGGGCACCGGGTTCGAACGTGCAGGTGGACGTTACCGTTACAATCGGGCAGCGCTATCAAGGTGAACCGCTATACCTCAATGCCTGGAAAGACGGCAATATTGACGGAGACTTCGATGACGGCCCGCTTGGCACGCCGGAGGACGACTATCTGCCGTGCGATGAGTGGGTGATACAGGATGTTCCGGTTGCGGCTGGACTCGCTTCCTACACATTCTGCGATCCGGGAGTGGATTCCATCGGGAGCTATGACTTAGTGATGCGCTTCCGGCTGACGAGTCAACCGGTCGGACGGTTCGGTTATGGCGGCTATTGGGGAGGAGGAGCATCAAACGGACTGGGAACCTATGATATTGACTGGGTGCTCGGCGAAGTTGAGGACTATGTGCTCGAAGACATGCAGCTGGCTGTGAACCTGCAATCATTCTCAGCCCTCGCAGGCAACGGCTATGTAGACCTTTCGTGGGTGACAGCCAGTGAGACCGATGTTGACTACTTCAGCATCGTGCGGACGGTCGGAGAGAGCCTGTGGACGGAAATTGTGCGAATCCCGAGTCAGGGAAACAGCAGCACGGAGCATCACTATACTTATCGTGACCGGCCGCTCGCGAATGAGCAGACGTATACTTATCACCTGTGCGTGTGTGACTTGAGCGGCAATATCGAGTATCTCGCGCTTGCCAGCGCGACTCCCAGCGAAACGATCCTCCCGACCGAGTTCGCTTTGCTGCAGAATTATCCGAATCCGTTCAACTCGCAGACACAGATCACTTATGCGCTGCCGCTTGAGAGCGATGTCGTTTTGACTGTCTACAACGTCATGGGACAGGTCATCAGGTCGCTGGTGAACGCGCATCAGCAGCCGGGTACCTACACCGTGAGCTTTGACGCGTCCGAGTTCGCGTCTGGTATTTATCTCTATTCGATAAAGACGAATCAATTCACCGAGACCCGCAAGATGGTTTTGATCAGATAGCGTGTCTGTTTATGACTTGCGGTTGAATGAGCAAAGGCCCGGTGATTTGCCGGGCCTTTGCAGAATTTCAGGGGGCGAGAATTTGCGCGTTAGGAGTTCCGGCGGACTTGGGCGCAACCCTGCAGCGGATCTGCTCGTCTTATACATTAAAGGATGCGGAAAGGAGTCGCAGATGCGAAAATCCACTTTTATCGCAGTGTTGTTTGTCCTTGCGAGCGGCTTGATTGGCGGGTGTGCAAAGCAGGATGATGGGCGGATTCCGGTTACGACGAAGTCTGCGCGCGCACGAGAACTATTCTGTGAAGGGATGGCGCTGTGCGACCGCTTTCATACCGACCAAGCGCGGGCCAAGATGCAGGAAGCGCTTGAGATCGATCCCGATTTTGCCCTGGGCTATCTGGGGCTGGCCTGTTCCGAATTGCGGCAAGGCGTGCAGTATGAATCTCTGCAACAGGCGTACGATATGGCGCGCCCCGTAGAACGGAGAAGTCCGCCCAACCTGACGCTCGGTGTTTCGGTACTGGGACGATCCGACAATGACAATTTGCGGCGCGCGAGCAAACTGATCGACAAAGTTTCCCCCGCCGAACGGTTGTGGATCGAGGGGCTGCGTTTGTCGCTGGCCGGTGACAAGGCGGGGACAATCGCAAGTTTCCGGCAACTGGCAGACCTTCGTCCAAAGGATCCTCTGGCACACCGGCTGCTCGGTGACTGTTACCTGCGATTTGAGCTTCCCGACAGCGCGATAGCCGCATACGAACGCGCGCTGGCACTGGATTCAACGCTCGTGAATCTCTATAACGTGCTTGGCTACGAATACTTTGCCATTGGCAACTCCGAAGTAGCGGAGAAGATGTTTAAGACCTATGCTGCGCGGCTTCCCGACGAACCCAATCCGTGTGATTCGTACGCGGAGTTCCTGCTCCGAAACGGCCGCTATGAAGAAGCGCTGGCGTGGTACCGGAAAGCGCTTGAGATTGACTCGGGGTTTATCAACTCGCGGATCGGAATCGCCACAATTCTAAGCATGCTGAAGCGAACAAACGAGGCGCGCGCGGAGCTTGCGCAGCAAAAGAGGATTTCGACGGGAGTTTCGGAGCAGTTAATACTTGAGCTTGCCGAAGCGTTGACCTACCTGTATGAACAGGACTACAAAGGCTGCATCAAGGTTCTTGAAGCTCGCGGAAAATCAGCACACATCAAGTCAAGTCCGATTGACGAGGCGAACAACTACGATATTCTCGGTGAAGTGCTGAGTTTTGCCGGTCGTGTCGATGAGGCAGAAGCGAAACTCAAGAAGTCCCTCGAGATAATCCGCGGAGCGGACTTGCAAACAGGCTACCGCAACCAGTATGAAATCAGACACCGTATCCGGACGTGTATCTACGTAGACATTCCGCGCAAGGGTGTGGAATGCACTGACCGTGATGTGCAACGGCTTGAGTTGCTGAAGAAGAGCGAGGCGGACTCGGCGGGCGGTGAAGCGCTTGCATCGTCCCTTCATGTCATACGCGGGCTGCTCGCGCACCAGGAGCACAATTACAGTGTTGCAGTTTCTGAACTGAAAGACAGCGGTCTAAGGTCGGCGCGTGTGTCATATTATATCGGGAATTCATATGAAATGATAGACGATCCGGACGCTGCAGCCGAATGGTATCGCAAAGCTGCCGCAATCAATCGTCTGTTCGACTTTCCACACGCGCTCTATTATCCGTTGGCGGTTATTGCTCTGCAGAGGATCAATCGTCCGATTGCCTGAAGTGAGGCTTGATACGGTATTGAACGAAGGCTCGGAGCGTTGCCGGGCCTTTGCCATGCTGACGGATCTGTGCTTTTAGAGGAGGGTCCGCTGTGACGAAAAAACATCTGCATTCGCGTTCTTTGAGGAATTGCTCACACGTGACGGCGCAGTGTGACTCTTCCTCCTCAGACATCCCAGCTGGCAGCCGGTGTGAGCTGAATCCTCTCTTTTGTCTTGAGTATAGGCATCAGGCGATTAAAGGATGAGGTTGCTCTTGTTTCTTTTGCTTTTAGAGGGCCAACCGGATTCATTTTTTCGCGGCTAAACAGTTGCGAAATGACCACATGGAACGTAAATTATATGCTATTGTGGGAAAACAGCTCGGGCTTGAGAGCGGCCTGTTTTCACCCTTAAACGTATGGATTTTGATTGCTTTGCGATCCCAACGAGGAAACCACGGAAATAGATGCGACGACTTCTTAATTACGCTGCCCTGATAGTATTACTGACCTTTGCCGCCCAGTCCCGCGCTGCGCATGTCTTGATTATTGCGTCGTCCAATCATAATGGACAAGGCCCGTATACGAGCGAAATTCAGATACCGCTGCAGAGCGCGGGTCATACAGTCACGGTCTGGCAGCAAAGTTTGCAGGGGTGGCCTGTCCTCGATACGCTGTGGAACTATGATGCAGTGTTCTTTCACGGAGGAGAGCGTCGCCGCACGGGCACGATCGACACTGTTCTGACGGCATTCGCGAAGCAGGGCGGCCGACTTGTTGTGGAAGGCTCAAATCTCGGAAGCTTCGGAGGTGCCTATCACGAGTTCGAAAAGTACGTCACTCACGCCGATTGGCAGCGCACAAAACAGTCGTCTTTTACGCATCAGGTCGTTGCGCCGTCGCATCCAATTGCCGCCGGACTGCCCACGACTTTTGCAGCTTCAGGATATCCGGCAGGGGCATTGCCGGATCGCGTTATGCCGAAATACGGCGGAACGCTCGTGATTCAATTTCAGAGCGCCGTCGGGACTGCCGCGGTGTCTGCCGTGCCGCGACAGGCGTATCTTTGCGGATCAATCCGAAGAATTACGACGTCCGGCAACGCTCGTGCACTGCTCGTACAGAATCTCGTGAGCTGGGTGTTGCAGAATCCTGACGACACCGGAATTATCGATATGGACTACGGGTTGGGGACGAGTGTCGGTCAGCCGTGTCCGGTGTGGGTGCGTCTTCGGAATTATGGAGGTAACGAAACCGGACAGGTTAAGCTGTGGGCTTCAACCGACTCCAGCTCGTGGACTGCGGTGGACTCCAGCAATTTCGTCTTAAGCGGATATCAGACTACCGACCTCTGGTTCAATTGGACACCTGCTTTCGAGTCGCGTTACTACTTGCGCGCAACTCTAACGGCGCAGGGCACCGACAGCTATCCTTCCAATAATGCGGCTGCCATGCTCGTCACCACGTTTGACGAGGCCGTCCATCCGAAGTTGTTCTTCACTGCTGCGGAAATCCCGACCTTGCAGGCGCGGGCGGCTTCGACCCACTTAGGTTTCTACCAGCAATTAAACACAGCTGTACTAATTGATTTCAATTACGTGCCGCTGCCGCCGGAGCGTTGGGAAGAGGTCAGCTACGCGAACATGGGCAGGATGATCACTCTTGCCGCCATGAAAGCGGTGTTGACTCCTACACCTACGTACATCAATAACGCGAAGAACAAAGCTATGGCGCTGTGCCGGTATGAGCAGTGGGAGCCCGGCGCTAATCAGAACATGGACATCTATTCGGGGCGTGCGTTCTTCGCCTTGGCGTTGGCCTATGACTGGCTTTATCCGCATTGGACGAAGGCACAGCGCGACACGGTTCGGATCAAGCTCCGCACGCAAATGGAGCGGATGGCAGCTGCTGAACCCCGTTGGATCTGGTGGACCGACGCTTACATGCACAATCACAATATCAACTGCATGAGCTATCTCGGGTCGGCGTGCTACGCGCTTTACGAGGAAGAGCCACAGGCGCAGATTTGGGAACAGATGGCGATTGATAATCTGCAGAATGTTCTTGCGCTCTACGGGCCTGTCACGGACGGGTCGTGGTACGAAGCCATGAACTACTGGGGGTTCATTTCGTGGACGATGCTGCCGCATCTGTGGTTAATGCGCGAACAGCGGAACATCAACTATTTTCAGACTCCGTGGGTTCAAAGCATGGCCAAGTATCGAGTGTATGGCTCGCACCCGATTGTTACGCAGGTACCGATGATCAATGAAGCTCAAGCCGACGAATGGTATGGGCCGGATGACCAGCTTGCCCTGTTGGCGCGTGAGTACAGAGATGGTCACGCGCAATGGATGCGCCAGCAGGTTATCAACCGGATAGGCTACAGTCTCGACGGGCCGTTCGATTTCTTCTTCTACGATCCCACTGTGCCGCAGGTGGTTCCAACCGATTTATCGTGGATCGCCACCGATCAGGATACCTACTTTGGGCGCAGTGCGTGGGCGGATACCAACGCAACATATGTCACTCTCAAATGCGGACTTGTCTGCGGGCGAAATGCCTATGAAAGATACTGGGGTCAGGGGCCGGTGGGAGCTTGGGAACCTTCACACTTCCTTCCAGAGCAGAATGCGTTCACGCTTTCATATGGCCGAGATTACATCGTGCAGGCAGCCGGACTCCAATCGCCGTTTCACCGAACGTACAACACAACGACGATACTGGTGAATGGTCAAGGACAGATAGGCGACAGCACGAAAGGTATCTGGCCGCTGCCGATCGATGAATTGTCGATGAACCCTCACCTTGCGGACACGTTCATGCTGAAGAACGTGGACTATGTTGTCGGAGACGCGACAACCTCCTATCCGACAGTTCTGGGACTGACCAAGTTTAAGCGGCACATTCTGTATGTTCGTCCCGACCTCGTGGTTGTGCTGGATGATTTAAAGGCGACGAACCCCAGCACGTTCTCATTCCTGATTCGTCATCCCAGTCAAATTTACACGTATACCGGAAATAGTGTGTTCATAGACGGACTTCGTACGGATTCCGATATGTTCATGCTTTCTCCTCCGGACCGCACGCACCAGTATTACTACTCCAACTACTACGAAAGCAGCATAGGCGGTTGGGGAATGTACATCAACAACGCGACACCGGACACGGCCGTCAAATTCGTCAATGCGTTTTATCCGCGCCGCCCCAATCAGGCGCAGGCGCAGCTGCTGTACAGCAGTTCGGGACTGACGGTTTTGAGAGTGGGAGACAACAGCGGTTTTGAAGCGACGTGCGCGATTACGCACGGCCATAACGGCTACATCACCGTAGATTCGTTAACTACAAACGCGTCGTTGGCGGTCGTTGTGCGAAACGATGTGACCGGTGCGATTCGTATGGGTGCCGCGCGTCAATGCACCTTTGTGGATTGGGGCACGCCGACCCGCAGGTTGTTCGAGAGTCCGGTTCCAGTGGATGCGGATTGGTCGATTCGTGGGGACACTCTGGAGATAAATGGCAGTCTTGGGGAGTGGGCGGTGCTGTATGCGCCCAACATCTCATTTGTCTGGCTGAATGGGCAGGGTGAGCCTTTCTATCAGAATGGCGAGTACGTGGAAATCGGGAACCTTGCAAATGTTCCAACCGGACGGGTTGTTGATCTGCGGCTGGCCTATACGGACGGAGATTTTAAGCTCTATTGGACAGCCCCAGTGTTCTATGTGCAGGGGATTCCAACGTTTCCGGACTACTATGACATTTATTCCTGTGACTCTGCAGACGGCAACTTCCGGTTGATGGATACTGTGCCCGGCAACGTTCAAAGTTTCTCTTTTGGAGAACCCTCCGAGGAAATGCAGTTTTATCATGTAGTTTCGCGTTTACGAGCCACGCAGGCTGCCCCGATCATCGTGCCCCGAGAGGATATGGCCAATGGCGAGGCATCTGTTGACGCAAGAGAGGCAGGAGGCAGGGTCACTAAGAAATAGACCTCGTCCTCTCTTACTTCTTGTCAGATTCATAATGACCCGACAGATAGAAGTCGGGTCTTTTCTTGGGGTTAATCTGACTTAATCCGTCCAATTCTGTAAAAATGTTAGAAACTGACGCTATTTTTTGAGACATTTAAGTCCTTAAAACAGTGTCTGACCCACAAGAAGTAAGACTACTCTGTCTCTTCTGGTGCACCTAAGTTGCACAGATTTCAATGAATTCACCGTTGCTTCCGATAGGCAGAGTTGTTATATTACCGCCGTTTTCCGAAGTTCTGTTTGAGTCCCCCCGAATTGGCCCGATTCCGATTCTCTCAAGGGCCGCCAAATTCATGCATATCTTTGATTTGTCCCGCACGGCTTAATATAAAGTCGTACGGCGAGGGGTAGTTTGCGTATTTTTTCACCAACTCTTAGGAACTGCCTGTGAGCCGAAAGGTCCTTGGCCTGATCTACACCGTAGCTTTCTTGGTATTTGGCTACAATGTGTTTATGTGGGCCTGGAGCAACAAAGGGTATGCGCCGCCCCAGCCCATTCCCTTCAGCCACAAGATTCATGCGGGCGATAATCACATTCCGTGTCTGTATTGCCACAGTTCGGCCGAGCATTCCAAGCATGCCACCGTGCCCGCGCTCAACGTGTGCATGAACTGCCATAGCGTGGTTGCGGTGGACAAGCCCAACATCATCAAGCTCACCGAAGCCTACAACACGGGGAAGCCGGTTGAATGGGAACGCATTCATTCGGTGCCCGATCATGCCTTCTTCTCTCACCAGTGGCACATCCGGAAGGGCTTCGATTGCGCAGTGTGCCACGGACCCGTGGAAACCATGGACAAGGTTTATCAATACCGAAAGTTGAACATGGGCGACTGCCTGCAATGCCACCGTGACAATGGTGGTCCACAAGACTGCAACGCCTGCCACCAATGAGCCGAGAGCATCCCATTAATCCACCTGCGGCCCCCGCACCTGAACTCAAACGTCATTGGACGACACTTGCCGAGCTTCAGGGTGACGACAAGACTTTGGCCGTCAAGCACTCCGAGTTCTACTCCAAGCCGCAGGAGTTCTTCGACCGCGAGCAAGCGGGCAAGTTCTCGCTTACCGGCGAGCCGACGCTGCTCTCTGAAGTCGCGGGATTTGTAGAACTCAAGGTCAAGCAGAACGGCGGAGAAGAAAAAAACGTCTCGCGCCGCGACTTCCTGAAGCTGTCGGGCGCGGCGATGGTCTTTGCGACTGCGGGTTGCGGATTGCGACCGGCGCAGAAGATCATTCCGTACATCAATCAACCTGAAGAGATCACACTCGGGATTCCCAACTACTACGCGTCCGCCGCCGGTGGAGCACAGGGTAACGGTGTGCTGATTAAGACGCGCGAAGGCCGTCCGATCAAGCTCGAGGGGAATCCGCAGCATCCGCTCTCAAAGGGCACATTGGATGCGCGCGGCCAGTATGAAGTATTCAATCTGTACGACCCCGACCGTTTGACGGGCCCGCTGAAGATGACCGGCGGTGTGCCAAGTGTCATCAGCTGGGGCACGGCGGATACTGAAATCGCGGACGCTCTCAAGGCTGCTCAAGGACGAGTTGCCGTGCTTACGGGGACCGTGCACGGTCCGGCGCGCACGAAGGTGATTGCGGACTTCTGCGAAAGCTTTGGTGCGAAGCATTATACCTATGACGCGTGGACGCATGAAGCTGCCCGCAAGGCCAACGAGCTTTCCTATGGCGCGGCAGTACTGCCGTCCTATCGCTTCGATCAGGCAGAGTATGTGTTCTGTCTGGAAGCCGACCCGCTCGGAACAGGGTATTCAAGTCTTGAGTGGCAAGTGGGATTCGGCCAGAAACGCCATGTGAAGGACAATAGACTTAACAAGCTCGTCAGCGCGGATTGCACCACGTCTTTTACCGCTTCCAATGCGGACGAACGCTTCAGAATGAAGCCCGGACAGAGCGTCGGATTCGGTTTGGCGGTTGCTAATGCTCTGTCCGGCGCAGGTCATAGTGTGATTTCGCTCGATGGAAGTGCACAATCGGCGATTAGCCGTTTCAGTCCGGAGCAGGTTGAATCACAAAATGGGCTTGCGGCCGGCACGATTAGTCGCATTGCTGAAGAACTGTGGGCCGCTCGAGGCAAGAGCATAGTCATGGGCGGTGACTCTCTGGATCATCAGCTTGTCGCCTGCCTGCTGAATGCGATGCTCGGCAACGAAGGGGTTACGGTCGACGGCAACGGATCGCCCTCGCTGCAGGCGCAGGGGTCATTCCTCGGCATGCAAGACCTGCTTGATCGGCTGAACGGCGGACAGATTGACGTCTTGATTGTGTACGGAACAAATCCGGTTTACTCATTACCTGCATCCGCCGGGATCAAGAGCGCGTTTGCGAAAGCCAAGACGATTGTTCATCTGGGAGACCGTGCCGATGAAACCGGACGATTGGCTACCTATTTACTTCCAGGTCTGCACTGGCTGGAAAGCTGGGGCGACGCGGAGCCGCAGGCTGGTCTGTATTCCGTGATTCAACCCGCGGTCATGCCGCTGCACGACTGCCGCGCTTCGGAAGAGTCGCTGATCAAATTTGCCCAAACCGCCGACAGCGCAGGCTTGGGTAAGTTTGAAGGCACTTGGCATGATTACGTGATGGCCACGTGGCAGACCAAGGTCTATTCGGCGAGTGTGTTTCCTGCGGACTTCAAGTCATTCTGGCATGGTGCGCTGCGTGATGGAGTCCTGGACTTGCGCAAGCAGCCGTCTGCACGCACATATTCCGGCTCAGGATTGGCGCAGTTGGGCGCGCCGCGAACAGGCGGAGACCTGCAATTAGTGGTGATGCCTTCGCCGCTCGTGAGTGTAGACGGCAATGGCAATAACGCGTGGCTGCTGGAGCTACCGCATCCGGTCGCGCGCGTCAGTTGGACGAACTTTGCCAACCTTGCGCCGAAAACGGCGAGCAAATTGAGCGTGCGTGATGGAGATTACGTTCGCGTCACGGCAAACGGCGCGACGATTGAAGTGCCGGTGCACGTGCAGCCGGGCGATATCGAGGATGTTGTGACAATTGAAACCGGCTGGGGCCGCGAGTTCGTCGGTCGCGTGGGGAACGGCATCGGCGGCAATGCGTTTGCCTTGTGCACCGTCGGCAACGGGGTCTTGCGCACGGCAGGGGATGCCGTGACGATTGAAAAGACCGGCCGCTGGGAGGAATTGCCGGACGTGCAGGGTCACAACTACACCGAAGGGCGCCCGATTGTCGCCGAGGCGACGTTTGACTCCTACTTGAATGACCCGAAAGCCGGTCATTGGCATGAGCATGAACTGATGTCGATGTACCCCGAGTTTGAATACAAGGGTAACAAGTGGGGAATGGCGATTGACCAGACTGCGTGCATCGGCTGCAACGCCTGCATCGCCGCCTGTTCGGTCGAAAACAACATCCCGGTCGTCGGTGTCGCTCAGATTCGTTTGGGCCGCGAAATGCACTGGATTCGCGTAGACCGCTACTACAGCGGCGACGAGCACGAGCCCGAATTTACGTATCAACCGATGCTCTGTCAGCATTGCGATAACGCGTCCTGCGAAACTGTTTGTCCGGTCGTGGCGACGATTCACAGCGAAGAAGGCCTGAATATGCAGGTCTATAACCGCTGTGTCGGGACGCGATATTGCTCAAACAACTGTCCTTATAAGGTGCGCCGCTTTAACTGGCACGAGTATACGTTCGCCGCTTACGAACCGCATCCGCTCCAGCTTGTGCTGAACCCTGAGGTTACAGTGCGCGAGAAGGGTGTCATGGAAAAATGCACGTTCTGTCAACAGCGAATTCGTGAAGGCAAGGAGCGTGCACGCGAGTTCAATCGCCCGGTGCTGGACAGCGACATCAAAACGGCCTGTCAGCAGTCCTGCCCGACCAACGCGATCAGTTTCGGAAATACGAACAATCCTGATAGTCAAGTTTCCCATATGAACAAAGACCCGCGCGCTTATCATGTGATTGGCGAAATCAACACGAGGCCGCAGGTGACCTACTTCACCAAACTGCGCAATCGTCCGCCGCGCGCCGGCGACTCGCACGGCGGCCATGGCGGCCACGGCGGGGCACAGAACCACGACGGAGGGCATCACTCGTGAGCGTTCCGGCGGAGCATATTCTCTCAACCGATATCAGACTGAACGATGTAACGCGCGATGTCACTGCGCCGACCGAACGCATGCCGTCCGTCGCCTGGTGGCTCGCGTTTCTCACCGCTGCGGGCCTTCTGGGTATAGGCGTCATCGTCATCTATATATTGCTCGTCCGCGGTCAGGGTATCTTCGGTATCAGTCACCCCTACGGCTGGGCGTTCGATATCACGAACTTCGTGTTCTGGGTCGGTATCGGTCACGCCGGAACCCTGATTTCGGCAATTCTCTTTTTGTTGCGGCAGAAGTGGCGTACCGCTATCAACCGTTCCGCAGAGGCCATGACCATCTTCGCGGTCTGCACGGCCGGAATTTTTCCGTTGTTGCACACCGGCCGTCAGTGGGTTGCCTATTGGTTGGTGCCCTATCCCAACGACCGGCTGTTGTGGGTGAATTTCCGCTCGCCGTTGCTGTGGGACGTCTTTGCTATTTCCACATACTTGACGATTTCGCTGCTGTTCTGGTACACCGGATTGGTGCCCGACTTCGCCACGATGCGGGATAAGGCCAAGAACGTTCTGCGTAAGAAATTCTACGGCGCGCTTTCGCTGGGTTGGATCGGCTCGATGCGCGACTGGAACCACTACGAGAAGGCTTACCTGCTGTTTGCAGGTATGTCCACCGCGCTGGTGTTGTCAGTGCACACGGTGGTGTCCTACGACTTCGCCACGTCCATTCTGCCGGGTTGGCACACCACCATCTTCCCGCCCTACTTCGTGGCCGGCGCAATCTTCTCGGGATTCGCAATGGTGGTGACGCTGTTGGTGATTATGCGCAAGGCGTTCAACCTCGAACATTACATCACCATCACACACATGGAGTTGATGAACAAAATCATCCTCCTGACCGGCATGCTCGTGGGCTACGCATATCTGACCGAGTTCTTCGTGGCATGGTATAGCGAGAATCCGTTCGAACAGTATGTTTTTATGAACCGCCTGACCGGACCGTTCTCGTGGGCTTTCTACATCATGTTCTTCTGCAACGTCGCCGTGCCGCAAGTCTTCTGGTTCCGCTCGATGCGCCGGTCGATTCCAGTGATGTTTGTAGTCTCGTTGTTGGTGAACGTCGGGATGTGGTTTGAACGCTTCAATATTATCGTATCTTCGCTGCATCGCGATTTCCTGCCGACTAACTGGGACAACTTCGTGCCGACTATCTACGACTTCGGTTGGACTATCGGCGCTTTTGGCTTGTTTTTTACGTTATTCCTGATATTCGTACGAGTCTTCCCGACGATTGCAATGGCTGAAATCAAGCAAACTCTACCCAAGCCGGCGGATACGTCGAAGGTAGGTCTCCATGGCTGATCGCGCTCTAATCGGAGTCTATTCCGATCCCGATGTGTTGTTGCATGCTGCGGACGGTGCGCGGCAGAAGGGCTGGAAACGGCTGGACGCGCTGACACCGTATCCCATTCACGGCCTCGAAAAGGCGCTTGGCATCGGCAAGTCGTGGGTGCCGTGGGTGACGCTCGGCATGGGTCTGACCGGAGCGATTTTGGGTTTTTCGCTTCAGTATTGGGTGCACGTCGTGGAGTGGCCCATGAACATCGGAGGCAAGCCTTTTAACGCTTGGCCCGCCTTCTTTCCAATCATGTTTGAATGTGGTGTCTTGATAGGCGGTATTTCGACGTTTATTGCCATGTGGGCCGCCTGCAAGCTGCCGACGACGAAACCGGTGGTACATGACGAGCGCTTCACCGATAACAAGTTCGGTCTTGTGATTCCGCTTGATGGAGTCAATGCCGCCGACGTGGAGAACTATCTGAAGACGCACGGAGCCGAGGAGGTGAAGCATGTCTAAACATGTTGCGCTGCTCCTCGCGGCGTTCCTGATGATTTCCTGCGGCAAGAAGAGCTTCCCGAATCTCGAATACATGCCTGATATGTACCGACAGGCCTCGCTGAAAGCACAGGAGTTCGACCCGCATTCGCCGAATGGAGTGGGGATGAAAGTGCCGCCTGCGGGAACCGTGCCCGTTAATTTTGAACCGTATACGATTGGACTGTTGGACACGAGCGCGGCGAATGCCCTGGCGAATCCCTTGACTCCGACAGAAGATGTGCTGCAGGCCGGGCGCAAATACTACAATACTTACTGTGTTGTGTGTCATGGAGTAACCGGCGACGGCAAGGGCTACATCGTTCCGAAGTTCACCATGCCCCCATCACTGTTGTCGGAGAAACTGCTTGCATGGCCCGATGGCCGCATCTATCACACTATTATGATGGGTCAGGGGCTGATGCCAAGCTACAAGCAGCAGGTGCCTTCGGATAAGCGCTGGGCTATCATTCACTACATCCGCGCTTTGCAGCGCGCCGCACATCCGCTGCCGCAGGACAGTCTGGCTATGGCCACAGGCAATTTCAGTTTTGAAGATGACGCGCCAGACACGGCAAAACCCGTGCTCTGGCCGAAGCGATAAGGAGAGCAAATAAAAGTGTCTCTTCACGCAACAGTAACACATATTGAGAATCCGGGACCACTGAGTCTTCCGAAGTCTTTGAACTCGTTGTTCATCGGCTTAATCGCGCTGGGAGCGCTTGCGTTCCTCGGAGGACTGGCAGTGGATTCCACGCGCGCCTGGCAGAATTACTTTAATGCCGTCTTTATCTTTACCGGCTTCTCGCTCGGCGGCTATATGTTTATCGCCATCAATCGCGCCGTCAATGCCAGATGGGCGATTATTCCGCGCCGCCTTGCCGAGGCGTTTATGTCGTTTCTGCCCGTCGCGTTCGTGCTGTTCCTGATCATGCTCGTCGGTATGTACATGGAAGGTGCCAGTATTTACAGCTGGATGGGGCATGACCACAACATACACAGTTCAGCGAAAATGCGCTGGCTGAGCTTTGACATGGTTGCCGGACGCAATATACTGTTCTTCCTGATTTGGATTTTCGTCGCGCGGAAATTCATCAATTACTCCATTGCGCAGGACGCCGGCGGAAATCACGACCTGTCTCCGAAGGCCACCAAGTTCGCAATCGTGGCCGTTATCCTGTTTGCGCCGACGTTCGCCTTCTTCAGCTATGACTTGCTGATGAGCATGGAGCCAAAGTGGTTCTCGACCATGTTCACGGTCTACACTTTCGCGGGCATTTTCCAAAGCACGCTCGCGCTGATGATTATCGTCTTTGTCAAACTGAAAAACGGTCAGTTGAAGGATGTCGCCACGCCGTCCCATGTCAAGGACATCTCCGGACTGATGTTTGCCTTCACGATTTTCATGTGCTACGTCGGCTTCTCGCAATTCATGCTCATCTGGTATGCCAATCTGCCGGAAGAAACCTTCTTCTATCTGAAGCGTTCTGAGGGCGGCTGGCTCGAAGTGGCCTACGCGACTTGGTTCTTCAAGTTCGTGCTGCCGTTCTTCGGCCTGCTCGGCCAAGGGCAGAAGAAACATGATTTGTGGCTGATGGTCGTTTGCTGGGGCGTGCTTATCGGGCAATTCCTCGACATCTACTGGATCTCTGTGCCCACTCACCACTCATCGTTTGTTCCGATTGCTTGGATTGAACTCGGCACGCTCGCCATGTTCACCGGATTATTCGGATTTTTCGTGTCCCGTTGGATGAGCAGGCATTCGCTGATTCCGGTCGGCGATCCGCACGTCTTAGCCAGCGCAAACTGGAGGTTCTGGGAGTAAATGAGCGACGTTAGCCCCAAGAACAGCAGTCTCTTTCTGTACGTGCCAGTCACGATCTTCGGCATCATTCTGATTGTCGTGATTTTCAAGTGGCAGTTCAGCACCGGGGAGCAGATCGGCGCATCGCTCCCCCCGCCCGTCAAGGCAGTCCCTGCTTCCAAGGTTGTGAATCACCGCGCGCTGGCCCAGGAAACCGGACTTTCTGCCGACGGCAAAATGCTCTATCAAATTAACTGCGCGTCCTGTCACGGCAACGATGGCCAGGGGGATGGTCCGCGCTCAGCAGGTTTGAATCCGCCTGCGCGTAATTATAAGACTGAGCAGTTCAAGTATGGTACCGATGTCGCGGCCATCTACAATACCCTCATGAAGGGTTCGCCGGGAACCTCGATGCCGAGCTTCTCGCTGCTGCCGGCGCGCGACGTCTGGGCGATGGTGCACTATGTCCGAACGTTGATTCCCAATCCAGCTCCGACTGATGACGCGGTCCTGGCAAAGCTTCCGGAAGCACCCGCAGGTGCAGCAGGTGATGCGGGAACGGCCACAGCGGAGCAAGGCGGCGAGTCCAATGAGGGCCGCATCCCGATTGCGCTGGCCATGCAGCAGATCAAAAAGTCCGGCTACACCCCGGCAGACAATCGGCCGCACACGTTTGATCCAAACGACGCAGGTGCGCAACTGTATTTGAACCGTTGTGCGTCCTGCCACGGTCAGCGCGGCGAAGGCATGAGCAATGTAATCGTTTCGGTGAACCCGTATCGCTATGGTCAGACCGCGCCGCTCTACGCAACCGGCGCACCGTGGCTGTCCAATCGCGCAAGATTTGATGACATCGTTCTCAACGGACGGCCCGGCCGGATTCATCCCGGGTTCGGGACTTTGACGCGTGCCCAACTGGACCAACTCTACGCGTTCATTCAGAGGCTTTCGTCAAATTGAACTTCGAGCCGTGGCGGCTCCTCTGTTTCGAATTTTCAAATTCACTATAGGGCAATCCTTCCTGATGTCCAAAACGTCTCTTCATTGGTTGGCACTCGCGCTTCTTCCGGCCGCCGCGTTCGCGGATCCTGTGACTTCGTGGATCTTCGATCCCGTCACGCCCGTGGCTCAGGAAGTGCGCGACACGTTCAACATCATGCTGGGTCTGACTCTGCCGTTCCTGCTCCTGCCGCAGGTGCTGCTGGTCTACGCGATCTGGAAGTTCAATGCAAAGCGCGGACACAAACCGGCCACATTCCACGACAATCTCAAGTTGGAAATCCTCTGGACGGTTATCCCTGTGCTGACGCTGATCGCAATCTCCATTCCGGCTTACAGCACATTGAAGAAGATTGAAGTTCCTCCAAAATCCGACCTCGTTGTTGAAGTAATCGGCCACCAGTTCTTCTGGGAATATCGTCTTCCGCGCTACGACATCGGCTATGCCAACGAGCCGCTCGTTGTGCCGGCCGACAAGGTCATCACGCTGAACCTGACCAGCGTGGACGTGATTCACTCATGGTGGGTGCCGAGTTTCGGTGTGAAGCAGGATGCCAACCCGGGACGCATCACGCATGCCTGGTTCAAGGCTCCCAAAGGAAAATACAAAGGACAGTGCGCCGAACTCTGCGGCCCGCTGCATGGAGAAATGTGGATTGATGTGGAAGTGGTAAGTGATGCCGAGTTTGATGCTTGGCTTGAAGCAAAGAAGACCGGCACGAGCGGCACTCCGGATGCCGATGGCACTCATAGTGCGATGATCCCGTCGATAATTGAAAGCGAGGTGGTCAATGGCTGAGACCGCTCAGAAGCATTGGCTGCTGCGCTATATGTCCTCCACCGACCACAAAGAGATCGGGATCATGTATCTCGTCTACGCGCTGGTCATGGGCATCATCGGCGGATTCCTTGCCGGAATGATTCGCGCGCAGCTCTGGGAAAGCTCGGGCGGACTGGTTTCCCCTGAACTCTACAACCAGTTCGTCACGATGCACGCCACGATTATGATCTTCTTTGTCGTGATTCCTGCGATGGCAGGTTTCGGCAACTACCTTGTGCCCATCATGATCGGCGCGCGCGATATGGCCTTCCCCAAGCTCAACGCCTTCTCATTCTGGCTGTTGATTCCTGCCGCACTGATCGCGATTGCCAGTTTCTTTGTCGAGGGCGGAGCCGCCGGCGGCGGATGGACGAGTTATCAACCGCTCACGTCCGCGCAATATAGCGGAACGCCCGGGGTCGATATGTGGATCCTGGTCGTGCACTTGACCGGCGCATCATCCATCCTCGGCGCGATCAATTTCATCGTTACGATTTTCAACATGCGCGCTCCCGGCATGAGCATGATGAAGATGCCGCTCTATGTGTGGGCGTGGCTGACCAACGCCTTCATGATTCTCGTCGGTACGCCGGTGCTCGCGGGCGCAGTAACAATGGTGCTGCTCGACCGGCACTTCGGAACGGGCTTTTTCCGTCCGTCTGAAGGCGGCGACCCGGTGCTCTATCAGCATCTCTTCTGGTTCTATTCGCATCCTGCTGTTTACATCATGATCGTTCCCGGTTTCGGGGCAATCAGTCATATCGTGGCGGCGTTTTCCAAAAAACGCGTCTTTGGATACACGGGGATGGTTTACGCGATTGCCGCCATTGGTATCCTTGGCTTTATGGTCTGGGCGCATCATATGTTCACGACCGGTCTGTCCCCGTGGGTTCGTGCGTTCTTCGCGTTCATGACCATGCTGATCGCCGTCCCCACCGGTGTCAAAGTCTTCTCGTGGTTAGCCACGATGTGGGGCGGCACGCTGCGCTTCACGGCCGCGATGAAATTCGCACTGGGGATGATTTCGTTGTTCGTGTTCGGCGGAATCGGCGGTGTCTGGCTTGGCAACGTGCCCGTCGATATTCAGCTGCATGATTCCTACTTCGTCGTCGGACATATTCACTACGTCTTGTTCGGCGGCTCCGTGATGTCGCTGCTTGCGGCCACCTACTTCTGGTTCCCCAAGATGACCGGAAAGTTTCTCTCCGAAAAATTGGGCAACGTGGTCTTCTGGCTAATGTATATCGGCATGTCCATGACCTTCTTCATGATGCACTGGGTCGGGATGCAGGGTATGGCCCGCCGCACCTATGTCTATCGCCCCGAGTTTGAAGGACTCAACAAGTTCATGTCGTTCGGATATCTCTTCATGCTCGTCGGAGGTGTGCTGTTTGTTTGGAGCATTATTCAAGCGCAGCGTCAACCCGTGACCGCAAGCGACGACGCTTGGGATGCAAACGATATTCAGGACAGTCTCGAATGGAAGACGTCCTCGCCGCCGCCGAAAGAAAACTTTAAGACGATTCCCGTCGTCTCGTAATCTAAGTTATACTCATTACAAGACACAGCTTCAAAGCTGGTTATTCCTGAATGGTCGTGCACTACTGCGCGGCCGCGGCCGATAACAGTTTATCCGCCGGAACTGGAACCTTATCATGACAGGTATATCTCCCGCACGCAGATTGGCCTCATGGCTGCTGCTCCTCTCCATGCTCATCACTGTGCTGATGCTGTGGGGAGGGTTTGTCCGCATTTCGGGGTCTGGCCTTTCAATCCCTGATTGGCCGCTGATTAACGGCAGTTTACTGCCGCCGTTCTCTGACAGCGGATGGCAGAAGGTCTTTGACGACTACAAGCAGGCTTACCCCGCATTGACCGACGGCATGTCGCTCTCGACGTTTGAGATGCAATTTGCCATTGAGTATTTCCACCGCTTTCTCGCCGCGCTGGTGGGTATCGTCTACTTAGCGATTATCCTGCGTGCGCGCAAAGAACCGGAAATCTGGGCGGTGACTAAGAAACCGTTGCTGGTCGGCGCGGCGCTCGTCATCTTTCAAGCCGTGCTGGGAGGAATGGTTGTCAAGCTCGATTTGGCGGCAGCCGTTTTGTCCCTGCATTTGGGCACGGCCTATATCATCTTCGCGCTGCTGTTCTGGCAAGCTCTGAAGCTCTCGCGGTGGGGTGACCCCTTAAGGCCCAACGCCCGCAAGTTGCAGCGCTTCGGCAAGGAAGCTATCGGTGCGACGCTTATTCAGATAGTCTCGGGTGGATTGGTCGCCGGAACGGGTGCCGGACTGATGATGAACACGTGGCCCAAGGTCGGTGACCACTGGGTGCCGCCGATGTCCGTGTTATGGGGCGAGTGGTATTCCCCTGCAATTGCCAATCTTTGGCAGAACCAGATTCTGATTCAGTTCTTTCATCGCTGGTGGGCATTTGTCGTTGCGGGTCTCGTGATTCACCTCATCGTGCGGGCCATGAAAGAGCCGATCTCAGCGCGCGGGCGAGTCGCCTTGCGGGCAACCGCCACAATTCTCGTTCTGCAGATTCTGCTCGGTATTGGCAATCTGCTGATGAAAGTGCCACCGTATATGGCCATGTTGCACCTTTCGATTGCCTTCCTGCTCTTCATGGTCCTGATTATCGTGACACACGAAATTGCTTACGTACCGCGTTCCGAAGACGTTGTGGAACCTAAGACGCAAGCTGTTCCGGCCGTTTAGTTCGAATGCCTGCCGACGCAGTCTCAGACTCGCTCGGCGCAACCTTGGAGCAACATGTCCCGTTTTCGCGATTTTGTAAACCTGATGAAGCCGTCCATCATGCTGCTGGTCTTGCTGACCGGCGCGGCGGCGCTCATGCTTGAAGGGTCGCTGAAGGCGAATGACTGGCGCTTCTGGGCGGTGATGCTGGGCCTGATGCTCACAGGCGGTTGCGCCAACGGATTGAATCAGTATTTTGAGCGCGGCATTGACGCCAAGATGGGCCGCACAAAGAATCGCCGCCCGCTTGCCACGGGATCGCTGGAGCCGCGTCCTGCCCTGTATTTCGTGATCGCCTGCGGAGTTTCCGGTGTGCTGCTCTTCGGACTGCTCTTCAACTGGCTTGCCGCGTTCACCGCGTTTGCCACGATCGCCTTCTACAGCTTCTACTATACACTCTGGCTGAAGCCGCGCACGCACCTGAATATCGTTATCGGCGGTGCCGCCGGAGCGATGGCTCCGATTATCGCTTGGGCCGCCGCGACCGGTTCCGTATCGCTTACTCCGTGGCTGCTGTTCCTGATTGTCTTCTTCTGGACTCCGCCGCACTTCTGGGCACTCGCGCTGTGTGTGAAAAATGACTATGCGCGCGTGAAGATTCCCATGCTCCCCGTCATCAAGGGCGACCGCGAAACTCACCGCCAGATCATGGTCTATACGCTGGCGCTCGTCGTGATTTCGCTGCTCCTGCACGCGGGATTGCTCTATCTGACCGCTGCCCTTGGTTTAGGCGCGGTCTTCGTCTACAAAGCTTGGCAACTCTTGAAGAGACAGGAACAAAACTACGCCTGGGGTCTCTTCAAATACTCGATTGTCTATTTGACCGCGCTGTTTGTCATCATTATGGCCGACGTGGCCATCGGCAAATAGCGCACCGCTGCAGACCAAGCGCGGACTCCCGTGACTCGGACTGCGAAGGAATTGTCCCTTGGAATCGCAAGACTATAAGACTCCCGAACAGAAGCGCAAGAACAAGCGCATGGCTCTGTTGCTGTTGATACCCGTCATCATCATCATGTTCGGGTTCACCTATGCACAGGTGCCGCTGTTCAGAATGTTCTGCCAGAAGATCGGCTTCTCGATTTCGCCGCTGAATGATGTGGAATATGCCGATACGGGCCGCATGTGCAAAGTGCTCTACACCGGCGTCACGGCCGGCTCGCTGCCCGTCTATTTCAAGCCAAAGCAGTCAGTGCAGACTGTGGAAGTCGGCAAGCCCTTCGAAAATGAATATCGCTTCGTGAATATGTCGAAGGACACCGTGCATTTCAGACCGGTGCATTCGATTCTGCCGGAGAAGGCGGCCACCAAATTCACGATGACCAAGTGCTTCTGCTTCGACGACCAGACTATGGCCCCCGGCGAAGAAAAGACCTTCACCGTCATTTCCGTCTTGAGTGCCGATATGGATCCAAAGGTTGAACAAGTGACGCTCCATTACACGATCTTCGAGAAGAATGCCGAAGAGATGGAGAAGAATCGTCAGATTCCCAATGTTGCGCAAAGCTCGGGAGGCAAGTGATGCACTCGCAGCCGATTCCACCTGAAGTCAGACACCGTAACAGGAAATTGGTCTTCTGGCTTGTTACCTCCGTCGTCATTGTCACCGTGCTCAGTTTGATCTATCTGGTGCACTATGGCGTGAACTTCCAGCGCTACGGTTTTCATTGATTTCTCTCACTCGCAAATAGTATAGCATGCAGCCAACCGCCGCACAAGACGGGCATCACGCCCAACACGAGCACATTCACTTGCCGCCGCCGAGCTATTGGCCAATCTTCTTGGCGTTGGCAATCGGCTTGCTCGTGCTCGGATTCCTGCTCTGGCTCTGGGATGCGTCGACCTCCGTATCGATCATGGTGATTGGCGGTCTTCTGACCGTCACCGGTTTGATGGGTTGGTCGCAGGCGCTGATCCAGGAAAATGCCGAGCTTCCCGACGTGCTCGAAGATGACCGCTGGATGAAGATGGGGTTGAAGCTCTTCCTCGTCTCGGAGGCTGCCATCTTCGGCTCCTTCTTCGCGCATCACTATTACAGTCGCTTCAATTTTCCTGAGTGGCCTCCCGTCGGGGCGCCGCATCTGGATACCACCCTGCCTGCGATTGCCACGCTGATTCTGATGAGTTCGTCCGTCACGATGGAAATCGCGCACCACATGTTGAAGCATGGCCGCAAGGCCGCCGCTCGCACGTGGACCGGACTCACGATTCTGCTGGGGATCATCTTCATGGGATTTCAAGGACACGAATACGGCTTCCTGAAGACCTATGACCAGTTCACCCTGCAGAGCGGGATGTTCGGCTCTCACTTCTTTGCCATGACGGGTTTCCATGGCGCGCACGTTGCCACGGGAATCATCATGCTGCTCATCGTCGGTTTCCGCCTAAGACTGGGTCACTATACGCCAGAACGGCACTTCAGCTTTGCGGCGGCTTCGTGGTATTGGCACTTTGTCGATGTGATTTGGATCTTGCTGTTCTTCACGATCTACCTGTTCTAAGTGTTTCATTTTTGTTTTGCTTAGGCGGCGCGGGCATCGGTTCGCGCCGTTCTTTTTAATTCAAAACAAATACTTAGTCTCTGCTTTCGCTCCGAATCTGGCTGCTGAGGCCGCAATGCCTCTCTTCAATGAAATTGCCCTATGGCAAACTGGATAAAAAATTCCTAAAGTCATAGAATAGCTTGCCATAGCCTCTGCCACTCCGGACCGCGAATCTTCGAGCAGACCGTTTAATTCTATTGCATTCCCAATAGCGACAATATATCTTAGCGGTCATGTGTAACTGGTTCGTCAAGCTTGGTACGATTCGCTCGCATCGGCGTCATTTCCTCTGCGTGCTGATTTTTGGGTTGCTGCATGCGGGGCTGGCGGGCGCATGGCCTTTCGCGGGAATGGTCGCACCGGACTTCACGTTGAATCGGACCGATGAAGGCACCGAATCGCTTTCCAACTATCAGGGCAGTGTCGTCTACTTGAACTTCTTCGGGGCGACCTGCCCGATTTGCATCTCCGACGGCCCGCTTTCAGAACAGATCTATCAGGCGTTTGCTGGAAATCCTGAGGTCGTGACGCTGGGAATTGACGTGTGGAACCTTCCCCGCACCTACGTGAACACGACGTTTCGCGCCAATTCGGGGATAAGCTATACTTTGCTCTACAATGGCCGCACGACCGGCTATGCGTACGATATGGAAAATGGAGGGTCGTCTTCGACCGATAATGAGGGTCGCGGACACCTCGTCGTGGACCAGCAAGGGATCATTCGCTACTATGCAAACTACGAGAGCTTTGGTCCTGACGAGCGCGATGCAGTCATTTGCACAATTCGCGATCTGCTCGGCATGGGAATAGAACCGCCCGCACGGGCCATGCTCTTGCGGCAGGGGGAGGGATTCAAGCTGTGCTGGGATCGTGTCTTCTGCGCGACCCGCTACTTCGTGATGCGTTCCATTGCCGGCGATTTCTCGGATGAGGAAATCATCGCGGTCACCGTAGACAACGCTCACGTCATTCCCGTCATTGATCCCGAATTTGCCATCTTTCAAGTCGTCGCCGTGCAGGGCACTGAATAGCACGCTGGAGTCAGGCAAAGCAAAAGCCCCGCGTTATGCGGGGCTTGCTCGTCTATGCAGGTCATGTCGTTAGCAGAACAGTCCTGCGTTGGAATAATCTTTTGTCACCTGTTGACGACCACATAGGGCACGCCCCAACCGGTCGCGTCGTAAGGCGATTCGTCGTCGAAAATCGTCTCATGGTCGATGAAATCCAGCCCGACATGATACACCCCGCGCCGCTGGCTGGCGCGAAAACTTCCGGTATATAGACCGTCACCTGCGATCACGTCCGGTGTGACACCGTCATCGCGCAGCACGGTTCGCGGCGGACGTCCACCGTAATTCACATCCGGACGCAGTGAGCCCACCGGCCCGGGCATCGCTCCTTCAATCTCAACATATACCGTCAGCACTTCGCCTGCGTAGACTCGCGGTAATTCCTCGCGGCCGAAATAGCTCCGAAGCGGACGGTCAATGTCAACCACAACGTCGCCATTCCGTCCAACGATAGTCATGTTCAGGATGTTTACCGTGTTCGGATTGGGTGCCGAACTGCGCAGCACCTCGGGTGTGACATCCACGATCCTCCAGTTGCGACGCGGATCATCCGAATGGCGCACTCGCACAGCGCGAGCCTTGCGCACAAGTTCGTTGTACATCGGCTTCTCGACGGTCTCCATCGAGTTGCCGTTCATGTCAGTCAGCAGGCGAAAGGTCCCGTTGAATCTCCGAACCCTCGTCAGTGTCGCGTGGTTATTGTCATCGAATTCCACAATCACCCGTGTCGCACTGCGCCGTCCGACTCTCCACCAGCCGAGCGGGTCAATCGGGTCGTCAAGCTGACCCAGACCGCCTGCGGTCAGACCCCACCCATCCGAGCCGTCCTGCCAAACGTCAGGCCCTTCCATCTCATCGTCGTCGAGAAACAGATCCGTCAGAACTTCTTCATCCGTCAGGTAGGACCCGTCATCATAGTAATACGCACTCTCATCGCAGCCCGCCAGAAATGGCAGCATCGCCACACTCAGGGCCAGAGTCACGAGAAACTTGAGTTTTGTCCGCATTGGGGTCCTTTCTCTGCCGATCTGTCCACGACTTCGGTCATCCAATGGTTGGACACACCCCATCGCAAGAGGTTTAACCGAAACTTCCTATAATCCCACCGAAAACGCAGCACCGGCGCGCTCAAACCAAATCCAAAGCGCCGATACTCCCCAGCCTTGGCCTGAGTCGAAGTTCAGCATGGCGTGCGGCTTCAGTCCATCATTCATCAGCAAGGTGCTGAAGTTCTTCGACAACCGAAACGTTGCCCCGAACGGAAAGGTCAGGCCGTCTTCCCACTCGCTGTAGTTCACCGAAACATAGGGCGACACCGGCAACTTGTGAATCGTCTTGGCAAACGTCCCGTAGTAGCATTGCGTGCCTTCCGGTGAACCGATGCGATCGCTGGAGGTGCCCAACGATATGTTGGGCGACAGTCGAGTTTCATCCACCACGCGGATATTACCCCGTATTGTGACTTCCGAGACTGCCGGATTGAACTCCAACCCTGCATTGACTCGTGGATGAAACAGGTAATCTCCCGTAAACCGCCAGCGCGGGCGATCGACGGTTGTGTCAACATAGCGTCCGCTGAACGAAAACTTTCTTAAACTGCTCGAACCGAGCAGCACACCCTCGCCGGGTCAACCCGTTCAGGACGGAACGAGCGTCGCCCTTCCGACTGGTGCAAGTTCGTCATTCCACGTCAGCCATACTTCCGGATCACGCAGGAATGCCTCACGATGCGCGTCCGTGTCAAAAGCATACTCCTTGCCCTTGTACTCGGCAAAAAACTCGAGAACCTTGGAGGAGGTATCGTCGTCCAGAATCTCGCACATGATGCACGGCTGGAACAACAAAGGTTTCTGGGCGAAGCTGACTGCGCTGAACAATAGGATCGTCAGTACCGTCCGCGTCACCAGCTTACTCCTTGTGTTCGGTTTCAGCCTGCTTCGCCGCAGCCTCAATCTTAGACAAATACTTGTCAGGACTCTTCTCAAATGTGCTGATGCAGTTGTCGCAGCAGAACATCACAAGCTGATTCTTGTACATGTGAGCGACTGGCTCACCCATTCCTCCAAGCTTCTCGCCGCTGACCACACACGTCTCCAACGGATACGACGCCTTCTGGGAGGCGATTATCTGCTGGTCGAGATTCTTCATCGAACTTGCAAGGTCCTTCTCGAACGGAGCGACGCAGTTCCCGCAGCAAAACTTCACTTCGCGCCCGTCATACACTTTTGTCACCGGCTCACCCATTCCGCCCAGCGTCTCTCCGCTGATGGGACAAACCGTTAACGGATACTTCCCTGCGGCACCGACGCTTTCGGCCGCGTTCTCTTCGGCATAGGCGCTGAACACTGTGCCGCAAATTACTGTTGCAAGCAAAACGATTCTAAACATCTTGAACTCCTGATTATGCTGAATGGATTTCTTGTCTGAGTTTACATCACTCGTGCGGCTACTTGCCGCCGTACTTCCACGTCAAAGCCATCGAGAACGTCCGCCCGAGCTGCGGTCCGTAAATCAGGGACGAATCGAGCAGCAGATTGCCGTCCTGATCTCTGAGATAAGGTCTGTCCGGCTGTGTCCAGCCAAACAGATTATTGACCGTGCCGGACAACGTCACGTGCTTCCACGACTTCGACAATCCGAGATTCCAGATAGCATACGCCGGCGACTGTTCGCGCCCGCGTCCTTCCGGCAGATACTGCGGACCGAACACTCCCACATTCACTTCCGCGTTCATATTCTGCTTGCGCAAATGCTTGGTCAACCCGCCGTTGCCTGAATAAACACTCTGAAACTCCGCATTGCGGAAGACGCCCGTCCCGTCGTCATATCTGACTTTAGAGATTCTGCCGCCTAAATCGAGCGACCAGCCGCTGTTGAGCGACACTCCCGTCTGCACTTCCGTGCCCAGTGCGTAGGCTTCCGGAGAATTCGCATAGACCGTCTCTCCAGCGTGATGCCCATAGTGCAGCACGACCTTGTCGTCGAAGTGCGTATAGAATACCGAAACGTCGCTGTTCACCGCGTAGTCGGTCTTAATCCACTGCCGGTTTACCGCGAACGACCCCGCCGTGCTGCGCTCTGGTGCAAGCGTCTTCGGCACAATCACATTCTCGAATCCCGCGTGCGCGGCCTCTTCCAAACTGAATATCGAAACCGGACGAAATCCTGCTCCGCCCGAGAGTCTGATGCCCGTTGCAGCATTCGGACGATAAAGCAGCGAGCCGCGCGGCACAAACTGTACTCCGTACTCGTCCCACAACTCCACCTTCGTCCCGCCCTGCACCGTCACGCGGTCGGTATCGTCCAGATGAATCGTGTGCTCGACCGTCGCGCCGGGCGTCGTGTAAAGCAAATCTGTCTCCACTGGAAGCCGTAAATTGTCGCGGTAATCCTGATGGTTGACAAACAGCTCGAACACCGAGGCGTGATTCTTGTTCCATTCGCCGCGCACCGAACTCTTGCCGAACAACAACTCCTGCTGCGCCTTGTAATACGTCGCGCCGTACCACGACTCCTGCTCGTGATGGACGAACGCGCTCTCTACCGAGCCTTTGAACTTGGACGTGACCGGAAACTCATACTTGCCGGAGACTTCGCCACGGTCAGTCAGAATGTCACGACCGTAGACGTCCGTCCCGCCGCGCAGCGACTTGTTCCAGTTGGTTTCGCCCGCATAGCGGTGTTCATTGTAATAGCGCCCGCCCAGCCGCAAATTCCCTTTGCCGAGCTTGGGGTCAACGCCGTAATTCAAATTGAAACGACGATACTTCGGAGTATCGGTCAGCCCGTCTTTATCCTTATCCACATATGTCGGCTCCGCGCCGTGCATCACCGACAGCCGCATCGGAATGCTGCCTGTTAATCCTGACGCGCTCGCCGACACTGTGCTCTTGCCGTTATTGTCCACTGACATATTGGTCAACACAGTGGGAGTCAGCGAAGGCCGCGTACTGACCAGATTCACCGCGCCCGCGATTGCACCGCTGCCGAACAGGCTCGAACTGGACCCCTTCGTGACCTGCATCTCTTTGACGTCGGCGACCGAGATGCCGTCCAGTCCATAGAGCGTGCCCAACCCCGACAGCACGGGCAAACCGTCCACATTGATTTCGGTGTAGGACGGGTCTAATCCCTGCAATCCGATGCCCGCCGAGCCGCACAAGGCACAGGGCTTCGTGCGCAAACCCGTTTTATTCTGCAATGCCGTGAGCAAACCACCGTCTTTAGAACGCGCCTGCAACTCCGGCGCGGCAATTACTTCCTGCCGCGTCGTGGAATTCTGATTGATTCCCGAATGGAGTCGTTCCGCTTCGACGTTCACTTCGCCCATCTGCACCGCCGACGGTGCGAGCGCCAGATGCAGCATGACCGTGTCCTGCTCGCCCAACGTCACGGCGGTTTCCAGCGGCTCAAAACCGAGCATCGAAATCTTGATTGTGTATGACCCCGCATCGAGATTCGGGATCGTGAATATCCCGCGCGGATTTGTTGCCGCGCCGCGCTGGGTGCCGTCGATCATGACCGTTGCGCCAATCAGTACGTCACCCGTTTCCTGATCGTGAATCATGCCGCGCAGCGTCGCCGCCCACAACTGCAGGGGCAGAAGAGCCAACGCGATGCACGCAATTCTCTTTTTCATCTTATTCCTCAACGAAAAGGCCGCTGTCGAACAGCGGCCCAGTATTCTTGGTTGACCGTTCTCTCCAGTATCACACAGGAGAGCACCGGACGGAGTTCTCCTGCAATTCTATGCAGAGAGAACTCGCGGAGGTTGAGGAACGTAATCCGTCAATTCGATACCCGTATTCAGCGCGGTTTGCGGATTCAGCATCGCAACGGGAGACAATAGCTCTACGCTGTTGACCAGCGTCAGCACATAAACATTGGCCGCAAGCTTGCAGCACCCTGTGGCACAGCCGCTGTCACCAGCCTTATTGCTGTGCGTTGTTTCACTGCACCAGCCATCCTGTTGCGCAGTCTTGCTCGAAAGTGCAGGCGCTTCGTGGGCACAACAGCTCGGCACTTCGGCCTTCGCCGTCTGCGCAGTTTCCAGCTTGCCGCAACACCACCCCGTCGAGCACCAATAGGGCACCGTCACACTCGTCATAAACGCGAGCAACAGGGCCACGGAAACTATCTTAAGGTATGTGTGTCGGCGTCTTTGCATTAGAAACAATTACGCAAAATCCGGCCCGTTTGTCAAGCCGTCATCGGTTTTACTCGTTTTTCCTATCCGAAGTTTCCGAGGGTCTTGTCTATTATTCATATGTTCAATATTAACATGTTTTAAGCAACAGGACTTGACAAATACAAAAAAATGTATTACATTAGGGTCAGCATGTCGACCTCCTCCTGATCCTTTCATCGTATCTTCCTGCCTTTTCAAGCTGACTTAGCCTCGTGCCATTCCGACCCCCTGTCAGCAATTCCGGATTCTGACGCCATCTCCTTGCATGATTCTGACCCTTTGGCGTAACTTATGGACGCAACGATGTCCATAAGCCAAAGGATGAATGACCATGAAACGGATGATTCTGCTGCTGACTCTCTTCGCACTTTCCGCTCCGCTCCTCGCCCAGACCACCGTCCGCATTGCCTCCGGTTTGTCGCGGCCCCTTTACGTCACTCATGCACCCGGCGATTTCGCACGCATCTTTATTCTCGAACAGCATACCGGACGCGTGCGACTCTATCATCTCGATACCGCCGTGCTCGACCCCGTGCCGTTTCTGGATATCGACTCTCTCGTCATCAACACGGGCAATGAACGCGGGCTGCTCGGTCTGGCCTTTCATCCCGACTATCAGACCAACCGCTACTTCTATGTCAGCTATAATGACAACAGCGGCACAAGTGTCATTGCGCGTTTCACGGCATCCGCCGACCCCGACAGCGCCATCGCAACCTCGCGGTTGAATATCCTCACGCAAACTCAACCCTTCAGCAATCACAACGGCGGCTGCATCAAATTCGGACCGGACGGTTATCTCTACATCGGACTCGGTGACGGCGGCTCGGGTGAAGACCCGCAGAACAACGCACAAAACACCGGCACACTGCTCGGCAAGATGCTGCGGATTGACGTGGACTCGCCACAGGCACCGCTCAACTACGGCATTCCCGCAGACAATCCGTTCGTTGGGGTCGGAGGCTATCGCGCGGAAATTTGGTCCCTCGGCCTGCGCAATCCGTGGCGCTGGAGTTTCGACCGTCTGACAGGCGACTTGTATTTAGCCGATGTCGGGCAATACGCTTGGGAAGAAGTCAATGTCGAACCTGCCAACACTGGCGGCAGAAACTACGGCTGGCGCTGTCTTGAAGGTTTCTCCTGCACGACGTGGGGGCAGCCCGCCTGCAACTGTAACAACCCCGCCTTCACCGCTCCCGTGACCGTCTACTCTCACAATGACGGCTGCTCGGTGACCGGTGGCTATGTCTATCGCGGCTGTGCAATCCCCGAACTCTACGGAACCTATTTCTACGCGGACTACTGCTCGGATGACATCTGGAGTTTCCGCTGGGACGGCGCGAACGGCACGACCGATTCGACCCTTTGGACCGCCGCCTTCACTCCGCCCGCCGGATTGGTTGAGAATATCTCCAGCTTCGGAGAGGATGCGTTCGGTGAACTCTATATCTGTGACTTGAACGGAGGTGAGCTGTTCAAAATTGTCCCCAACAATATGATAGACTGCAACGGCAACAGCATCGCCGATGGCTGTGACATCGAATTCGGTTTCTCGCAGGACCTTGACCTGGACGGCGTGCCCGATGAGTGCGACGACTGTCTGAACCTCCCGCCTGCAAATCTTTCCGTCGCAGTCGGGGAGGATGTATTGAACTTTCGCTGGAGCAACATCGGCGGCGCCACTGCCCGCTACTCGCTCTGGCAATCTGACGACGGGGAGGCTGAATTCCCCGCCGGTTGGACAATTGTCGCCGAAGAGATTCTCCCGTCCGGAGGATCCGCTTCATACGGTCTGACAGGGGTTTCGAGCCTGCCCGAACTCGGTTTCTTCAAAGTCGTGACCCATTGCCCATAGCCACTGCTCTGAACTCGGACAGCTTGTGATGCCTCTCTTTTGAACGCTCTTGATTGTAAGTTATTTTATTTTATTAAGATATCTTGAAACTATCTGCTTGACATTTGCCTCCTTTGCAACTATATTGCAAACAAGTTTGCAACGCAAACTAAACGAGGAGATAGAAATGACAAGCCTTGAACAAATCAAGTTCGTGACTGAGCAGTATTATGAGCTTCACGGGTTGCGCTGGGTGATTTGGGGCGTCGTGTGCTTTGCCATTGCGCTCGAGCAAATTGGAGTGATTCCTCAGATTTGGCTGCTGGCCTGTGTGCTGCCGCTGGGTTTACTGGGATTCCTCGGTGTCTCGTGGTATTACATGCGTCGCTTTGGCACCGTGATGGGCGCAAAACGCAGCTACGGTCCGACCGCTTGGAGCCTCCTGGCATTTCCCGCTCTGATTGGCGGACTGCTGATTGACAAGTATCTGGGGACGCGGCCGTTCGTGATGCCGGTGATCTTTGCGCTGTGGTTTCTGCTGCAGTTCTGGATGGTGGGGCGGCAATGGCGTGCGCACTATTTATGGATTGCGCTGGCGATGATTGCGCTGAATCTCTTCATCGGAGTGCGGGACTGGCCGGCCGGCTCGCCGTTTCTGGAGCGCGGGTTTGTGACGTGGATGCTGGCCGGCACGGCGATGATCTTCGGCGGACTGTCTGATCATCTGCTGGTCACGCGCACACTGGGTGGAAAGGTGGCCGAAGATGTCGGAGCCGTTTAAGCAGATTGCCGAGCTCGACCGGCTTATTCACGACTCGTCAAGGCTCGCGATTCTCACCGCGTTGGCGGCCTGTCAGTCTGCTGACTTTCTCTATCTGAACAGCCTGACCGGACTTTCGAAGGGCAACCTCTCGAGCCATCTCTCCAAACTCGAAGCTGGCGGACTGATTACCATCACCAAACAATTCATCGGCAGGAAGCCGAACACGCTGGTCAGCTTAACCGAATCCGGCCGCGACGCGATTGAGAATCACTGGAAAGAGTTGGATCGCCTCAGAAGAGACGCAGGGACTTGGCGGTCGGCAACCCGCGAATGATGATGTGATACATGCGCTGTTGGAACAGCCTTCATGCGGTTACACGAGTCTTCATACGCCGCTGAATCGTTTGACTCTGGTGAATCACGAGTGAAAATTGTGACAGATTTGATGAGACATTGTGCGGTTACACCTGAATAGATATCTGCTCGTTGCGTGTTTGCTGGTTCCTATGATTGCAGAGGCGCAGCGCATCGTCGGCTACTATCCGTCATGGGCGATTTACGCGCGCAGCTATTTTGTCACGGATATTCCCGCCGAGCAGCTCACGCACATCAACTACGCGTTCGCGAATATCAGCGGCGGTCAAGTTGTGCTCGGCGACGCGTACGCCGATATTGACCGTTTCTATCCCGGCGATTGCTGGGATCCCGGCTGTGAGCGCGGGAACTTTCACCAATTGAGACTTCTGAAAGAGCAGCACCCGCATTTGCGAACATTGATTTCGGTCGGCGGTTGGACATGGAGTGAAAATTTCTCTGACGCCGCCGCGACGCCTGCAGCACGAGAGCTGTTCGCCAATTCGTGTGCACAATTCGTCATTGAGCACGGCTTCGACGGCGTGGATCTCGACTGGGAGTATCCCGTGTTCGGCGGGGATTGGGACGTCGAGCATCGCCCGGAAGACGGCGCGAACCTCACGCTGCTCTGTCAGCGTATCCGGGCCAAACTTGATTCGCTCGAAACACTATACGGGCGGCCGTATCTGCTCACACTCGCGACATCGGCGGGACTTGATCATGTGGCAAATCTTGAGTTGCCGCAGCTTGCCCAAGCCGTTGATTTTATCAACGTGATGACCTACGATTTTCAAGGGCCATGGAGTCCGTTCACGGGATTCAACTCGCCGCTTTACGCCGATTCGCTCGATCCGTTTCCCGAACCAGCGCACACGTCCGCAAATCTCGACGCGGCGATGCAAGCCTACATAGCTGGCGGATTTCCGCGCGAGAAACTTTCGGCGGGGATGGCGTTTTACGGGCGCGGTTTCGGCAACGTCGCGAACGTGAATAACGGGCTATACGCGTCCTTTTCCGGCGTGTCCCCGTTCGGCACGTGGGAAAACGGGATGTTCGACTATTGGCAGCTCAAGGAGAACTACGTCAACCTAAACGGCTACACGCGATACTGGAGTGACGCTTCGCGCGTGCCGTGGCTGTACAATCCGGCGTCGCACGTGATGATCAGTTATGACGACACGGCGTCCATTCGCGAGAAGGCGCGCTATGTTTTGAGTGAATTGCTCGGAGGCGCGATGTTCTGGGAGCTTGCGGCGGATCGCGACGGCGAATTGCTCGCGGCCTTGTACGATGAATTCGAGAACGGTCTCGACGCGCCGGGATCTCTGGTGATGTCGTTTGCAGAGGACTCGCTCTACTTGCGTTGGCACCCCGTCGCTGGCGCGACACAGTATAAGATATGGTCGAGCAACGACATGAACTCCGCGCCGCAGGACTACACCATCGAGGCCACCACACCCGCAACCAGCACCGTGCTGCCCCTGCCCGCCGACGGGATGCGCGTGTATTTTGTTACATGTGAATAACATTCGGTTAGAAACCTGTGCTTTGGACGGTTGTTTATGAAATTGAGAGTTGTTACTTTTAGTGGTCCAGTTTCACGAAGGTAACGTTTCCAAACGAAGGAACACCCATGACAAAAGCACTATATGCGGTACTGTTATTCAGTGTTGCGCTCATTCTGCCCACGGCGGCGCAGGCGGGCGATAAGCCAGTCAATCTGGCACTCGTCGATCCCGTGCAGATCTTCAAGAACAGCGAGAGCATCACGGGCCTGCGCCTGAACTTGATCTACGGCAAGAACGCCAACGTCACCGGCCTCGACGTCGGCCTTGGCAATCATGCCACTGGTCAGATGCAAGGGATTCAATACGGATTCGTCAATCTTGCTAATCAGGGCGGCGCGGGAATTCAGTGGGGCTGGGTGAACATCGACAAGGGTGGCACGTTCACCGGCTTGCAATACGGCCTTTACAACGAAGCGAACGAGTATGTGGGTTTGCAATTTGGCCTGGTGAATTTTGCGCAGTCCACGAACGGTCTGCAAATCGGTCTGGTCAATATCATCAAGAAGGGTGGATGGTTCCCCGTTTTCCCGATCGTGAACGGCAGCTTCAAATAGCGGCACAATGATCTGAAGTCGCGGCTCAGGCCGCACTTGGATTCAAGAGTCCCTCAGTCGAACTGCAAGCCGGTTCACTGGGGGATTTCTGTTTCTCTTGTGGGCACTTCGTCAACCGCGCGACCAACAAAATCTCCTGATTTCTCTTTTATTTAACATTAAATCGTTTTACATCAAAATATATTCATGCCTTCTTGCTATCCTGAGCAAAAACCTTATATTAACTGAACTGGATGGACGTTCGTACAATTAGCTAAATATTTGTTTAATTTCATATAAGGGTTTGATCTGATGGCCACGGAGATTAAGACCAAAAAGACCGAAAAAGGCAACGGGCAGGTGAATGGCAAAGGCACGTCCTCTCTGTTCGAGGCTTTTCATGCAACTTCAGGCAAGAAGCTCGAAGTTCTGGACCCCTCTGGAAAGGTCCTGCACCCGGAATGGATGCCTGAGTTTGACGAAGATTTCCTGCTCGAAGGCTACAAGATGATGAAGTATGCGCGGCTTGTGGACCTGAAGGCCGTCAACCTGCAGCGGCAAGGCAAGCTCTATACGCTGCCGGTCAACCGCGGTCAGGAAGCCTCCGCAGTCGGTTCCGCAATGGCCCTGCGCAAGGATGATTGGCTGGTGCCCGCCTTCCGCGAAATCGGCGCGTATATGTGGCACGGCTGGCCGGTAGAAACGGTCTACAAGTGGTATCTTGGTCTGGAGAGCGGAGCAGTCATGCCGGAAGGTGTGAACAGCCTGCCGACTTCCGTGCCGATCGCTTCGCAGATTCCCCACGCCGCGGGAATCGGCCACGCCATCAACTACAAAGGCCTTGATCAGGTCGTGCTCTGTTACTTCGGGGACGGCGGCACGTCAGAAGGAGACTTCTCGGAAGGGTTGAACTGGGCGGCAGTGTTCTCGTGCCCGTGCGTGTTCTTCTGCAACAACAATCAGTATGCGATCAGCGTCCCGCGTGAATTGCAGACCAAGGCAGCCACGATTGCACAAAAAGCCGTGGGCTTCGGCATGCCCGGGATTCAGGTGGACGGCAACGACCTGTTTGCGGTCTACCGTGCCACGAAGGAAGCTGTGGATTTCGCACGGGCGGGCAACGGTCCCGTTCTGATCGAAGCCGTGACCTACCGCATGGGTGCGCACACGACTTCAGACGACCCGACGAAATACCGCACGAGTGAAGAAGAAAAGATCTGGGAGCCGCGCGATCCGCTGATCCGCGTCAAGAAGTATCTGCTGGAGAAGCAGCTCTGGAGCGAGAAGCAGGAGACGGCGTTTGAAGAAGAGTGTGCCGTGAAGATTGATGAAATCGTGTCGCACGTCGTCGGGCTTGGACCGAATCCGATTCCCGAACTCTTTGAGCACCAGTACGAGCAGCTCACCAATTCGCTCGAAGAGCAGAAGCATGATCTCGAAGCGTTCCTGGCGTGGCAGAGCCGGAGAGGAAAGTAATCAGAAAATGAAAACTGAAGATAGGAGCAATCCATGCCCGTAATGACGATGGTGCAGGCGCTAAACAACGCGCTGGATGTGAAGCTGGCGGACGATCCGTCCGTGCTGTGTTTTGGCGAAGACGTCGGTGTTGAGGGTGGCGTGTTTCGCGTGACCGAACATCTGCAAAAGAAGCACGGCGTGAAGCGCGTGTTCGATACGCCGCTGGCCGAATCCTCTATCATCGGCGCCTGTATCGGGATGTCTGTGCTGGGCTTGCGTCCCGTCGCCGAAATGCAGTTTGACGGTTTCGTCTATCCCGCAATGAATCAGATTATCACGCACATCTCCCGCTATCGCTACCGCACGCGAGGTCAGCGGCACGTACCCGCCGTGATTCGCTTCCCCTATGGCGGCGGCGTGAAGGCGCTCGAAATGCACTCAGAAGCGATGGAGGCGATGTACGCGCACATCCCCGGGCTGAAAGTTGTGATTCCCTCGACGCCGTATGACGCAAAGGGCTTGATGATCTCCGCAATTGAGGATAACGATCCCGTCATCTATCAGGAACCCAAGCGGCTCTATCGCGCGATGAAGCAGGAAGTGCCCGACGGGCTCTACCGCATTCCCATCGGCAAGGCGAAAGTTGAGAAAGACGGCCGCGATATGACCGTCATTTCTTATGGTGCGATGATGCACGTTTGCCGGAAGGCGCTGGAGTTTTTAGAGAAGGATCACATCAGCGTCGAGCTGATCGACCTGCGCACAATCTACCCGATGGATTGGGATACAATCGTCGCGTCCGTGAAGAAGACCGGACGACTGCTCGTTGTGCAGGAAGGCCCGAAGAGTTTTGGCGTCGCGGCGGAGCTGATTGCGCTGGTGAACGAAAAGTGTTTTGAGTATCTCGAAGCTCCGCCGATGAGGCTGTGCGGCAACGACACGATTCCACCGCTGCCGCGTTCCGAAGACTTGTATTGCCCCACCCCCGAGCGCGTGCATTATTACTGCCGCAGGCTCGCAGACTATCAGGTGTAAGCAGGAGACTATAGATATGCCCTTCAATTTCCAATTCCCCGACATCGGCGAAGGTATCCACGAAGGCAAGATCCTCGAGTGGTATCATAAGCCCGGTGACGAAGTCAAGGAAGGCGATCCGCTGCTGAAAGTCGAGACCGACAAGGTCGTGACCGATATTCCCGTTCCGCAAACCGGCAAACTCGCGCAGACGAACGGCAAGGTGGACGAGATCGTGCACGTCGGTCAGGTGATCGCCGTCATCGTTGGCAAGGGAGAAGATGTGAGCTTCAGCACGCCGCCGCCAACGGAAGCGTATCACGAGAACTTTGCCACGCAGCACAGTTCGCCGACGCTGGCCAAAGAGAAAACCGCCTCTACGGACGAAGACGGCATGTACGGCGTGGTCGGACAAATTCCAGTCGGCGACGAAGTGCTGCCCTCCACGAACGAAGGACGTGCGGACGTTCCCGTAAACGGCGCGTCACAGGGTGCAAAGGTGATTGCCACTCCGGTCGCGCGGAAGATGGCCGTCGAGATGGGCGTTGATATCAGCAAGATACAAGGCACGGGGCCCGGCGGACGCGTGATGAAGCAGGATATCGAAGCTGCCGCAGCGAGCGGAAGTGCGCCCGCAACAGTCAGTGCAGGACAGGTGAAGACACAGGCTGCCGCCCCTGCTGCTCCAAAGGTCGCTCCCGCAAGCGTTCCGGGTGAGTATCCCGGGCCGGTGGAGATTGAAGAACTCTCACAATTGCGCCGCACGATTGCCAACCGCATGTCGCAGTCGAAATACACCGCTCCGCACGCCACCTCGCTCGACGAGGTGGAAGTCTCGAAGCTCGTCACCTTGCGCGCGCAAAAGAACAAGGAACTTGAGCGCGAAGGCGTCAAACTCTCCTATCTGCCGTTTATCATTAAGGCCGTGTGTGTCGCGCTGCGCAAACATAAGAAGCTCAATGCAACCCTCGATCTCGAGCGCAACCGCGTGGTCTACAAACAGTATTACAATATCGGCTTGGCGGTGGATACGCCGGACGGATTGGTCGTGCCGAACATCAAGAACGCAGATCAGAAGGGTATCCTGCAACTTGCCCGCGAAATTGAGGATCTTTCCAATCGCGCACGCGAACGCAAACTGACGCTCGATGAAATTCGCGACGGGACCTTCACGATTACGAATTACGGCAGTCTGAATGGGAATTTCGGTGTGCCGGTTATCAACTATCCCGAAGTTGCGATCCTTGGCACCGGCCGCATCCTGCAGAAGCCGGTTATCCTCAACGATCAGATCGCGAAGGGCTGGATTCAGCCGCTGAGTTTGTCGTTTGATCATCGCATCGTGGACGGCGGCGACAGCGCGCGGTTCGTCAACGATTTGGTGTTGATGCTGGCCGACCCGACGAATATTTTGATGCTGTAGTGAATGACTGGCGGATTGCCTCCGCCACACCGGTGCAGACCAAAGACTACAACCTTCAGGACAGTACGCTCTTGACGCCCGACGATTCCGCCGGGCGTTTCCTGCTGTGGGTGCCGGAGCACACGTGCGTGGTGATTGGGAGCGGGTCGAAGAGCGAACTGGAGTTGAATGAAGCAGCTGTCGAGGAGGACGGCCTGCCCGTTTATAAGCGCAGATCCGGGGGATGTTCGGTCGTGTTGTCACCCGACATGTGGTGCCTATCGTGCGCGCTCTATGGCCGCAAACAGATTCAATCCAAGGATTACTTCGTGCTGTTCAACAAGGCCGTGTGCGACGCGTTTGAGAGAATCGGTGTCGGAGGACTTGCGCATCGCGGCATTTCGGATATTGCGCTTGGTGAAAGGAAGATTGCGGGCACAGCGCTCTACCGCAACCGTGATGTCGTGTTCTATCACGCCGTGATCAATGTGTCCGGTGAAGTCGAGTTGATGTCACGGTATCTTAAGCAGCCGCCGCGGGAACCGGACTATCGAGGGGGAAGATCGCACAGGGACTTTGTTACGTCGCTCGTCGAAGCCGGCTTTGAGCCTTCTCGGGAGGCCTTTCAAAAGGAATATCAGAAAGAGTTTGAGAGGATTGTGGAGTTGCTGACCGTCGTATACTGCTGAGTTAAACACTCCTTGTCTGTATGAATAATCGGGGAAGAGAAAGGCGCACCGCGTGGATGCGCCTCTTGCATGTAAACGTGGGATCGGCTCTATTTGAGCAAGATAAGCTTAACCAACTTCGATTGTGCTCCTGACAGAAAGCTGGCAAAATAGACTCCGCTGGGCAACGCGGATCCGTCAACCGTCACAATGTGTGGACCTGCGGTCATCACTTCACTTGCGAGCGACGAAACATGGCGGCCACGAACATCATAGAGAGCGAGTACTACACGTTGCGGCTTATCCAACGAAAAACTCAGCGATGTTGCAGGATTGAACGGGTTGGGATAGGCGAGAAGATCTACTGACGTGGGAACCAAGTGTGTCTCATCCGCGTTTTCGGGAATGACCATTTGGAAGAAACCTTCACCGTTCAGAGCTTCAACCGTGTCCTGTCCGTCTGACGCCCAGACACGCCAGCGAAACTCGTAGATATCGTCCAACGACAGCACGGGAATATCAATTTGGACATTCATGAACGTGTCGGTAACAACGGCGTCTCGGGGCGAGACAGCTTCTTCGAAGTAGGATGTTTCGAGGTGGAAGATGTAGTAGACCGATTCGCCTTCAAGGTTTGACTCGGATGTCCAATTGAGCACAAAGGGCCACTGCCAATTTGTCAGAGAGGAATCCGGTGGAGTGACCCGTTCAAAGGCAATGGTAGTGAATGGCAAGGCGAGAAGTGCCAGAAGTGTGATTGGAGTGATGCAGCGCGCGTGAGACATGCTTTCCTCCGTGCGATAAGTTGCCAGAAATCTATGTTCGCAGTCCGAAATTGTCAAGCTCCTCGAGTGTGACAGAGTTGCAAAAGTTGCCAAAATACGCTATACTCAACAGCTTGAGTTATCCCGCCAACACACCCTGTAAGCTCCGTTGAAACCAACTCTTACCGTCGGCAGCCGCGCTGAATTCCGGTTCATGGTCGAATCGCGAATGACCGTCTATTTCGAAGGACGGCCCTTGCACCCCTTCTATTCGACCTATTGGTTGACCTATCACTCGGAATATGTCAGCCGGCTCGTACTTGAACCGCATCTTGACTACGGAGAAGACGGCATCGGCACAGGTGTCTTTGTCCGCCACCACAATCCTGCGGGAATCGGACAGGAATTGCGCTTCGTCGCAGAGTGCACGCGCTTGCACGGGAACTATCTCTTTTGTGAAGTGAAAGCGTTTCAAGGCGAACGACTGATCGGTGAGGGTGAGGTTCATCAGGTCGTGTTGTCCAGCGACAAACTCAAAGAGCTTCATCGTCGTGCTTATCCTGATTGGGGTTCCGGTGCCGGAGGATGGGGGATTGAGGACCATCTGTGGGAACTGAAAAAGTAAACAACGAATTGAGAATAGAAAAACAGAGACATGGTCAATTTCATTGCCTTTTACAAGCATCCGCAGGATGCCGATGCGTTCGACAAAGCGTATTGGGAAACACATATCCCGCTCATCAAGAAAGTGCCGGGTTTGCTCGGCTTGCAGGCGCATAAATTCTGGCCGGGCAAGAACGGCCCCGCGCCATACTACATGATGGCGGTGCTCTCGTTTGCGGACAAGGACACGTTCAAGGCGGGCATGAAATCGCAGGAGATGGCGGATGCGGGCGCGAATCTGATGAGCTTTGCCCAGGGACTCGTCGAGTTTCAGACGGCGGAAACGGATCCGCGCGCATGACAAAGGACTTTCAGCCACGCCCTGCGGAGAGTTTCAAGTTTGATTACATCACGTATGAGAAGAAAGGCGCGCGCGCCTACGTGACGTTTAACCGACCAGAAAAGCTGAACTGCGTGCACTACCCGATGCTGAAAGAGCTTTGCGTGGCGTTTGACGACGTGGCATTTGATGACGCAGTCGCGGTGATGATTCTTTCCGGCGCGGGCGACCGTGCCTTTTGCACCGGAGCTGACCTGCAGGAGCAACTGCAATTTCTCGACCGCCCGCAGGACTACTGGAAATGGATGGGAGCGTTCATTGACGCTCATGAGAAATTGCGCGCGCTGGGCAAACCTACCATCGCACGGTTAAACGGCATCGTGGTCGGTGGCGGCAATGAGTTCAATATCAGCTGTGATCTTGCGATCGCGGCGGAAGATATCTATATTCGGCAGGTTGGCGCGGCTCACGGATCAGTTGCTGCGGCGGGTGCATCGCAATTCCTGCCGATAATCGTCGGAGATCGTCGCGCGCGGGAGATCCTGTTCCTGTGCGAAGAGATTCCTGCACAGAAGGCGCTCGAATGGGGACTCGTCAATCAGGTTGTGCCGCGCGCACAGCTTGACCAGGCAGTTGAGGAAATGGCAACGAAGCTCGAGAACAAGTTGCCGGAGTGCGTGCGTTATCTTAAGACGCAGCTTAACTACTGGCGCGACGCGTCGTGGTCGCAGACGATTCAGCACGCACGCGACTGGCTCGGTGTTCACTCCAGCTCCCCTGAAGTCCGCGAGGCGGTAACAGCATTCAATGAAAAACGCAAGCCGGATTACAAAATGGTACGGGAAAGATTGGTAAGAAAATAGACCATGAGTGACTTGCAGTTTCTCAAACTCGAGCGCGACGGACACGTTGCCACAGTCTTTCTGAATCGCCCGAAGCAGCTTAATGCGCTTAACATGGCGCTGATGGACGAACTGGTGGCCACGCTTGAAACGCTCGACAGCGACGACGAGATTCGCGCGATAGTATTGACCGGAGACCAGCGCGCGTTTGCGGCCGGAGCCGACATCATGGAAATGGCCGACGCTGACTCAACTGAAATGCTGCGCCGCGATCAATTCGCCAAATGGGATAGAATCCGCAAGGTCAAGAAGCCGATCATCGCGGCGGTGTCGGGTTTCGCACTGGGCGGAGGCTGCGAATTGATGATGCACTGCGATATGGTCATTGCAAGTGAGACTGCGCAGTTCGGACAGCCGGAGATCAAGATTGGCGTCATGCCCGGCGCAGGCGGCACGCAGAGACTCACGCGCATCATCGGCAAGGCGCGGGCAATGGAGATGGTGTTGACCGGAAAGTTCATCAGCGCGAAGCAGGCCGAAGCGTGGGGGCTTGTCAATCGTGTTGTGCCTGTCGAAGTGTATCTGTCCGAAGCACAAAAACTCGCGCGCGAGATCGCGCAGATGTCGCCCGTTGCCGTGCGCTTGGCGAAAGAGGCCGTGCTGAAGAATTATGAATCTTTCCTGCTCGACGGTTTGGAGTTCGAGCGCAAGAATTTCTACCTGCTGTTTTCCACAGAAGACCAGAAGGAAGGTATGAAGGCCTTTATCGAGAAACGAACCGCGAAGTTTACGGGGAATTAGAATGTACGAAACCATTCTCTACGAGCACACGGATGCAGTGTTGAAGATTACGCTGAACCGGCCGGATCGTTTCAATGCATTCAACGCGCTCATGCACAAGGAACTTGCAGACGCGTTGAAGAGTGCCGCGAAGGATAACGACGTCCGCAGCGTGATATTGACAGGAGCAGGCAAGGCGTTTTGCAGCGGACAGGACTTGAAGGAAGTGAAGGACGACCCGAACACGAGTCTTGCCGACCGTCTTCGTAACAACTATAACCCGAATATCCTGCGCATTCGGGAGCTTGAGAAACCGGTCATTTGCGCGATCAACGGCGTCGCGGCGGGAGCGGGCATGTCCCTCGCGCTGGCCTGTGACCTTCGGATCGCGTCCGACCAGGCTTCCATGCTGCAAGCCTTTGTCAATGTCGGGTTGGTGCCCGATACGGGATCGACGTGGATCCTGCCGCGGTTGCTGGGATACCACAAGGCATTCGAGATTTGCACTACAGGCCGTCCGATCAAGGCGGACGAGGCGCTGCGATTAAATCTCGTCGATAAAGTGGTCGAGCATGATAAGCTTGATAGCGTTGCAATGGAACTTGCGACGACGTATGCGAGTTCACCGACCAAGGCCATCGGTGCCATCAAGCGCGCGTTCAACAAGTCGTCGGCCGTAGGCCTTGACGAGGCGCTCGACTACGAGGCGTATTTGCAGGATATTCTCGGCAAGACGGAAGACTACCGCGAAGGCGTCGCCGCGTTCAACGAGAAGCGCAAGCCGCAATTTAAGGGACGTTAGCGACTCTTAAAGTCAACGCGTCAGCCTCAACCTATCACCCAATAACATGTCTGAAAAACTCTACCCAAACATTATCAACGGCGAGCATCTGCCGGCTCATAGCGGCAAGACACTCGCATTGACGAATCCCGCAACGGGCGAAGCGCTGGGCAGTATCCCGCTCTCCGGTTCCGAGGATATTGACAAGGCCGTAGCCTCCGCACGTGCCGCTCTTCTCAGCAAGTGGGGCCGCCTGACAGCGAGCGCACGCACGAAAATTCTCTTTAAAGCTGCAGAATTGCTCGCAGCTCGCGCCAAGGAAATTGCCGAACTCGAGTCGCGCAACATGGGCAAGCCTGTGATGCACGTCATGGGAGAAGTCAAACAGGCAATCGAGGATTTTGAGTATTTCGCCGGCGCGGCCAGCAAAACTGAAGGCCGTGTGCCGCCGATCCATCCGGTATTCTTCGGCTATACGCTGCGCGAACCCGTCGGTGTGGTCGGTGCGATTACGCCGTGGAATTATCCCATCATGCTCGAATCGTGGAAGCTTGCTCCGGCACTTGCGGCGGGCTGCACGGTCGTCCTTAAGCCTTCCGAAATCGCGCCATGCTCTGCGAATGTGCTGGTTGAAATTCTGCATGAAGCAGGGTGTCCGGAGGGCACGGTCAATCTCGTGCACGGTCTCGGTGAGTCCGCCGGCGCGGCACTGGTCAGGCATCCCGCAGTCAACAAGATCACGTTTACCGGCGGAACGGAGACCGGGCGCGTCATTATGAAGGAATGTGCCAATGACATGAAGCGCCTGATGCTGGAATTAGGCGGTAAGTCACCAGCGATTGTCTGTGAAGATGCCAACCTGAACGATGCCGTGCTGTCCAGCGTCTACACGATCTTCTACGGCGCAGGTCAGAGTTGCGATGCGCGTTCGCGCATTTATGTACACGAGAGTCAGTATGACGCTTTCGTCGAGAAATTCATCGCCGCGACGAAGCAGCTCATCGTCGGAGATCCACTTGACAAAAGTACGCACATCGGTTCGCTCTCACATGTTTCTCGTCTCGCAATCATGCATAAGTTCGTTGAAGCTGCCAAGCAGGGAGGAGGGAAGATTCTGTGCGGCGGCGAGCAGCTGAAAGGCGGCATCTTTGACAAAGGTTGCTTCTTCGCACCGACCGTTATTACGGACCTGCCCGAAGACAATCTCTGCGTGCAGGAGGAAATTTTCGGACCGATAGTGGTGATTTCAAGGGTGCAAAGCGACGATGAGGCTTTGGCGAAGGCGAACGCCGTGAAATACGGCTTGTGCGCGACACTTTACACCGAAAGCATGCCGCGCGCAACGAGATTCATTCGCGGTTTGCACTCCGGAATCGTCACACTCAATACGCCTGCGACTGCTCTGCCCGGTCTGCCGTTCGGAGGGTATAAGCAATCGGGCTTCGGAAGGGAAATGGCGATGGAGACACTTGACGGCTATCTCGAGACTAAGACTGTCCTCGCCGGCGTGACAGGGAAGCCGATCAATCCTTTCGGGTTGTCACTCACTTGAGAGCCGAGGAATCCATGCAATACACTGTAATCGGTGCGACCGGCAACACGGGGCGATTAGTCGTTGAAGACTTGCTGAAAGCAGGACATAAAGTGCGGGCCGTCGCGCGCACAAAAGACAAACTTGCAAGTTTATCGGCACACGGTGCAGATGCTTTTGAAGCCGACATCTTGAATCAGGAAGCATTGAAGCGTTCTTTGGACGGATCACGAGCTGCTTATGTTATGATTCCGCCCAATTTCGGAACCGCAGATTTTCGCAGGTATCAGGACGAGGTGACGGACAACCTGTGCGATGCGCTGGCGTCGGTCGGGGTGCAGCACGTCGTTTCGCTCAGCAGTATCGGTGCGAATCATGCCACAGGTGTCGGACCTGTCAACGGACTTCATTACCTGGAGAAGCAGTTGGACGGTATTCCGGATCTCAACACGCTGCATTTGCGCGCGGGGTTTTTCATGGAGAATACGTTCGGCTCGCTTGGCCTCATCAAGAAGATGGGAATCTACGGCGCGGCATGTCCCGCAGAGGCTCTGTGGCCATTTGTAGCAACGGCGGACATCGGTCACTATGCAGCCAAGCGACTAACGGCTCTGAATTTTAATGGAAAGAACGTGCAGTACGTGCTGGGTCCGCGGGATATTGCCGGAGCAGAGGTTGCGAAGATCCTTGGTTCAACTCTCGGCATTAAGGAGTTGCCCTACGTTGAGTTTACGCTCGAGCAGATGAAGCAAGGGCTGGTGGGAGCCGGTGTGCCAGAAAAGATCGCGGATTTGTTCTGCGAGTTATACTCCGGATTCAATTCGGGACTCTTGGACTACAAACGCAATGCGGAATCCACCACTTCAACGAAATTTGAAGACTTTGCGGTGAATGCGCTCAAACCTGCTTATGACGCCATGTAGCACCCTGATTCGCACTATGTTGAAAAGGGCTGCCTCGCGGGCAGCCCTTGCATTTGGTTCTAATTGTGACGACAAGCTTTCGAGTTCGACCGTCAATGGTTTAGCTACCTGTTCACGATGACTATGTAGTACTGCTGGATGGCCGGCCCTGACAGCACATTTGTGTCTGTGAACGACGTACCTGTAACGGTTCCGACGAAGTTCCCCGGGCCGGGGGAAAAGTTATAAGCTGCGTCGCGATGCACAGAATAGCTGGTTGCTCCGGGAATTTCTTCCCAGTAGAGTACGGCGTCCGGTTGTGCCTGCCTGATCACCAATTGTTGAATCGGCGACAGGGGTGAGACCGACAGAGTCGGCGACAGGAAACCTGCAAAGAGCGTGAAGTTCTCGCTCGATTGCACACCTACCGGCGTCGGCTGGCCGAACGAAGAAACGAGATTGAAATTCGCGGAACTTGCGCCGCCGCCGCCAGCGTTGACCACAGACTTTGTCAAGACGAAATTCTCGCTCTCTGACTGTGCCAATAGTAAGGCAGGGAGGAGGAGTAACAGAAGAGTTTTGTTCATTGTTTGTATCCTTACTGCTTATCTGTTTGACCAAGATTGCCAAATTGCAGAATCGCCTCTTCGAGCATTCTGATGCGACCTTCAAGGTCGGAGATCTTAGCGTCCTTTTGTTGATTGAGTTTTGCCAGTTCCTGTATCGCCGCCAGTGCGACGCCGTCAGGATCAAGCGTAGAAATCGTTCTTTCATCGTCACCCACACCAAAAGCGGCATGAAAGTCCTGTGCCATTGGTCCGATATGTTGAATGTCTTCAGGCTGAGACAAATAGCTCCAACGCTCAATTGGAAGCTCAATGACTCTTGACAGTATTTCCGCCGTGTTGACTTGGCCAAGACGCCGCTTCACTGTTGAATCAGAAATCGAGTTCCATGCGCCGCCGCCAGCGGCTAAAGTTACTCCCGCCGATGTTCCAGTGGATTCTGAGTAAAATCGTGCGCCGCCGGATGCGCGAGCGACAAAAGATCCTGTGCTCACAGAGACTGTACTGTCAGTTCCGGAGCTTCCCCAAACAAAACTGTTGGAGTGTCTGGCGCGCGCGTTTTGGCCTGCTGCAAATGAATTGGACGTTGAGGCCTCATTTGCGGTCCCTCCAGGCACAACAGCAGAGGATCCACTTACAACATTAGACAAGCCGCTGCCTACAAATCCATAGCTGCCTGACACAACATTCTGGTATCCAGCGCAAATTGCGCCGCCAGCGCCAGTAATAGTATTGCTATATCCGCCGGCGATTGCGGAACCGTTCGTGAGAACACTATTTGACGTGCCGCTGCCGATAAAGGATGTGCCAATCGCGCCGTCAACGATATTACCCACTCCACCGCAAATTACAGAATTCGGCGATTCGACCCTGTTGCCGGAACCACCTCCAACAAATGAGTTGGAAGAACCAAATGTTACGGTGTTGTCGAAACCCGAGACAATACCACCTCTATTCCCCCCCACATAGTTTGATTTCCCTGTGCCGATAAAGCCGTAAGTACCTCCAAGGTCCACGATGTTACTGTCACCACCGGCGATGACTGAATAATACGAGTCTATGTAATTCCCATTACCTCCACCAATAAACGATGCTTCTGAAATGGAACTCAAGGAGTTGTTTTGTCCCCCGACAATTGAATTTCTGGCGCCTCGAGCAAGGTTCAGGTTGCCTCCGCCGACGAAGCTCTCTTGGCCGCTGACGATATTGCTGTCTCCTCCAACTATGCCAGATCGGACCGCGGTGGCTTGATTGAAGTTTCCTCCAAGAATCGCCGAATGTGACGCCGTCACAATGTTGGCTTGTCCTGAACCGATGAAACCATAGTTCTGCGACACGTTGTTGCCGCTTCCCCCGACAATCGCCGACCAACTCCCGCGTGCGCTGTTTGAATCGGACAGCGTTGGTCCACCACCTCCACCAACGAAGCTGTACTTGCCCCTTGCGCGATTATGCCGCCCTCCGGCGAGTGCGGCGAACGAATCTGCCACCGCATTCAGCTGGCCGCCACCGTTGAAGCCGAACGCTCCGTAAACGTTGTTGCTGTCTCCTCCAGCAGCAGTACTGAAGATTCCTGCGGCCTGGTTCTCTTGCCCTCCGCCGACCGTGCTGGAGCGCCCTGATGCTCTGTTGATGTAGCCGCCGCCCACAAAGGAGTAGGGACCTGCGGCAAGATTACTGAGTCCACCGCCGACAATCGCAATGCTATCCGCGCGATTGGCGCTGCCGCCACCAACAACGCTCCATTCGCCGTTAGCGTGGTTTCCACTGCCGCCACTGACTACGCTTGATACTTCTGACGCGGTATTCTCGAATCCACCGGCCACGACCGACCAGACTCCCTGTCCGACGTTTGAATCGCCGCCGCCAATCACAGCCCAACCGCCTTCCACCGTATTGCTGGTGCCGCCGCCCACTGAAGAGCCGGGTCCTGTGGCAGTATTCGCCGAACCGCCGCTCACGACGGAGTGGTTTCCAGAGGCACTGTTGTTCTGCCCCGCAACAAACGCCTGATTGCCCGAATTTGAATTTCCGGAGCCGATGTTTCCTTTGCCGGCAACATTCAAATTACCAGTTATGGTTCCGCCGCTCGCTCCATCGACCGTTCCCACGCGATACGCATGCGCAACAGAGACGACTTGCTGGCGCGGACTCATCTCCGTGTCTGCTCCAATCGTGATGCCCAGCCAACGATTGACTGCAAAGGAATCGGGTAACGTTACTACTGAACCGAGCAAGACATGAAACAAGCCGCCCGTGACTGCAACACTCGGATGAGTTTCTGTCCAGCCCGCCGTGCCGCCACTGGCTGCACTATACAAACGAAAGGTCATGACCACTGTCGTATCCAATGGCGACCCGGAAGACGACGTAAGTTGACCTTGATAGTTGATAAGTTGTGGAATCGCCCAGGCTTGAGTGGCGAGGAAAAGCGTAAAGAGGAGTTTCTTCATCATGTCTACCCAATGTTATTCCGGTTTGTGACCGAATTGAATTAGCTGACTCACAAGCTGCTTGAGTTCGGCAATCTCTTCTGCCTGCTTCGCGCTGCGCTTCGCCAATTCCTGCACCGCGGCGAACAATACGCCATCGGCGTCAATGGTTTCAATTGTCTTTTCGCTGCCACCCAACCGGAACTGAGCGTACATGTCCTGTGCCATCGGTCCCATGTGGCGGATGGAGTCTTCCTGCGCAATGTAGTTCCATTCACGAATTCGCAAGGAGGAGACTTTGTCGAGAATCTCCTCCGTTTTGATGTTGCGGAAGTTTTCCTTTAGCGCAGAATCCGAAACGGATGCCCAAGAGCCTGTGCCGGGGGCAAGCGAGACGCCTGCAGACAGTGCGCTGTTTGAATAGATAAATGTTCCACCGCTGGCACGCACGCTAAAGGTGTTTACGCCAGGTGAGAGAAAGGATGAATTGGTCGAGTCGGCCCAGACGAATGCTCCAACGTCATTGGCAATCGCCCGTCTTCCTGCCGCGAACGAATAGCGTGCGCTCGCGGTGCAGTCATATCCACCGGGAATAGTTGCTGCAAAACCGCTCGCACTATTGCTGTAACCGCCTCCGATGACGGAAGCAATTCCTGACGCCGAATTTCCTGAACCGCCACCCACACAGGAAGAGTCGCCACTGGCAGAACTATTGAAGCCGCCTGCAACATGAGCGGCATAGCCTGAGGCTGAATTCTGGTAACCGCCGCCGATTGCTGAATAGAGCCCCGATGTGAAATTGCGCGAGCCGCCTAAGATAGCGCTAAAGTTCGCGGACGTTGCATTGGAGTCTGCGGCAGTAACTCCTCCGCCACCTCCGATTACGCTATACTGGCCGCGGCTGACGTTGTTGCGTCCTGCGCCAATAAAACTATAGAAGGTCGTATTCGAATTCGCATTCCCACCTGCAATCACAGAATAATCTGCGGTCACGCTGTTGCTTTGGCCACCTAAGATACCGGACGAGGTACCTGTAACGCTGTTCGCAAAGCCTGCAACTACGCAAGAGTTCGCACTACCAACTGAATTTCTGGCACCGCCGACTACCACGCTGTTATTGGCAAATTGTTGCACGGAATTGGAATCTGCGAGGCTGACTCCACCACCACCACCGATGAAGCTATAGCTGCCGCGCGCTCGATTGTTGCGCCCCCCGGCAACAACGGAGTATTGAGCCGCAACGATATTAGACAGGCCACCAAGAATCGCGCCTCCATCACTCTGAACAGTGTTTGCAGATCCGCCGGCAATCACCGTATTGTTATTGAGAGCTTCATTGTCAAAACCACCTCCTATGACCGCAGTTGCGCCATTGGTGAAGTTACCGCGCCCGCCAGCTATAACACTGTAAGGCCCGTGTGCGCTATTGGAGTCCGCCTCCAGCGCACCACCACCTCCGCCGACGAAAGCATAGTTCGAACGTGCGCGATTATTATACCCTCCACCGATGGCGGCACCCTGTGAAGTTGCAATATTGTTCTGTCCACCCGCCACGCTCGTGTTTCCACCGGATGAAATGTTGCCAGTTCCTCCTCCAACTGTCGAACCCACACCCGCTGCGAAGTTTCTTGTTCCTCCGCCAACTGTCGCATAACTACTTACGGCCGCGTTGGAGTCCGCAGCTGTGGTTCCACCTCCGCCCGCTACCACGCTGAAGATACCGCGCGCGCGATTGTTTCTCCCCCCGCCGATCAGCGCATAGTCACTGGTTACCAGATTACCCGAGCCTGCGACGATTGCACTGGCGATTCCCTGAACACTATTAGAATCTGAGGCCAATCCGCCTCCGCTGAGAATGCCACTTCTCACGCCGCGCGCGAAGTTTCCGCGACCGCCAGAGACTGTAGCATGTTGTGCGCTGGCAGCGCAGTCTTGTCCTCCGCTGGTAGTTGAGTAGTTTCCGCTGGCGATGTTTCCTGAACCACCTGAAACCGTTGCACCAACTCCCGATGCGATACTCTGCGAACCAAAGGTTCCCTTGCCCGTGCCGATCACGTCACCGATAATGGTTCCGCCGCTCGCTCCATCGACCGTTCCCACGCGATAGGCATGCGCAACAGAAACGATTTGCTGGCGCGGACTCATTTCAGTGTCTGCTCCTATCGTGATACCCAGCCAACGGTCTATCGAGAATGAGTCAAGAAGTGCTGTCACCGATCCGAGCAGCACGTTGAAATGACCATCGGACACCGCTACCGCCGGATGTGTCTCCATCCATATCGCCGTACCGCCGCTTTCTGTTCCGTAGAGGCGGAATGTCATCACAACAGTCGTATCGAGCGGAATGCCACTTGGCGAAGTTAATTGGCCTTGATAGTTGATTAGCTGTGGAATCGCAAGGGCATTCGCAGCGAGAATGAGTAGAATGAGATAATGCTTCATCATAGTCTCCTTTTCGACGAGCTAGTAGTTACTTCTGTCCAAGTAGAATCATCTGCTGCACGAGTTTTTCAAGGTCGGCAACGCGCTCCTTGAGTCCCGCATTTTCTTTCGCCAGTTCCTGTACAGCGGCGAACAATACGCCATCTGCGTCTATCGTGGAGATTCCCGTATCGTCATTGCCCAATCCAAAGGCGTTCCGGAAGTCCTGCGCCATAGGACCCATGTGAAGAATGTTGTGCTCGTCGTGCTTGTAGCTCCACGTTTCGACAGGCAGGTTTGCGAGTTTCGTCAAAACATCGCTCGTTTCCACTTGGCCGTAACGGTGCTTCAGTGTCGAGTCACTGATTGACACCCATGCCGATTGATTGGCAGGGAGCGTTGCTCCCGTGTTACCTCCGGCCGAATAGAACGTGTAACCTCCTGTTGCACGCATGGTCACTGTTCCGTTACCTGTAGAGTTTGTCGCGCCGCCGCTTGACCAAACGAACGACTCATTGTGACTTGCGTTGGCCTGACCACCTGCAGCGAAAGATGTTGCACCTGAGGCACGATTGCGATACCCTCCAGCAACAAAACTCTCGATTCCACCTGCTTCGTTGCGCCGTCCTCCAGCCACAACGCTGTAGTTTCCGCTCGCCAAGTTCGAATCGATTGCGATCCCGCCGCCTCCCGACACGACGGAGTAATTGCCTCGCGCCTTGTTCTGTAGTCCTCCGCCCACTGTTGCATTAGTTCCGGCCGCTATGTTGCTGTCGCCGCCACTCACTGTCGAATAGTCCCCCATTGCCTGGTTGCGAAATCCACCTGTAATGACGCTCACATAGCCCGATGCAACATTCGTGGATCCTCCTCCAACAAACGAAGTTGGCCCTGCAACATTACTGCTGCCACCCCCAACAGTTGAGAAGTTCCCCGCAGTATTATTGCTTCCTCCGCCCACAAATGAGAGTAATCCCTGGGCCTGGTTCTCTCCGCCTCCACCGATGGTACTTAACGCGCCACTGGCAGAGTTCTGTCTGCCTCCGCCGGCTGTACTCCAAACGCCACTGGCAGAGTTCTGCCATCCGCCGCCAACGGTCGCATGTCGCGCTCCAGTAGCGTTCTCCTGGCCGCCGCCAATCGCGCCGTAGAAACTTGTGTCTCCAATTTCATTCGAATATCCTCCGGCAATCGTTGAACCCGTTGAACGGGCGTCGTTGCCATATCCCCCTGCTACAGTTGAATACTTCCCCGGAGCGTAATTCAAAGTTCCGCCTGCGATTGTCGCGAAGGAATCCGACACCGTGTTTGAGAAGCCACTACCGATAAAAGAGTGAGAACCGGTCGTATAGTTGAACTCACCACCGCTTATCGTGGAATGCGAACCGAGTGCAGAATTGTTTGCACCGCCACCGACTGCGGAGTTTGCCTGTGAGGCTACGTTTCTCACGCCGCCGCCTATTGTGCTTGCAGTCCCTTGGGCACTATTAGAGTCAGCTGCGACCGATCCGCCGCCACCAGATATCGTGGAATAGTTTCCGCGTGCCTTGTTGTTCCGTCCGCCGCAACAGTTGCTTGCGTTCCTATGGCGAGATTACGCAACCCGCCGCTGATGGTGCTGGCTGCTCCTTGCGCACTGTTTGAATCCGCCGCAAGCCCACCTCCGCCTGCAACGACGCTTTGCAATCCACGTGCATAATTGTTGCGTCCGCCACCGACCGCAGCGTTGTTTGCGCCTGCAAGATTGTCCTGACCGCCTGCGATAGTGCCATACGGGGCGGAAACACTGTTCGACAAACCGCCACCTATAGCTCCCCAGTTTCCGGTCACACTATTAAGTCTGCCACCGGAAATGGTGCTCCATTGACTGCTGATTGCATTCTCGGAACCACCGCTGATAACCGTATATTGTTGGGAAGCGGAGTTGGAACCACCGGCAACAAAGCCATTCGTTCCCGAGTTTGTGTTTCCGCTTCCAAACGTCCCGCGACCTGTGACAATTAGGTCGCTTGTGACACTCCCGCCGCTTGCTCCATCCACAGTGCCAACTCGGAAACTGTAGCCAACCGCAACGATGCGCTCACGCGGAGTCATTTCCGAATCATTTCCAATGGTTACACCGAGCCAGACTTCCGTGTTGTTCATCAGGCTAAGGTTTAGAGCGGTAATAGAACCGAGGGTGAGGTCAAACAGGCCGCCTTGTACTGCAACTGCGGGATGTGCTTCTGTCCACAACAGGGTCGCAGCTCCCCCCGGCCCGTCATATAGTCGCATCGTCATGGATACTGTTGTGTCCAGTGGAATGCCGCCCGTTCCGTTAAGTTGACCTTGGTAGTTGATGAGTTGTGGTATGGCGAGAGCGTTCGCGGCTACAACCAGAATTGCAAGCAAGTGTCTCATATCGGCACCCTTAATCGACTTATATATCTTTATTTCAAATTCAAAAAAGCCCTGCCGGAATTCACATGGCGCAAATACACCAAGAAGCGGTAGGAGAAGGGACGAATGGGGCGGGCGCAATGCAGGGAGGAGGACCAGTCGCTACCACAATTTACTTCCAAGCAATGCTCTGAGCAACGGGTTTCAACGAAAAAGAGCGAAATCCTCATGAACAATATAAAAATTAAATTACTGTTTCTACTATTCTAAACTGAAAAAGGAGATAATGTGCAACGCTCCGGACCCGTTAAATCGGAGAGGAGAGGTCAAGTTTTGTTCTCAAGCTGGAAGAGACGTTTTGAGGTTTGCTCTGGAAGGCAGGTCAGGACGGCTCGCCTGTCCCGCGAAAAGAGGGAAATGAAAAGGCCGAGTCTGTACTCGGCCTTTTCGAACTCGAACGGACTGCATCGCTATTTAAGCAGCAGCAGTTTTTGAAGTTTTGATCCCAACGGAGACTCAAGGCGAGCGAAGTAAACACCAGTGGCAGAGCCTTCGGCGTTCCAAGTCATACGATAGTTTCCTGGCTGGAATCGACCTTGGGCAATGACTGCCACCTCACGGCCCACGATATCATAAATACGCAGGCTTAACTCCGCCGACTGCGGAAGTGAGACATTCAAAGAGGTCGACGGGTTGAAGGGATTCGGATAGGCCGGAGACATCGCAAATTCTGTCGGAATTCCCGCCGTTTCATCGGCCGCAAGACGCTGAACGATGATAGTGTCGGTCGGCAGACTTTCGCCGCCATCGTACAGTGCGGTCACCCAATACATGTGAAAGTCTACGCCCGGAATACGCGTCGTGTAGCTCAACGCCGCAGTCGTGTCCAGCACGTTTGTGTCAAAGTAGATGACATAGCCTTGGTGCTCATCCAGCCCGCCAACACTCACGGGGGGCTGCCAACTCAAGAACAGCGAATCCTCTGCCTGAGAGTAGGAGAAACCGGTTGGCGGATCCAGTCGCCAAACGTCTGCGTTAAGGGTAGTTGTCTGATTGGTAACCAGAGTTGCGAAAAATGCCATCTGCTCGTACCCAGGTATCTGGACACGCAACGTTCGCGGTCCCGCGAACACGTTGTTGAAGGAGTACGAACCGTTTGTAGACACTTGTGCCAAGGCATTCCCGAGCCGCACACCGTTGGGAATTGCCTGCGTAATGGCAGGATGTGTCGTAATTGTTCCAGTCAAATTGCCGAGCGTTCTCACACTGGTTCGCGTGGTAAAGAGAATCGCAGTGCCTCGCTCAAGCGCAAAAGTCGTGGGATCCTGATTCGCATTGTAGCGATACAACACGCCCGTGTTTTCTGCAGGATTTTCGATTCCAATAGTTGCGGCGTTCAGCACACCCAGTTCGTCGTAAACAAACATGATCTCACAATCGCCGGTGGGTGTCGGCCAGACTTCCTGATTGAAGATGTGAATCTGTCCGGTGAATCGTCTGGTCGTGTCCAAAGCGAAGATGAAGTTCCTGTACTCGATAATGAACACTCCTGCTTGCTCGTCATAGCGAGTCAGCAGGCGCGACGGGGTTTGACCTGCTCGCCGCGTCAGATCGTCCCAATACAAAGCGAGCATGCCCGCAGGGCCTGCCACATTGGGAATAGGAGTATTGTTCGCACGGCGATCCGGTTCGTCGCCGCCGGGGGCCACCCACCCGTTCTCGTTGATGGTCACTGAATCATAGCGCTCACCGTAAAAACAGAAGGGGAACGGCATTTCAATGAAAGCGGAGACATTCAAGATGTCCAGCATCGGAACGACTGTCGCGTTGGTCATGTCAGCCCACGCATACGGTGCGGTCAAACCATAGTCAAACCGCTCGTAGGCACGATATCCGTACGAATCCGGTCCGGTAGGTTGCGAATGCTGTGAAGCCATGCGAATGACAGCGTTGACCGTTCCATCCACGGGAATTGCAAACGAGGTGTCAATCGTGATGTCCTGGAAAGTGATTCTGAATGAATAGGTATTATTGCCCGGCAGGGAATAGCTGAAGAATCCGTTCACATCAGATTGCAACGGCCCAACAGGAATTCCTTGCGGCGTGATGTTCGCACCCTGCAGAGGTACATCGTCTGCGATCAGCACCGTGCCGTTCAACGTGCCCGAAGCGACCGGATTCATCTGGATATTCAGTGTAACGGTGTCGGAGTCAGCAACGGACATTGACGTTGAAAACGCCGCATAGCCGAATGCCGTGACGGTGATTGGCAGAGTCGAATCAGCAGGCAGCGAGATGCGATAATTGCCCTGTGAATCGCTGAAGCGGACGAAATTCTCTCCCGCTTGCACGCGTGCACCGGAAATCGGCTGATTATTATTTGCATTGGTGATTTGTCCCACCAGCCATCCGCGGTTCGCGGATATCAGCAGAACTGCTTCGTAAGCGTCGACGAATCCGCGGCCAGAGGTATTATCGTCACCTGTGGGTGCGTAATCAATTGCCGTCTGCAACAAGACTCCTTTGATTTCACGAACATCCGCATTTGGATTCGCCTCACGCATCAGTGCGACGATACCCGCAACGTGTGGTCCTGCCATGGACGTGCCGCTCATGCTGCCATAGTTGTTTCCCGGGATGCTTGAATAGACATCTTCACCCGGGGCAACTACTTCAGGCTTGATGGCCGTTGCATCGCAATCGCTCGGTCCACGACTTGAAAACCCGACGACTGGGTAGGGGGCGTTCGGAAAACTGTTCGCGTTGACGGCTCCAACCGAAAAGAACGTGACAGAATCGATAGCAATATTGGCCGGGCTGCGGTGTGAAGCAGGCGCAGGACCTTCGTTTCCGGCAGAGAATACCACCACCGTACCTGCGGTCTCGCAGGCGATGATCGCGTCGTTCCAGAATTGGAAGCAATCCGTGTATCCAGCGAAACCGCCGTATACACCCCAGGAGTTCTGAATAACATCCGGCACGTCCTCAATTGTGCCGGGATTGCCATCGGGATCAGCAAACCACTGATACCCCTGCAAGACGTCGCTGTTGAAGTCTGCACCGAAACCGCCTATCGCATTCATGGCAATCCACTCCGCGCCCGGTGCTACACCTACGGTGTCAAACTGGGAAGACGGGCCGCCCGTTCCGCAGATTGTTCCCATCACGTGGGTGCCGTGACTTTGTGCATCTTGCGGGGTTTGTGAACCGCCTCCAAGTACGTCTAACCAGCAGTGTGCGTGCGGAGCATGGTTTCCGCGCCAGCGCGACCCGAGTGCTTGATGATTGCCGTCCACACCAGTATCCATGTTGGCGACAAGTCTGCCCGCGCCCGTGTAACCCAACTCGTACCATACCTGAGGTGCGCGCAGTGCGTTGACACCCTGCGTGCGGCTGTCCAGCGGCTGGCGTGGTGTGCGATCACTGATGACTACGGGGGCAATCAACTCAGGAACAGGTACAGCTTCAACCCATTGGACAAGGTCGTGCTTGGCAAGGTTCTCCATCGTCTCACGCGGACCTTTCACCACGACACAGTTTGTGATCCAATAGGCCGTGAAACCGTCAATCTCACCTTGGTTGAGCATCGCTTCAAGGTCAGCCAGCAAGGGAGGTTGTGTCTCCCGAGCCACACGCTGCAGTTCCTCAATGACAATTTGATGCCGCTGCTGGCGGGTTACGCGCAGGTCGCGGAGTGTGATATCCAATTCTCGCAGGTCAACGCGTTCCCACAAGTGGAATATCGCATTTACCTTCTCGTCCGGCGCGACTTTGCTCCATCTCTCTGCTAAGTCGGGAGCGATCTCACCGGCACGCAAATATTGTGCACAAAGCAAGCAAAGCACAGCAGGCAGTACAACAAGCGCACGTTTCATAGTCTATCTCCTGTTCCGTTGTCGGTCACAGCAATCAGCCCAATTCTATTGGGAGGACTTGGAAAGTCCGTTATGTAGTATCTTCAGCGAGGGAGCGTCCCAATAATGCCTCGCTTCATAAGCACTTTCGGATGGGTTGTATACCCAAACAGGCACAGCACTCTTCGTTTCAGAAATTAAGGCCTGTCTGGTCTGTTCTCCAAGCAGGTTCGCAGAAATCGCCTGAACTAATGCATCGTCCGGGTATTGTCTTAATGCGGCAAGCACCAGAGGTCGAGCGGTGGAACTGTCTGTTTCATGTTCGAGCCATGCCCGGTGGATGATGACACGCCCATCGTTTGGCTTGAGTAGGTCGGCCTCGTTAATCTGATCTCGCGCCTCATCTGTTCTTCCGCTGAACAGCAGCAAGCGTGCATATTCAAGTCTTAGTCCGGCTACGCCGCTACGCCGCTTGATTGCTACACGGTATACAGAATCCGCAGCCTGAAGCTGCCCATCCCAGAAGAGCGCTTCGGCGTAGCCACGCAATGCAGCATCGTCTGTGCTTTGCTTGGCCAACACATTTTTGTAATTTACGACAGCTTCGTCAAAAAAGCCAGAGGCCAATTGCATTCCTGCCACATCGCGCAACAACTGGGTCCGCTCCGAACCGGAAGTTACGGATAATCCTTGGGTAAGGACGTCAAGCGCGGATTGAAAACTACCATTCTGGAACAGTAGCGACCAGGCTAACTGAGCGTGGGATGCTGCTTTGTCGGGATACAATTCAACGGACTTGCGTGCGAAGGTGACAGACGCACTGTTATCGGCTTTGTACGAGGAAATCTGTGCCAGTGCCCGCAGAACGACCTCTGAGTCGCGTGCTCGTGCTTCCGCTTGTCTCGCGTATTCCATTGCCGAATCCAGATTACCCTGTTCGACTTCATTCTGCGCGGCATTTACGTATCCCACAGGGTAGCAATCCTCGACATTTGGAGCGGTCATGTAGAACTCGAGCAATTGAACCAACTTATGGTCCAGTTTGAACAGACGCTCTTTTGTGATTTCCCGAGTGTCGAACTTATTCCTACGCGGCGAGAAGTAGGAATTCATCCCTTCTGCAAAGTACTCCCACACACTTGACCCTTGGTAGCGGCTGACAAACACTTCCTCGCCTGCGGCATCTCTGGCACTCGACTCGCGGTAGAGTTCCTCGATTCTCTGGACATCTTCCGGCGGAAACACGCCGTGCACCTGATGCGTTAACTCATGAAGCACAGTGTTGTATCTGTTGTATATCGAGCGCTCGACATCCTCGACTCCCGTAACGGTCGTATAACCTCCGCAACCGCGCACGTCATCCCACAATCGTGAATCATAACTAATGCGCTGGTCGGCGATAGTCTCGAGTCCCGGACACTCCGACAACTTCTCGTGCAACGGCTTTATGTAATGATGACTACCCGTCGCCACTAGCACAGGGATATAATCTCTCCAAGGTTCGACCGAGATAGCCACCTGCTTTTTGTGGCGCTCCGACAATGACTCCCAGTTCAAGACGTACTGATCGATTAAGGGAATCGCGGGAATGGGTTTCGCGTCGAAAGCGGCTTGATCCGCATCTCGATAGATGTTTTCGCGCAGCCGGAGCTGCTCCAAACACTTCGCAACCCCGTTGTGAGCGCGCCCATAATCAGGAACCAGCCGCAGAGCTTCCTTGAAGTGTTCGAGTGCCGCTTCATATTCGCCAAGCATCCATTCAGCGGAACCGTCAACAACAAAGTCGCGAGCGCACGGAGCGGTGCCGTCACATTTCAGGTATTCACTTGATGACTCAAGTTCCGAATATTTCTTGCGCGCATAGCCGTTTCCGAGATAGTAGTGTCCCAGTTCGTGAAACTCGTTCCAGCGCAGGACTTCCTCCAATAGGTCCATAGACTCGCTTGTCTCGCCCAACCGCTGCTTGCAAAGCGCGGCTTGGAAGATGACTTCGTCGGATAGCTGTTCATTGTTCCAGGCAGTCAGCAGAATGTCAAGAGCTTCTTGATACTTTTGTTGCTTCTGCAGCACCTTCGACAAGCCGATCTTGGCTAATCGCAAATTTGCAAGTGTGCTGTCCTCAAGTGCAAGACGAAACAGACTGTCTGCGCGAGTCAGGTCAAGCACGGAAAGAGCAAGTTCTCCTTCGGCAACTGAAGGACACGAACTAACTGACGCCCACTGTTCGAGAGTCGCCAAATCCTCGGTGAGAAGATACCAGGCAATCAGTGGTTCGCAGATCGGCTTGTCCGCGCCGGACTGGAGAATTCGTGGCAATTGTTCGCGAAATGAAGAGAATTGGTACGTTCTTAAGCTCTCCATCCAGCTTTCCAATTCGGAATCACCATTGAGCGAAAGTTCTTGCAGACGATCAGACTTCTGAAGGCGGATCTGTTCCGCACGCTCAGCTAACGTCGCATCAGCCCAGACGATGGACGGCAACATTAACCCGAATAGTAAGAGTTTATGCCACATCATTGCCTTCCGCGATTGGAGCATTCCTCATCGCAAGTCTGTGAGTAACCTTAGTCAAGTCTCTTCACGCGGTAAAGTTGAAAAGGAGGTCTGGCGATGGCGAAGTCCGCGAACTCCTCTAAGTCACTTTTCAAAGCATGATCGAGTTTCTGAGCCAAGCGATTGTCAACTAAAATGTGAGTGCAGTGATACTTATGGAGAAGTTCTTGACGTGCTTCTGTATCCGTTGACTCATAGAAAAAACGGGAAACGTCCATGCGGCGTTGATTGACCTCGTCAATTAACAGGGGATTCCCTTTTGCCTGGGCAACCAGCCGAGCGCCTGTTACGGCTGGAATGCGCCAACCAGAGGTGTCATCCACCATTACAACGTGAGATGAGTTCAAGTAGCTTTGAAAATCGCGGAGGTCTTCCCACGGCTCCAATATGTCTCCTTGAGTCGCCTCGTAATGACGTATCACGGGCGTCCACTGCATCTCAAGCTTGCGCGCTCGATAATACGTTCCGACACCTATCACGGCCACTAATAGTGCGATAACGGTTCCAGTCCGTACGATTGGCAAGCGCAAAAACCCACGACGAAAAAGCCCACTCTCCAGAAAGAACAGGGCAATGCAGAGATGCGAGAAAATCGCTCCGTAAAAGATGAAGCGGCTGCCGATTTGAATCCCCAATAACCAACTTAGCAGATAGATCGCACAGGAGCATCCAAGCGCAATCACCAGTTCAAGATGCCGTTTACGCAAACCGAAGTAGAACGCAACGGGAAGCCCCAGTAGTGCCGGACCGACTTTGGTGAACTGATCAGCGAACAATCTCACCTTGTACCATTGCTCAGTCGAACCCTTGAATAAAGCGTCTGCGTAATCAAAGTAAGGCCAGAGCAATGCGATACCAAGTGCGAGAACGGGCACAATCTGGAGCAGAGCGGTGACTGCGAGCCCTTTTCGAACTATCGCCCACGCGAACGCGGCCACAAAGAGTAACAGTGCAGTTACCGGGTGAGTCAGGAAAGCGAGGCAGGCAAGCAGAGTATATCCGATCAATCCGAGCTTCGAACCGGTCGTGAGAAAGCGATTCAATTCCGCCAGTCCGTGAAAACAAATGCCGTATGTGATTGCACCCACATACGGCAGAGTCAGGAAGAAGTGTTCAGCTTGATAGGCGTTTGCCTCACCATATCCATGTCCCCAACCCAGAAGCATCACCGGAAGCACCCACAACATCGCGTGACGGTCATCGGTCAGAGTGCGCACAACGCGAGCCAATCCGCTGATAAATAATCCCAGACTTATCAATCCCCATATACCGACTGTTGTGAACAATTTCAGGTCAAATAGCCGATCAGAAATTCCGGCGACAACCGTGTATGGGGTGAAGCGAGGCGAAGTATTCCCGGGCAAGTCAAGGAGCGGATTCCGCGGTTGAAATGGTGAATCGGAAATCGCTTGAATTGCAGCCGCCGTCTCCCAAATGTCCGATTGCTCGCCCCAGCGCGGAACAATTGCGTAGAGCAGCGCAACCAGAAACGCCGCGAAATACATAACCTTCACAACATTCGCAGCGCGCATTTGAATCACTACGCGCTGCCCGAAACAGCAGAGCGGGGCGTATTAAATACTCTTTCTGACTTCTCGAAGAGGGGCGAACTTAGCATTCCCCACCGAGCAAGTTTATACTGAAACATTACTTTGACGGTCTCCAATCCATACCGCAGGCTGCGACGAAAGTTGATGGAAGAGGCCTCGTCAAAGTACCGTGTCGGTATGGGCACATCGCCAATCCGAAATTTATGATACACTGATTGCGCGAGAAACTCCGAATCAAACACAAAATCATCGGAATTCGCGTGATAATTGATGGTTTCCAGAACTTCACGCGCGTAGGCGCGAAATCCCGTGTGCAAATCTCCTGCATTCTGTCCGAGCATCACATTCTCAAAGATCGTCAAGGCGCGGTTCGAAAAGTACTTGTATTTCGGCATGCCTCCCTCGAGCGTCTCGTGACGAGAACGAATGCGCGAACCAAGAATTATATCTACGGTTCCTGTCTTCAGGAGACTGACTACGGCAGGAGTGATTCTTCCGTCGTACTGATAGTCCGGGTGAATCATCACCACTACGTCCGCTCCCGTTTCCAGTGCCGCATCGTAACAGGTTTTCTGATTTCCCCCGTAACCCTTGTTTCGCTCGTGTTTGATAACCGTAATTCCGAGCGACTTCGCTACTTCAACGGTGCGATCTTTCGAACAGTCATCCACAAGAATGTATTCGTTCACAGTGCCATCCGGAATCGAGCGAAGTGTCTTCTCAATCGTGAGTTCGGCGTTGTATGCCGGCATCACACAGACGACCTTCCTGATCTCACGTTCCGGTCGCTCCCTGAATTCCTCTAAGCGGACAAATCCCATTAATCCTCTGTGGAGTAGTTGCTTCCGTTTGGCAGTCTATTTCTGCGGATCCTCACTTATCGTATTAGCTTACGAGTGGATCGAGCGGTTCTCTGTTGCGGCCAGACATGCCTCACGCATTGCCTCTGTGAACGTGGGATGCGCGTGGGACATGCGTGCAATATCTTCCGCACTTGCGCGGAACTCAATTGCAACAACCGCCTCGGCTATCATATCAGCTGCCCGTGCACCAAACATGTGCACGCCAAGTATCTCATCATTCTTCTTGTCGGCGAGCACTTTCACGACGCCCTCGGTTTCATTGGCAGCCCGAGCGCGTCCTAAGGCCCGATAGGAGAAACTGCCTACTTTGTACTCACGCCCCGATTGCTTCAATTCTTCCTCTGTGAAACCCACGCCCGCGACTTCCGGCCATGTGTAGACTACCCACGGAATTGCCCTGTAATTAATATGCGGCTTCTGACCGGCCAGTCGTTCCGCCACAAATACGCCTTCCTCTTCCGCCTTGTGTGCAAGCATCGCGCCGCCAATAACATCGCCGATTGCATAGATGCCCGGATAAGCAGTCTCAAGCTGCTCGTTGACCTTTATGAATCCCCGATTGTCAGTCGAAATCTTTACGCTCTCAAGCCCGAGCTTTTCCGTGAAGGGCCTGCGTCCTACGGCCATCAGACAGTAATCACCCGGCAATTCAACGTCCTCGCCGCTCACGGACTCAGCGACCACTTTCACCTTCTTGCCCTTGGTTTCAACCGATTTCACCTTGTGACCGAGGTAAAGCTCAATACCAAGATTCTTCAGCGACTTGCCCAACTCCTTGCCCATTGTGCCGTCCATGGTCGGGATTGCGGAGTTCAAGAACTCGACAATTCTCACCTTTGTCCCAAGACGCGCAAACACGGAGCCCATCTCGCATCCGATTACACCCGCGCCGATGATGACCAATTCCTTCGGCACCGATTTCAGCGCGAGTGCTTCAGTGGAACTGATTATGCGCTCCTTGTCAATCTTCGCAAAGGGCAGATCGGCGGGCTTCGAGCCGGTTGCCAAGATAACGTTCGTGAAGGAAACCTCGGAATGCTTGCCATCCGCCGCAGCAACACTTATCGTGCCCATGCCGACCAGCGTGGCATGTCCAGTTATGACGTCAATCTTGTTCTTCTTCATCAGGTATGCGACACCCTTGACATTGTCTTCCACGACTTTATCCTTGCGGGCACGCATAGTATCCCAATCAAGCTTCAATGAACCCACACCGATTCCGTGAGTTGAAAAGTGCTTCTCCGCAGTGTGATAAAGCTCTGATGAATCGAGCAATGCTTTCGATGGAATGCATCCCACGTTCAGGCAGGTGCCGCCAAGTGTTGGGTAACGCTCGATGACGGCAACTTTCATGTTGAGCTGTGCTGCGCGAATTGCTGCTACGTAGCCGCCGGGTCCTGACCCGATGACTGCAAGATCGTATTTCATAATGAGGTTTGGATTAAGTTGCGCACCTTACACTTGCAAAAGCAGGCGCACGGGATTCTCGAGATACTCTTTCACGCGAACCAGAAAGCCCACAGATTCGCGTCCGTCAATGATCCGATGATCATAACTCATCGCAACATACATCATGGGTCGAATCACGATCTGACCGTTCAATGCGATGGGCCGCTCTTCTATCTTGTGCATACCAAGTATTGCGCTTTGAGGTGGATTCAAAATCGGCGTGGACATCAGCGATCCGAAGACTCCACCGTTTGAGATCGTAAACGTTCCACCGGTCATCTCGTCTATCGTCAACTGGTTGTTTCGCGCACGTGAGGCAAGGCGTTCGATTTCGGCCTCAATCTGCCAGAGTGACAGACTCTCCGCATTCCGCACGACCGGAACGACCAATCCCTTTGGCGCCTGAACGGCGACACCAATGTCGACAAAATCATGATAAACGATTTCATCTTTTTCGATGAACGCGTTAATCGCAGGGAAATAGCGTAGCGCTTCGGTCACGGCTTTCGTAAAGAACGACATAAAACCAAGCTTGACACCGTAAGCTTCTTGGAATTTGTCCTTGTATTCCTTGCGCACCTGCATCAAGTGAGACATGTCAATCTCATTGAAGGTCGTGAGCATCGCGGTCGTTTGCCTGACGGAGACTAAGCGCTCTGCAACCTTTTGGCGCAGGTTGGTCATCTTTTCGCGACGTTCGAGTCGATCACCGGCGAACTGAATCTTGGGTGCCTGAGGCGGCAAGTGTGAAGCAGGCGCTTTCTGAGGAGCAGCGGCAGGAACACCGGCAACCGGAATACTTATTGTGGCTGGTGCATTTGTCACAGGCGCTGGGGTTGCCGAACCAGTTGTCACGGCGCGCAGAGCATCCTCTTTCGTCAACCTTCCGCCGCGGCCGCTTCCGTTTGAGACGTCCGCAGGCGATACGCCTGCCTCGCGTAAGATCTTTTCTGCGGCGGGAGATGCGATGGCAGCAGTTTTGGAGCTTGGCGCCGAAGGTGGAGTGACAGAGAGTTGCGCAGTCTGCAAAGGCTTAGACTCTGCCTTTGCCGGTGCATCACCCGCTTTGGCTGAATCGTCGATTTTCGCGGCAACTGTTCCAACCTGTACCGTTGTTCCTTCCGGTACAATAATCTTCAGTACGCCGCTGCTTTCAGCCGATACAGAAAGCGTCGCCTTCTCGGACTCGATCTCAAACAATTCATCATTCATTTCAATGAAAGCACCATCGGCCTTGAGCCACTGTGAAAGGGTGACTTCATTTACTGATTCGCCGGGACTGGGGACTTTTACGTCAAGCATTTTGTTCTATTCTGGTTCTCACGCAAGATTATCCGATCTTGTCGGTGTATTACAGCTCAAAAACCTTGTCCACGAGTGCCGCGAGTTCCTTCTCGTGCAAGTCAGGGAAGCCCACCGACGGCGTGCAGAACTCTGGTCGTGATATTACTCGAAGCTTTGTTAAATCAAACTTGCGCAGAAGGTACGGCCAGCAACCTTGGTTTTCAGGTTCCTCCTGCGCCCAAACGAACTCTGCCTTTGGATACCGTGCGATCAACGTCTCCAACTGCGTGGTCGGAAGGGGAAAAATCTGCTCCAGTCGCACTAAGGCAACGTCTTTCCGATTCCCATCGCGCTGCTTTTTTATCAGATCAAAGTAGAACTTGCCCATGCATAGGACCACGCGTTTTACTTTGCTTGGTGTTGCCCATGTGTCATCTATAATCTCTTGGTACCGCGTGCCGGTCGCGAAATCGTCGATGGGGCTTACACAAAGAGGGTGCCGCAAAGGACTCTTCGGAGTCAGAACAATCAAGGGGATTCGTAGTGGACGGTGCATCTGCCGCCGTAACACGTGGAACATATTTGCGGGAGACGTCCCCGCGACGACCTGCATGTTTGTGCCCGCACACATTTCCAGAAATCGTTCTACGCGACACGACGAGTGCTCCGGTCCCTGACCCTCGGAGCCGTGAGGCAATAGCAGGACAAGTCCATTCGCCCTCCGCCACTTCTGCTCTGCACCTGCGATAAACTGATCAATGATGATCTGAGCGCCGTTTGCAAAGTCTCCGAACTGAGCTTCCCAAAGCACGAGCGCTTTCGGGGTCGCCATGGCATAACCGTATTCAAAGCCCATGCAGCCGTATTCGCTCAGGATTGAATTATAAATCTCAACGGGAGCTTGTTTCGAACTGATGTGCTGAAGGGGGTAATACTCTTCATCAGAATCTTCCAACCGCAGCATCGAGTGACGATGCGAAAACGTCCCGCGTTTCGAATCCTGGCCGGACAGCCGGACGCGAAATCCCTCTTCGGCGAGCGTTGCGTACGCCAGCAGTTCACCCATCGCCCAGTCGAACCGTCCTTCGGTAATCATCTTGCGGCGATCGGCGAAGATGCGCTCAAGCTTACTGAAGAACTTCATGCCCTCCGGCAGTTTGGTAATCGCAAGAGCTATGCGCTTGAGATCTTTAGGGTCGATGCCTGTTTCAGGGGAATGCCTGAAGTCTTCATCTTTTGCAAAACGATAGCCTTCCCAGCGTTCCTTCAAGAAACTCGGGGCCATCGTTTCAAAGACGTCTTTGGATGTCTTGAAATCCGATTCGAGACGTGCACGAAAGTCTTTCTCTATCTGCTTGGATTCTTCGGTTGAAATCGACCCTTCGTCGGCAAGCTTCTGCGCATAGATCTGCATCGGATCCGGGTGAGCGGCAATCGCCTTATAGAGCACGGGCTGCGTGAAGCGCGGCTCATCGCCCTCATTATGGCCATGCTTGCGATATCCGAGAATGTCGATGAACACGTCGCGCTGAAATTCCTGTCGGAACTCGAGCGCCAATTCGACCGTGTAAATCACGGCTTCCACGTCGTCCCCGTTCACGTGAAACACCGGTGAGAGCGTGGTCTTGCCAACGTCTGTGCAATACGTGCTCGAACGCGCCTCGATATAATTGGTCGTGAAGCCGACTTGATTATTCAGCACGATATGTAGACTGCCGCCGTTCTTATATGCGTCCACCTGCGACATTTGCAGCAGCTCATAGACAATTCCTTGTCCTGCGATTGCTGAATCGCCGTGCACGAATATCGGTAACACCTTCTGGTGATCACCGTTGTGCCGGGTATCCGACTTCGCTCTACATACTCCGGCGACGACGGGATTGATTGCCTCCAAGTGCGATGGATTTGGCATCACTGTGACGTGCACCGGCATTCCAGCGTTGGTGTGCAAGTCGGAGGAATGTCCGAGGTGATACTTCACATCGCCGGAGAAGGCTGCATCTGTGTACTGCTTGCCCTCAAACTCATTGAAGATGTGCCGGTAGTCCTTGCCGAGCACGTTTGACAGGATGTTCAGCCGTCCGCGATGTGCCATACCGATCACAAACTCTCGAATGCCGAGCAGTGCGCCGCGTTCAACGATTGCATCCATTGCAGGGACAAAAGTCTCAAGGCCTTCAAGCGAAAACCGCTTCTGACCGACGAACCGCTGATGCAGGAACTTCTCCAGCAGAACCGCTTTCGTCAGCATGTTCAGAGTGTGCCGCTTGGCTTCCAACGTGAAGTGCCGCCGATTTCGATTGCTCTCCATCCGATCCTGCAACCACTGCAAGACCTTCGGGTCGCGCATGAAAATCCATTCCACACCGACGGAATGGCAATACGTCTCGTCGAGGAGCTTGATGATCTCGCGAAGTGTGGTCGGTCCAAGACCTACTCGTGTTCCTGCCTGAAACGTCCTGTCGAGATCCTTCTCTGTCAGTTCGAAGTTTTCGAGTGTCAGTTTGCCATCGTAGTCGCGACGCTTGCGTACGGGATTCGTCTTCGTGAACAAATGCCCGCGCTGTCGATAAGCCGCGATCAGGTTGATGACCTTGAACTCTTTTTCAAACTCCTCTGGGCTTTGTTGCGCAATGGCCCCGTTCAGGGTGCGCGCAAAGTCGAACCCTTCGAAGAAGCGCCGCCAACCCAGATCAAGAGTGTCCGGATCGTGGCGATATTTCTCGTAGATGTCATCCAGTACCCCTGGATCCGCATTCACCAAAAATGACAAATCTGCCATGGCTCACTTCTGTTAGTCAATAACCTGTTATCCAAGTCAAGCGCTTCGGGTGCGGCATTGGAACCGTAGAATTGCTTCTGCCCAATGTCCCACCAATAGTTGCCCCGAAACATAGAGTTTACAAATAATCCCCGCAACTCTCAACTGTTGCGATGCTCCGACACAAACCGACATTGACCCCAATTGAGTCGGAAATTCCTCTCTGTGGGGAAGGTTTGCCTTTACACGCCAAAATCCCCATCTTAAGAGACCCAATCTTATAAATTATCAAGAGCTTTCATAAAGGAGCACGACATGCAGACTTATCGCCCGACGCTTGGCCCAGGCCATTTCCTGAAGATCTTCATCGGAATCACCATTTTACTGCTGGTTTTGCGTTGTTTTGTCATTATTCCGGCCGGACACGTCGGGGTTGTGGACTTCTTCGGCAAGGTGTCGGACCAGACTCTGAAGCCGGGTGTCAATTTCAGAAATCCCCTTGCGAACATTCACAAGTTCTCTGTAAAGACGCAGGAGGCCAAGGAAGTCATGGTAGTTCCTTCAAAAGAGGGACTTTCCGTCCAGCTCGAAATCTCTGTTCTGTTCCACTTGAACCCGGAGATGGCTGCAGATGTTTACAAGACCGTCGGACCGAACTATCGTCAGATCATTCTCGAACCTAACTTCAGATCTGTAACTCGTGGAGTAACAGCAGGTTATGAGGCGCGCGCCCTATATACTTCCGAGCGCGAAATCCTCGCCCAGCAGATACAATCACTCTTGGCGGCAAGCGTCCAGCCAAGAGGTCTCACTATCGAAGCAACTCCCCTCCGACAGATTAGCCTGCCTTCAAATTTGATGGCCTCCATCGAACAGAAGCTGCAGTCTGAACAAGAGTCTCAGCGCATGGAGTTCATTTTGACCAAGGAAACTCAAGAGGCCGACCGGAAGCGTATTGAAGCACAAGGAATTGCCGATTTCCAGAAGATTGTTTCTCAAGGTCTTAGTGATGCATTCCTCCGCTGGAAAGGGATTGAAGCTACTGAAAAATTAGCAACTTCCACAAATGCCAAGGTCGTGGTAGTGGGCTCGGGAAAGGACGGTTTGCCAATTATCCTTGGCAATCAGTAGGCCAAGAGAGCAGTATTTCGTAAAATTACGAAACAAGAGGCGGCCTTGGCCGCCTCTTGTTATCCTCTAACACATCGTTTTGGAAATCAGACTCTACCTCGCTGAATTACTTGGAGAAACTCCGGTCCAAAGCGAACCGTCCGCCGCCGATGAAAACGAAAGCTACCGAAATGGCGAGGAACAAAAAGGCTTTCTCGGCGGTCGCGAATGGATCATCGGCGTGCCGGACAAATCCAGCAACGCCCACCGTAAACGCAATGAAGAATGCCGCTGGGCGAGTAGCCAAGCCAAGAGCGAGCAACAGCCCACCGCCGAATTCCGAGAGGCTTGCGGCCCATGCGAAGACTTCGGGCACCGGAAAACCCATCTTGCCGACGCCTTCGATGAATTTTTCGGAAGGTGGGGTTTTCCCCCAGCCATGTGCAATGGCCATGGTGAGACCAGTGAACACCCGGAGAATCAACAATCCGAGATTCGCGGCTCCCGACTTGATATCGGCTCCGCCAAATATGAATTTCCTCACAAATCTACTCCTCTGACTTGCCTTTGTCTGGCCATGACGTTAGATTCACCTATCTCAAAATACGAAAGTTTGCAGATGAAAACACTTGGTCTGATTGGTGGGACGAGCTGGCACTCGACGCTTGACTACTATAAACTAATCAACAAGATTACCAACGAACGACTCGGGGGATTACACTCTGCAAGGTTGATCCTCCATTCGATGAATTTCCACGAGTTTTATTCAGACAATCAAACCGGCGGGTGGGAGTCGTCAGAGAAGTTTCTGGTCCCGATAGCGCGCCAACTTGAGCAGGCAGGTGCGGAAGGTCTGCTCTTGTGTGCGAATACACCGCATATCGTTGCGGATGGAGTGCGGTCTGCTATTGGCATCCCATTGATTCATATTGCCGAAGCCACAGCGAAGGAGATCCTTAAACACCGGCACTCCTGCGTCGGACTCCTCGGCACATCGTTTACGTTGGAACAACCATTCTACCGAGACATTCTCGCCAGATTCGGCATTCAGACTCTGGTTCCGGACAAACAAACCCGCGACTATATTCATTCCACCATTTTTGAGGAACTTGGACTCGGCTTATTCAAAGAAGAGACCAAGCAAACCTATGTGAGAATCATGGAAGATCTAAAGGAACAAGGAGCACAGGGAATCATTCTTGGTTGCACGGAAATTCCTCTGCTCATCAAACCGGCCGAGTGCCCTGTGATCGGATACGACACAACGCTGATCCACGCAACCGCAGCCGTGGACTTTGCCCTTTCTTAGCCATCCCGGAGGACAGCCAAACAGAAGGGGCCGGTGCATCACCGGCCCCTTCGCGGTTCCAGCATTATACGTTAGCTGCGTTCAAGGAGTTCCAGCGACTTCTTGGGATTCATCAGCCTCACCGAGCGGTCACCGGCCTTGCGTTCGTCGGCGCCATTAATAATGAGATCGCGCAATTGCGACGGTTTCAGGTCGGGCTTTATGGCCAGCAGCTTGCCGACAAGATTCAGCACCTGAGGAGAGCTCATCGAGGTCCCATTCATTTTCATCTGAGTGCCCCCTGGCACATAGCTATTCACCTCGAAACCATTTGCATAGACGTCAACTTTGCCAAAGCTTGTGAAGCTGGTTTCCTCACCCGCTTGATCGACCGCGCCGATCGAAATGATATTCGGCAAGTCGTAGCTTGAGGGGTAGAACTCGGCAAAAGCGTTGTCGATATTCGAGTTGCCTGCGCTGGTAATAAATAGAATGTCAGGCGCATTGACAATCGCATTCTTGAATGCAGTGTCGCCAATTGTGTAAATCTTCCGCGCCAGAGCCTTCCGTTCTTCCGGCGTGCCGCCTGCATTGTGAGTTTCCAGAGCGTCTTCAATTGAACGAAGCGACCCGCCCCAACTCATGTTGACCGCGCGCACGCCGTTCTTCTTGAAATACTCGATCGCCTCAGTCAAAGCCGCAGCATCCTTAGTGGCCTGCTCGACAGTCGGAAGTTCAGGAATCATATGGTGGTCAAATGTCAAACGAGCGGCCATCAAGCGGACATAGGGGTTGCCTTCCGCCGCGATACCAGCGACATGAGTCCCATGACAGTAATTGCCGTAAAGGCTAATACTCTCAATGAATGGCTGAACATCCTCCTGCTTCAACGTCGACAAATGTTGCTTGATTTCCGAGGCTTCTTCGCTCTCTATCGCCGACTGAACGTCACCCAATCCTTTCATCCAACGGCGCATCTGGTTCTCATCGCCCATATTCTGTTTGCCGATCGGATAGAGAATCGAAGTCTCCTTGTTCGAGTGCAAATCAAAGGCGATGCCGTGTACGTCATCGACGAATCCGTTGTTGTCGTCATCCTTGTTATTGCCGGGAATTTCCTTCTCGTTTGTCCACATCTGGTTCAGCGGGCTGAAGATATTCCAGTCCACTCCTGAGTCCCAAACGGCCAAAACGACCGGCTTGTAGTTCTTGCCTTTATCCAAGGAGAAATTGCGCGCGGCCCAGATGTCCTGCTTCTCCACTTTGTGCGAATCGATGTAGTCAGTCAGTGCTGCAACGAAAATCTCTTTCTTGGGAATGTAATAGCGCAGTGAGAAATACGGTCCGAGCAAGGAGTTGGCATTGTCCTGCGTCATCTCGCCGTTGGTCTTGTCGAGCTGCGGCTGCAAACTGGCATCCAGACCACCAATGACCAGGGCTTCGGATGCCATCTCTGCACCACCCTTCTGTGCCTTCACGTTCGCTTCCACGACTTCGTAAGGCATGCCGGCCAGCATTGAACGAATCTCCTTAGCGAGATTTGCGTCGTAGTTTTCCTGACCTTTTAACTGTGCGCTGGCAATGGCACGACCAATCATTGCGGTCGTGTGTCTCGCGGCCTCCTTGTCCTCAAGTTCGATGCGCTTATTGACCAGCTCGATGTAACGCGCCCAGTCACCTTCGATAATTGCAATGGTGCCCAGATTTGCATACATGCCCTGCAACGTCGATTTGTCGGAAATCTCATATGTATCAAGATCCGACAATATGTCCCGCTTCACTTCAGCTGCCAGTTTCCGAATCGCGGCATCGTCTTTAAGGAAGTCGACTACCTTCTTGTCAATCTTGTATGTGTGTCGAGGAAGATCATCGAGCTTCTCGATTTTGATCTTGTCGGCGAATGCGTTGTTCGCCAAAAGACCGGCCAGAACTAGAAACAACCACGTGCGTTTCATCATCTTCTCCATGCTGGGATTTTTTTGAAAAGGAAATGTTGAATCGAAAGGATATTCCTGCTGCCACGCGCGCCAGATCCCGTGCTGCAACATTGCGCTGCCGTGCAACTGAGGAGGCCGTCGCTGGTCAAGATATTAGATACTCATTTCTTCCACTTTGTGGCAGAGGAGTAGGGTGGAAGGGAGGTGAATGGTCATGGGGTTTGCCAGTCTCGAAGCGCAGGGCACTCTCCAAGTCTGGAAACCATGGCTTGAAGCCCGCACTCTCCAGGATGGCTGGATGAACATTAAGACTACTCAGCAGTAGTTCTCTGCCCATGTCACCAAAGGCAATATTTACAATGGTTTCTGGGACAGAGGCAAGTGTTGGGCGAAAGAGAACTCGCCCTAAAGTATTTGTAAATTCAGCATTTGTAATCGCTGTGCCGGATGCGCAATTTACTGGACCAGCCAGACGGTCATCGTAGATCATTCTGTAAAAAGCAGCAACCAAGTCATCAAGATGGATCCAACTCAACACCTGTCGCCCACTCCCGACCCGTCCACCAAAACCGAACTTGAAGACAGGTAGAAGCTTTCCCAGCATGCCACCCCAGCCAGAAACAACCGTCGAGATACGGGGATGAACGACACGGATCCCCGCCCGCCTGGCAGAATCGGCCGATGCTTCCCAGGCTCGAACAACGTCGGCCGTGAAACTTGTCCCCAGAGGCCCGTCTTCTGCAACGGGCAGATCAGACTCGGCATAGACTCCCATACCGGAGGCACTAATGAGAACCCTCGGCGGCTGCTTCAAGTTGGCAATCGTCGTGGCGATAAGTGTTGTGCCTTGCACACGACTGTCCATAATCTCGCGCTTTGCGGATTCTGTCCAACGGCTCCCCGCGATGCTTCGGCCCGCAAGATGCACAACGGCGTCCAAGCCTTCGAGCTTGTCGGACTCGATTTCTCCCCGCCGCGGATCCCAGAAGATACTTCCTTCGATGCCCTTCTTTCTGACTATCGAATAGACTTCATGGCCGCCGGTTGTCAAGAAGCTCTTCAGGCTTGACCCAATGAGTCCAGTTGCACCGGTAATTGCCACTTTCAAGCGCGGCCTGCCAGCGAACTCGGCATGTCTTGACAGATCAAGCCAAGTCCGTTCGTGTCGCCAGGGGAATGCCGTATTTAGCATCCAATAGACCTGACGCCTCCCCAACAGCTCGCCGAACCTGCCAAGGGGATACTCGAAGTCGATCCTATCCTCAAGCTCGCTTCTGCCGTCTCCAAGATCCGTGCACTTGTGCAAATGTGCCCATTTCCGAAACGGTCCGTGTTCCTGTTCGTCAATGAACTGCTGTCCCTCGATTACGCTATGATGCTTGGCAAGCCACTTTGTGCGAAACGGACCTGCCGGGACAGAGAGTTCACGGCGACTTCCTTCGCGGACATGTTCGTCGCCCCACGTGACCTTTATCGCGGACCACGGCGGGGTCAACCGTTCCAAAGCGCCGATCCTCATGTGCCACTCGAATAGTTCGTGCGCCGGAACGGGGAAAATGCTTCTTAAGCTGAATTGTGGCATTGATGAGCGCGAGACCGGATTGTGGATAACCTAAAATATAGCAATTTCCTGTACCAATGGAAAGAGAAGCATTCTGGCATCCGCGCAAATGATAATTCTCATGGAAAACCGTTGAATTCAGCGGAGTGTTTCCGTATCTTTCCTGTATCCTAATCCTGCTAAATTCCCACCCACTATTTCCCTATGGCATTGATTTTCAATGGTTCGCCTGAGCCTACGTTAGGCGTTGAATGTGAGCTCCTGCTGCTTGACCCCAAGACGAAACAAGTCGTCAATCGGGTTCCCGAACTTTTGGCCGAACTCGGCGACGTTGGCTGGGCAAAGCCCGAACTGCTTCAGTGCATAATCGAGGTGATTACGACGCCTTGCCGAACCGTGGCTGATGTCAAGCGCGAGCTAGTTGAAAAGTTTCTCATTGTTGAGGCGGCAGCGAAGAGGCTAGGGTTGACGACGACATTCGTGGCAACGCATCCCACAGCGCTTTGGCACGACATGACCATTACAGAAAATCAGCGATACATGACGCTCGTTAACAAAATGCAATGGCCTGCTCGACGTGCGATGATCATGGGTCTTCACGTCCACGTCGGTGTAAAGACCGCGGAGAAGGCAATCGCGATTTTCAACGCCATGACAACCTTTTTGCCCCACCTGCTCGCAGTTTCTGCCGCGTCGCCCTATTTCATGGGAGAAGAGACAGGACTTGCCTCCTGCCGTATCAAAGTCTTTGAAGCCATGCCTACCGCCGGACTTCCCCAGCGAATGCTCAACTGGGCGGAGTTCCAGCGCTTTATGAAAACACTGATTCATGCCGGCGCGATTCAGTCCATTCAGGAAATCTGGTGGGATGTGCGGCCTCATCCCAAGTTCGGGACCATAGAGATTCGAATCTGTGATGCAACGCCGGATCTCGATGATGTTCTCGCGCTGGTCGCCTTGGCACAGTGTCTGGTTTGTTACCTTGAAGAACTCTATGACAATGGCGAAGAACTGCCCATTCATAAATACTGGTTCATCCGCGAAAACAAATGGCGTGCGACTCGCTGGGGACTCGACGCCGACATTGTTCACTCCGACGATGGAACGACGCGAAATATGCGCGACGACCTTGAAAAGCTTGTCCGCACACTCACTCCGTTTGCTGTTCAACAAAACTGTCTGCGCGAGTTACAGCACATTATGAAGATTGTAGATCGCGGCGGCAGTTACGACCGCCAGAGAGCAATCTATCGGAAGACCCAGAGTTTTGAAGCGGTCACTGAGTCCGTTGTCAACGAGTTTCAGGAGAGTGTGAAGAATGCGTAGAACGTCTTTAATCTGAAATGAGAGAACAGCGACTATCGCCGGACGTCAAACGTCTCGGCTGGGTGAGTTTCTTCACGGACGTTTCCAGCGAGATGCTGTATGCTGTTACGCCGTTGTTCTTGACCATGGTACTCGGCGCCTCCGCAAGCGTTGTTGGGTTGATTGAAGGAGCAGCCGAGGGAGTCGCGAGTATTCTTAAGGGAGTCAGCGGTTGGTATTCAGATCGAATTCAAAAGCGTAAGCGTTTTATCCTCGTCGGCTACGGTCTGTCTGCGGTATCCAAGCCACTCATTGCCCTCGCAATCGGCTGGCCGCTCGTGTTGTTTGCACGAGTTCTCGATCGCTTTGGCAAGGGTTTGCGCGGTTCTGCGCGGGATGCACTTATCGCCGACTTGACGCCGCCCGAAATTCGAGGCAGGGCCTTTGGTTTGCATCGTGCGTTAGATACGGCGGGTGCATTGAGCGGGGTCGCGATTTCACTTGTATTGCTGCAATCTCTGGGTACTGCCGATCAGAGTGGATTACGATCACTCTATTGGATTGCATTCATCCCCGCACTTTTGGGTGTACTCCTGATTCTTCAGATACGCGAGACGCGGCGTGAAGTACCTGCAAGATCCGGAGAACCGGCTGCGTGCGTGAAGTTTGGCAAACGTTACTGGGGAATTGTAATTATTGCGGCAATCGGCTACCTCGGTTTCAGCAGCGACGCATTCCTCATATTGAAGAGCAAGCACACAGGACTTCCAACGTCACAGGTATTACTGGCTTATCTGGGCTTCAATGCCTGCTACTCACTCTTTGCTTACCCCATCGGGCGGCGCGCTGACCGTGTCTCTAAGGAATTTCTGCTTGCAGCAGGACTCTTGATCTATTCATTCGTTTACCTTGGCTTTGCGCTCCTGCGGGAACCGTGGGTCGTGTTTCCGCTGTTCATACTGTATGGGCTCTTTGCCGCGCTTACCGAAGGGGTGTTTAGAGCACTCATCAGTAACGTTGTGGACAAGCATGTGCGTGCTACCGCTCTCGGAGTATTTGGCATGATAACCGGGGTTATTGTGTTTCTTGCAAGCATGATGGCAGGGTGGTTATGGGACAACGTCTCGACCTCCGCACCCTTCTTCGTCGGTTCATTCTTCGGCCTGCTGTCCGCGATCGGTTTCTTCGCTCTTGCGATGAATCGCTCGGAACGTCTTAATCAGACATAGTACCCACATTCGACATACAACACATCCTAACTACAAATGCAACGCGAACATCACAAATGGTATAGTCCGGCTCTTGGCCGCGACATGGAACTCCTCGTCTTCGGTCATTATGGGCGGCCCCTGCTTGTTTTTCCTTCGGCGCAGGGCCGCTTCTTTGACTACGAAGCGAATCACATGATTGAAACTGTCCGCGGCAGTATCGAAGGCGGCGGCGTAAAAGTATTCTGTGTTGATGGTATAGACTCCGAGAGCTGGTTTAACAAGGGCCTCCCGCCACACCTACGCGTACGTGCGCACGAGTATTACGAGCAGTACATCACTCACGAGGTTTTCCCCTTCATTCACCATCATTGCAAGTCACTGGACATTCGAATTGCGGCCACCGGTTCCAGCTTTGGTGCCTATCATACGTTGAACTTCGCTCTCAAGTATCCGTGGAACTTCAGTCATGTGCTCTGTCTGTCCGGAAACTACGATATTCGCGAGCGGCTTGAAGGCTACTACGACGACAGCTTCTACTTCCAGAATCCGATGGACTATCTACCAAATCTGACAGATGGCGACACTCTTGAGGCAATACGACGCATCAATATTGCGCTCGTCGTGGGGCAGGGTGCCTGGGAAGGCAATTGTATCGATCAAACAAAACGTATGTCTGCGATCATGTCCGAAAAGGGTATCAATCACCACTTAGATCTTTGGGGCAACGACACGCCGCACGACTGGCCGTCGTGGCGCCGCATGATTTCTGTTTACATTCCACAGCTCGATTAAGCACTTCCACACTATGCAACACGATCAGCTCCCACACACGCTGCGGCGCATCGGCTTACTGCTCGGTAATGAGTACGCATGGCCGCTATCTTATGAAGCATTGATAAACAAACTCGGCTCGCACCTTGACTATCAGGGCCGTCGCTTTGACTTTGAGGTCGAGCGACTCATGATTGAACCGTTCAACCTCCGTCAGCCGGTCACTCGGCATGTCATCATTGATCGACTCGGGTACTGGCATATGACGGTTCGTGAATGGCTCAAGAAGTCAATTCTTGTCAACGATGCGCACACGATTAATAATCCGTTCACGTTTCAGTCCATGGAAAAGAATTCCGCATATTGCGTGATGATCAGACTGGGATTCGACATCCCTGAGACGTGGCTGATCCCGCAGAAGGACTGGGATCCAACTGATGAGCGCGCGCGTGTGACGATGGAATACTACCATAATCTGTTCAGTCTGGACGAAGTTGTCGAGAATATTGGCGGCTATCCGGTTTTCATGAAACCTTACGACGGCGGAGGCTGGCGCGGAGTTTCGCACATCAGGAACAGAGCAGAACTGCACCGAGCATATGATGAGTCCGGTATGCAGACCATGCATATTCAAAAGGGAATCACCGATTACGAAATCTTCTGCCGCTGTCTTGGTTGTGGGCCGCAGGTGTTACCGATGCGTTACGACCCGGATCAACCGCTGCACAATCGATATCGAATCGAGCACGATTTCTTGAGTGCGAAGCAAGGCGACTATCTCGTAAAACTTACTCGGATCATCAACGCCTTTTTCGGCTGGGAATATAATTCCTGTGAGTCGCTGCTGCGTGACAATGCGATTTACCCGATTGACTTTGCCAACGCTGTTCCTGACACATCTCTTGTGTCTCTGCATTACTATTTCCCATGGGCAATCAAGGCACTGGTGCGATGGTCACTCTATTGTGCTGTCACCAATCGCAAGACCAGAGTAGACCTGCAATCGCGTGACTATTTTGCTATCGCCGATCGCGACATACCGTTTGAAGAAAAGCTTGAACTCTATCATGAGCTGGCTCTTCGCTATTTTGAGGCCGAAAGATTTGACGTCTTTTGCGCTGCGCATTTGCCGCATCTGGACGAACTCGCTCTTGAATTCTTCACGAGTCCGGAGTGGGATGAGATTCTTGTGGAACGTTGCCGCCGCTCGTTTCCGCAGCATGAGCAGGAGCAGTTCATTGCACATTATCGCGGCCTAATTGGTTATTGGGCCCAGACCGAGCAAGACCGTCTCGCTCAAAAAGTATGAGTCAAGGCAGCCGAACGTTAGTCGTGTGCGTTCCGCCGGGCACACCTGCGGATTCATCCATTTACCTTGCAGGAGACTTTAATGGCTGGAGCGCCGAACACCCTTCCTCGCGGCTGAGACGGAGGGATGATGGATGTTACGTATTTGAGTTGCCGTCTGAACTTGTCAGGGTGGAATTCAAAGTCACTCGCGGGACTTGGGACACCGTTGAGTGTTCAGCTGACGGGAAGTCCGTTGACAATCGTGTTGTGACCTTGGAGTCTACAAATGGCGACTTGAAGATCGAAGTCGGAGGATGGTGTGACTTGCACCCAGGTGCGGCAAGTTGGCGCCCAAAGCATACTGTGGTGGGTGAGTTGCGTGTGATTAAGGACGTCTTTGCGCCGCAACTTGGCAATATCCGTGATGTTCTGGTTTGGCTCCCCCCAGGGTACGATAGAGAGACCGATGTGCGTTACCCTGTTCTCTATATGCATGACGGACAGAATCTGTTCGATGACGTAACTGCGTTTGATCGCGAGTGGGGAGTGGATGAGATTTCGACAGAACTCGCAGAGCGAGACGGATTGCGACACATCGTTGTGGGAATTCCCAATGTCGGCGTTGGTCGACTCCACGAGTATTCACCCTGGCCGGACGACTTTCGACGCTCACGTGGTCAGGGTGAGCGTTACATTCGCTTCATTCTGCAAACTGTCAAGCAGATGATCGATCGACAATACCGAACAAAGCCGGAGCGCGAGTTCACTGCGGTTTGCGGTTCGTCGCTCGGAGGGTTGATCTCTCTGTACGCCGGGTTGACTCGACCGGACGTGTTTGGTTGCGCTTTATCCTTGAGTCCTACAATGAGCGTGGCGGGAGGACGGATTCTTAGATTAGCGCAGAATTTCCATTCCGATGTGAAGTTTTCGATCGACTATGGTGCGCTTGAGTTTGGCGGCAATAAGGAACTGTCCAACCAAATGATTGAGGCAGTGCGCGAATTTGAACGCCTGCTAGTCCAAAACGGTGTTACTGTCCGTTGCGCAATTGATCCAGAAGGTGAACACAACGAGCTGTCGTGGCGAAGACGTTTGCCGGATATCCTTAAGTGGTGGCACATGCAGATTTCGCATTAATCGAAGCCCGGCTCAATTTGGCCGGGCTTCTTTCAATGTCAGCGATTGCAAAGGCAGCCACAACGTCGACGCAAGCTACTCTTTGACTTCGGGCCTGCGAAGTCCTTTCAAGTGGGTGTCAAAGAATTCAACCTGCTTGCGGTATTCTGCTATCACGTTTTCACGTTTGCTTGCGCCATGGCCTTCATCTGGAAAGATCAGAGAATCAACCGGGGTCCCGATACTTTGCAGCTCTGCAATGATTTGTCGCGCTTCAAAGACTGGTACGCGGGGATCATTTTCGCCGTGAATCACCAGCAGTGGCGTCTTAATCAAGTGTGCCTTGTGGATTGGAGATACTTCTTCGAGGAACTTGGGATCGGATAGGGGACCGTATTCCGATTCTCGCAATGCCCTTCGATAGTCTGCCGTCTTTTCAAGGAATGTCTTGAAGTTCACAATTCCTACAATGTTCACGGCTGCATTATAGAGATCGGGGTACTCTGTGATCATTCCCATCGCAACGTAGCCACCGTAGCTGCCGCCGCGAATGCCAATCATGCCCGGCGCTGTGTACCCGTTTGCAATCAACCAATCGGTCGCGGCTTTGTAGTCCTTAAGAGAGTTCTTGCGGAGCTTATAGTTGTCCAAAGCCATGAACTCTCGTCCGTATCCCGAGGAGCCGCGGGGATTCAAACAAAACACGCCGTATCCATTCAGCATCATATACTGAATGTTGCGAATGAAGAAAGGACGAAACTGCGATTCCGGGCCACCATGTGCTTCCACAATGAAGGGCACCGGCCGGCCATTTACGTAGTCGGGTGGTAAGTAGAGATATCCGGAAATCTCGAGTCCATCAAAACTTGGGAACCGCACTAACTGCGGATCGCGGAAGATTGCCGGATCAATGCCTGCGTAAATCGAGTGCGTCAATTGGGTAAGTTTCTGCGTGGTCGGATTCCAGCGATATACGTCCGGTGCTTTGGTCGGACTCGAGAAAGTGAGAATCATTTCTCCGTCGCGCGTGAATCCGGCGATGCTCATCTGCCCATCCAACTCCGGCAATGGAACAGCTCTTCCACTTTGCACCTCGCGAACTTTCGCGCGTCCCCACCCGTCTTCGTTCGTGGAAGCCGCCATATACTTGAAGTCGCGAGAAAAGCCAAGTCCTTCGCATTCCCACCTCGAATCCAGCCATCCATCGTTTACCCATGTCACTTTCGGCGAATTCAATTTCATATTCGCAATCCGGAATATACCGTCCTTGTTATCGTTGCACACGAGCCAAAGAGTCTGGTTGTCCGGCATTAGGGTCACTGAGACGTAGTTGACATCACCTTTGTCCTTTGTGATGGTCTTCCACTTGCCGGAGGTTAGATCAAGGTGATGCAGGTCGTTGTTGACATTCGAAGTCCAAGTGGAAATGATCATGTGATTGCCATCCATCGAGAGTTCGGCAATTGTGTTAGACCCTTTCACACCGCTGAAGATCTTCTTACTCTCACCTGATAAAATACTCATCTCATAAATAAAGAAGTCCGTGCCGTTCTCTTCATTGGAGCGGTAATAGATCTTCGAGTCGTCTTTTGCCCAAACGACTGACCCGTACTGCACTTTTGGGCGATCGGTGAGCTTAAGGATTTGTCCGGTCTTTGTGTCCATTAAATAGAGCTGTGAATTCTCGTCGCCTCCGACAGAAGCTTGCACGATCGCAGCATGCCCGCTATGCGCAAGAGTAAATCCGTCTATCCCATCTTCAAAGGTGGTCAGCTGGTAGGGCCAGCCACTCTCCAAGATTCGGTACACCTGGGATTCGCCGGACGCGGAAGATGTCACATAAACGTCTTTCCCGTCCCAGCTGTTTCCCGCAGCACTCCAATTACCTATCTGCAGGAACGTTCCAATGTCGGGAATGTATTTCCCTTGCGTCAACATCGTCGGAGGTGGTGTATCAGCATATACGATTGCACAGCTTGCGAGCAGAATGGAAGCAAGTAGTTTCTTCATTGAGAGCCTCAATCTATTTGTCTTTCCTTGGAAACTGAACTGACTTGTACTCACTAAATAGATGTTTGCACTTGTTCCGCTGGTATTTGCCCGTTGATGTTACGGGGAATTCCTTGCCAAAAACAACTACTTTTGGACATTTTGCGGATTGAAGCCGCTCCGCACAGAATTTGAGAATGTCACTCTCGCTGACGGATGCTCCTGCACGCAGGCATACGTACGCTCCAACCTCTTCGCCATACCAGTCATTCTCGAAGCCAACGGCCATAGCCTTCTCAACGCCGGGAATCTGTGCGAGGATCTCGTCAATCTCAAAAGGTGAAATGTTCACACCACCGCGGATGATGAGTTCCTTTAGCCGGCCGGTGATGAAGAAAAACTTTCGACCTCGTTCATCGAGCTTATAAAACCCCTCGTCCCCGGAACGAAACCAGCCAAATTCAAAAGTCTTCTCATTTGCTTCCGGGTTCGCGAAATAGTGCTTCATCACGTTTACCCCGCGAATCACAATTTCTCCCTTGTGGTCCTGGGGTAACGGGCGACCTTGTTCGTCATGGATTTCCATTTCGTTCTGTGGAATCGGCACACCGATTGACGGAAAGCCAAAACCTCGCATCCACTTCTTGTGCTCATCGTCTGACAAATCAATGGGAAGAAAACAAGAGTAACAAGTCGTCTCAGACAGTCCGTAACCATGTACAATCCTGAGGCCGAAGCGGTCTTCAAAGGCACTTGCAAGTTCGACCGTAAGGGGCCCCGCCCCGCATATAATATGACGGAAATCAGGCAGAAAAGGTTGCTTTCCCTCAAGTGCCGGTTCGTGCAAGAGAAACTGCAGGATTGTCGGGACAACACTGACGACTTGAACGTCCTCTCGGGCAAGCCGTTCGAAAAAGTGATGGGTAGAGAACTTCTGGTTAAGTACAGTCGTGCCACCGTAATACATGGGAGTAATCAGCGTGACGACTGTGCCGTTGACGTGATGAATGGGAAGTATGCACATCATTCTCTGGGGCGCAGTCAGTCCGTGCCAGTCACTGATCCCTTGGGCGTCCGTCAACAAATTCTGCTGAACCAACACGACACCCTTAGGATTTCCTGTCGTCCCTGATGTGTAGACAATTAATACCTCATCTTCGAGGCCAACATCGGGGAACTCCAGCGCATCGGCAGAGTATTTCACACTCTCTATTGAGTAATGCGGATACGCTGGTTGAGCGGCGCCGCCAGTCTGCACAATCGTTTGGAATTGTGGTAACTTCTCCTTGAGGTGAGCAATTCGCTCAAGATAGGATTCGCGCACAAAGGCAAGTTTCGTTTCGGAATTGCCAAGGATGAACGCGATGCGATCATCCGTTTCCCCAAGGTTGATCGGTACGGCCACAACGCCCATTGCCCAGGCTGCAAAATACTGGACGACCGTGTCTGCATGATTGTGCGAAACCGTTGCAATCCGGTCGCCGCGTGTAATTCCAAAACTTTGCAGTAATCGAACCGTTTGCCATACTCGTCCAGCAAATTCCCGATAGCTCCATTCGTTCCGCTCACCGGTTTCCGAATAGAAGATTAAGTAAGGCTGCTCAGGACGGACCGCTACCTGCGAGACAAGCAGTTGTCCCACGTTTTGAAACGGAATGGGGGAGAGAGCCTGAGCTCTCTCCCCCAAAGTCCGTGCGTGCGCAATCTTATCCGATAGTGAGCGCAAAGCTCCTCCTGCACGTCATTTGAGTCCTATTTGCCCAGTGAGTAGATGAAGTCGATCTGCAGATTGGTCTGCTCTGCATCACCCAAATCAAATTGAAGCTCTGTTTGTCCGTGCCATTTTCCAGAAATGGGAAACTGCAGGCCACCGAGAATGATGAGGCTTAGCTCCGTGTCTGAGTCGTCATAGCCGCCGGGATAGTCATGATTCAGACTGATGAAGTGCACGCCAAGTCCGGCTCCCGGGTAGAGGTAAAGCCCTTTGTCAAGTTCAAACTGATACGCAATCGTGCTGCGCAGCGCGATGTCCGTGATGCTAAAGTCGTACTTGTCGCCAAAGTACCTGCGCTTTTCACCGCTGTTCCACCATGTCAAAGCGAATTCCCAAGGAAGGTTATCGGTCCACGTTCCCATGTCCGCAACGGCACCCAAGGTTATCGTGCCGTCACCTCCATCCGGGAAGACGAATCCTGCTCTCCCGCCAATGCCCCTTAATCCAATGTTCGTACCCGCCCAGGCTGCGTTTGCCATTGCCACTGCCATCACCATGAGTGTAACTAATCGCTTGTTCATGCTTCTCTCCCTCATATTGAATCCTGACTGCATCATGTCCATTATAGTTGGTTTTGGGCAATAATTCAATACCTCAGCACTTTTCGATTAAAGCAAGCACCTCTATTTCAGGGGTTTGCGGAAAGAAGTCCACTGGCAAAATCTCTTTGGCTTGATACGCCGAAGCGGCCAGAATCTTCAGGTCTCGAGCAAACCGCGCCGGATTGCACGAGAGGTAGAGGATGCGATCGGTCCTTGCCTTCACAATTGCCTCGAGGACTTCCGGATGGCAACCGGAGCGAGGCGGGTCTAAAATCACGAGGTCATCTTTCCCCAATTTGACTTGGGACTTGGAGAGTAGCCGCGCGACGTCTCCCTTGATAAATTTAGCCTCGACGAGAGGATTCAGTTCTTGAAGTTTCTTGAAGGTGCTCTCTGACCACGAATTCTGCTCGACGACGCACAACTTTGCCCCCTCCAATGCCAAAGCAAATCCAAGAGCACCGTAGCCGCCATATAGGTCCCACACTTGTGATGAATGGAACTCGTGCCGATGGCCAAACAAATGCTGTAAGATGAACTGTGCTGAGCCGTTATTAACCTGTGCGAAGCTTGCCGGATGGACGTCGAATTTGTGGCCGAGCCACTCAACGAGCATGGATCGGCTCTCCTTTGTTCTCCAAAACATGCCTCGCTCTCCCACCAAACCCGCCTGACTACCATTTGCAGCCCAGATTCCCCCTGCTAACTCAAAGCTAAGTGCAAACTCAAGGAAAAGCTGAACATCTGTCTCCTTGGGTCTTCCCTTGTAGACCGCCAATCCGCCCGCACCAGCGGCAGTTTCGAAGAGCGAAAGCCGATGGGGAAGCGCATCGCGAGATAGTGCTCTGTCACTGGCAAGACACTCTGCAACTCTTTTTATCGCTTCCGAAATAGTGTCGCTCGCGAGGAGACAGGATGAGATTCCGACTATCGCAGAGTCTCTCGCGCCGGAAGCGTAGCCCAGATCGAATCCACCGCGAGGCTTGGCTGAAACCTGCAGGCCGACTCGATTTCGATAAGCCCACTGGAGTGGACTTGGCACGATCTCTCGTATGACCGCAGGGTCAACGGCACCTCGCATGACTCTTCGCACAAGATCTTGTTTTTCTATTAATTGCCGTTCGTAGCTGACAATTCCCCAGACGGATGCTTGGCACTCTTTTGCGTGTCGGCAAGGATGGACGGCACGGTACTCGGACCGTCTAAGGACCTTTACATCCAGTGCTGAAGCCGGCTTGGAGGAAAGGTCGGGCTTGAAGGCCACCCTATCACCAGGCACCACACTTCTTGCGAAGAATACCTGCTCCTTGGTTTTGACAACTCCACGTCCATCGCTAGCAAGAGCCGTAACGTCACCTGCCAACCTCCCGGTCAAGTGGCCGCCACCCTCGTGGTCAAACTTCGAGGAGTGCTGGAGTGATTCTTGCTCTTTGTTATCCGGTGTTGAAGCCTGTTTTGACACGTCCACTTAGTCTCGGTTGACTACTCTGATGAATATCAGGCGATAAATCATGAAAATCTTAGGAATTGTGGTAGCTCGTAGGGGGTCTGAGCGGCTTCCGGGCAAGGTCTTGCGAGAGCTCTCCGGCAAACCAATGCTCATGCAAGTTCTTACCCGTGCCGCACGCTCACGATACCTGCATGACCTTGTTGTTGCTTTGCCCGACTCACGCGAGGATGACGCGATCGAGACCCTTTGTGTGTCCAACGGGCACTTTTGCTTCCGAGGGTCAGAGCTCGATTTGGTCGACCGTGTTTATCGAACGGCGATTGCCTACTGCGCCGACGTAGTAGTGCCCTTGCGCGCAAGCTGTCCGCTCATAGACGGCGAGCTGATTGATCGGGTTGTTGATAAGCTCCTGACTTCCCCAGATGCGGATTGGGCAACAAACAGGCTTCCCTTTCCGACATTTCCGCTCGGACTCGAGGTTGATGCGATTCGCATCGAAACACTGCGCAAGATCTGGATTGAGGATTCCCATCCAGGTTCGCGACACCATCTTGAAACCTACCTCTTACGGAGGACGGATGTCATCAAAGTGGAAACGCTTCAAGCCGCTGCGAATCATTCGTCCATTTCGTGGCAGGTAGCGGCATTGCAGGATCTCGATCGCATCCGACGGGTCTTTGAGCACTTTGGAGAGCGCTATTTCCCATGGGAAGAGGCGCTGGCGGTGTGGCAAGACATGAGTCGAGATTTTGATGCACCTGACACCCCACCAATTGCCGAGAGTACATCAACAGCATACAAGAAAACCCAATGATCACATTTAAATCCAGTGCTGCTCAACAACCACGCAGTCTGAAACCCTTGCCGGACGGCACGAAGCGAAAACGTTTGCTGGTAACCGGAGCGGAAAACTCACTCGCGAAATACCTCGCCTTGGGTCTTCGCGATAACGGGTACGAAGTGGCCGTTCAAGTCGTTCAGGAAGATAGCTACTTCGCGCTCAAACAGACTCTGCCAGCCTTCAACCTTTCGCTTATAGACCATCGCTTCGCTGAAGCTATGGCTTTGTTCTCTCCTGATGTGGTACTGCATGCTTCCGCAGAGCCGGCTCAAAACAGTATCTCGCGTTCGCCAATCGCAATCTACAATCGTATTGTGGATAAGACAGTAGCGCTCTGTGAAGCTGTGCGCCGCCATACTCCGACCGCGAAACTTATTCTCCTATCCTCGGCCGCCGTATATGGGCAGTGCGAAGAGGATGCGAGTGAGGAAAGAGAACTTGCGCCGGTATCGCGTGAAGGTCGGTTCCATGCCATAGCAGAAGAAGTCGCAGCGGAATTTGCGAATGCACACGAATTGAAGCTGAACACGTTGCGTGTCTTCTCAGCTTACGGACCAGGTCTCCGGTGTAATCCCGTCTACGATTTAGTTATGAAAATCCTTGGACCAAAATCCCGTGCGATCATTGCTGACTATCCGGCGACAGCCCGTCGCGATCTGATTCATGCGGGGGACGTTCTGTTTGCAGTCCATTGCATTCTGAGCGGTCACGTGGAGGGTGCAATAAATATTGCATCGGGGCAAAGCTTGAGCATGCAAGAGATTGCAACGCATCTATGTAATTTAACTGAACAATCACTGCCGCAGTTCCCGGCTGAAATGCCCTATAGCGAGGCCGAGTGCGAGCAGGCAAATGTGTCTAAACTACGCGCGCTTGGCTTCACTCCACAGGTTCCACTTATTGAAGGTTTGCGAGGTTTCGTTTCCTGGTGGAGCGGTGCAAAAGCTGCATAACAAATTGGTTTGGAATAGAACAGCCCGCGCCTATGCGGGCTGTTCTCACTCTGATCCGGGAACATTCCCTTAGCAGCAATCGCCGCTACATCGATTCGAGCCTGCCTTGCTTCGCCATTTCATCACGAACCTCTGCCATAAGCGGTGCAATCATCTCTGATGAGAAGTCCAGCTTAATGCCCGCTGCCTGATACAGCTTCGGCAATGGCCGTGAACCCCCAAGAGATAGGCCATGCTTATAATTTCGCAACGCCTCAGCAGGATTCTTCCGAGCCAGACTCCAGATCTGAAATGCGCCAAGTTGGGCGATGCCGTACTCTATGTAGTAGAATGGGACTTCGAAGATATGCAATTGGGCGTGCCAGCGATAGTCGCGAGCGTCCTCAAAACCACTGTGATCCGCTCCGGAGCCAAAACGCTCCACCAATCCGCGCCAATGCATCTTCCGTTCTTCACGAGAGTGTCTGGGATGCGTGTAGACCCAATGCTGAAAAGCATCGATCGTCGCAATCCACGCAAGCAGTGCGATCTTTCCCTGTAGCTCATGGCGAATTGTGCGCGCCTGATCGGGCACTGCGTAGAATTCGTCGAGCATCGGCATCGCAAGCAGCTCCATGCTCATCGACGCAACCTCACTAAACTCCATTGGTGCGTGCCGATAAGCATGCAAAGGTTCATCACGCACTGCAAAGTTGTGAAAAGCGTGTCCACCCTCATGAAGAAGAGTGAACACATCATCGTTCGTACCGACAGCGTTCATAAAAATGAAGGGCAACCGGACCTCTGCAAGGTCGCTCTGATATCCGCCGGGAGCTTTACCTTTTCGGCTTGATAGATCCAGCAGGCCAAGTTCATTCATCTTATCAAAACTGTTCCCCAGATCTTCATCTAATCGGTGAAAAATCCGAGAGCAACCGGAAATCAGTTCGTTCGCATTCCCGAAAGGATGCAGCGGCTCCCGACCAAAGGGATCACACTCCATGTCCCATGGTCGCAAGGTTTCGACTTTTAAAGCTCTCTTTCGATCGTCGGCAGCTTCACGCATTACCGGAACAACAAGATCAGCCACTGCGGCGTGGTACGAAGCACAGTCCTGAGGAGTATAGTCAAACCGTTCGTATTCGCGGAACTTATAGTCGCGATAGTTTTCGAATCCTGCGTTCAGCGCGATCTCGTGACGTTTGGCGACCATTTCGTCAAAGATGTCTTCCAGCACATCCCTATCCTTCAACCGCCGCTCTGCGACAAGCCTGTAGGCTTGCTCCCGCACGCCGCGATCAGTCTCCTCCAGCAGAGCAAGTGCGCGGGGAATCGTAATCTCATTCCCTTGCCACTGCACGGTCATCGATCCGAATACTTTTTGATACTGCTGCGAGAGCTTCTCGATCTCCGTCTCGATTGGCACATTTTCTTCTCGAAACAGCTCAACAGCATTCCTGCTGGATCGCAAGTACACTTCATACTTTGCCGGAAGGGCAGATGCCCAGGGACTTTGCACCAGTTTGCGATTCAAGCGATCCTGCGCTTCTTTCATCCGCGGCGCAATTTCCTCGACAAACCGCATGTACGCTTGTTCTGCTGACTCGTCTTCCGTTGCACAGGTCATGGCAATGTAACGCCGTGATGACTCTTCAGAAAGAAAAGCGGAAAGTTCGCTGCCGTCCGCAATCCACGCTTCGACATCGGACGCCGAATCCAGTTCGCGCTTCTCCAATTCATTGTAATACTTGGATACATCATCCCACGCTTCCACGGTCAGTCCGCGTGCCAGAAAGCGCCGCGGAAACTCCTTGGAAGGCCGCGTAAGTTCAGCAATGCGGTTCTCAATCATCGTCAGCAAGAGCCGTTGGTCTCCAAATTAGAATTAGTAGCTTTAGTCGGTCTGTATTGTCCAGTGAATCCGGCGGAAAAGTTGTCTTGCGCATCAGCTGTTCAGCCAATCTCGCCACCTTTCTACAACCTATCGCTCCGAAACAACTATGAAGTACTCCGTTCCGGGAAGATCCGTCGAGACGGCAAATGAAGTTCCGGTTGTTGTGCCAAGAAGGACGGAATTCCCTATCTCCGGAGGCCACACGGTGCTGCTCCAGATGGAGTAAGAATTCGCATTCTCGGCAGTGGTCCAGCGCAGTTCTGCACCCGTTTCCGTCACGACAATCGTCAAATCGATAACCGGCGATGGCGCGAGAAAGTTCCCAGAGTCAATCGTGATGGGCAAGTCAACCGTTGGACGCGTGGGATCGTCTGAGGTAAATCTCAATCTGGAAAGGCTGATCCCGTCTGGAAGGCAGCATGATGACAGTCGGAGTGTTACAAGTTGCTGTTGCCCCGGGGCCACTGATCCGGCTGGTGGGATGGTTTGCACGGCGACACCGGGACAAAACTTGATGGCCATATCATTCGAGATATAGACCGAATTATTCAAAACCGTAACGCCACGAGTACGATCGTTATTCTGCAATCCAATTGTTGACGAGTTTAGGCGGTTCGTACCCATGTTTCCATACAGGTAGGTTATTCCGCCGTCCGCAGTCAGTATTATCTCGAAGTTGTATAGCCCGTTGTTCGCATAGCTCTGGATGTTCTGAAATGATACGACAAGGCTATCTAAGTTGTTGGTCCAGCGTCTCACGTTCGTTCCGGCACGCTGCGGACTTAGGTCATCCCACCAAACTGCAAGGATATTCTCAGGAGCGGAATTGCTTGGAAGAGCAGTGTTGTTATAGGAAGTCGCTCCCGTCGCGGTGGAAGTGAAGGACAGCCAGCCATTGGCAGAGACTCGAAACTGCGTGTAGTTCATTCCGTAAAACGGGAAAGTGAAACCGATCGCGTAAGGGCCGAGATTCTGATCATCCAGCGTAAACGAAACAGCGGTGCCGATTGCACTGATATCTACCCAGGAGTAGGCTGGCCCTCCTGGCGCACGGCTGTCAATCCAACGCGGTCCGCCATCTCCCGCACCGTAGTTTGTTGCGCTAAAGCCGAGCTCTTGCGAATCCCAATTCAATGTGATCTCGCCCGTGTTCTGCACTGCAAGTTCAAGATCTGTGACGCTGCAGCTCGGCATAGCCTGCTCCACACTGGCGGGCAGGAGAGCTATCTCAGGACGCGGAAGCGGATTCAACTGGATGTTCAGAATTGTCGGTGTTCCGTTCACAACATTCACCCCGTTTACTGTTTGGCTCTCATAACCGGGTGCTGAAAACGTCAATGAATAGACGCCGGACTGCAGCATACGGAAATACTCACCATGAAGCGCACTGCTGTACGTCACATAGGGGATGTTTGCAAGCATGACTCGTGCGCGCACAGGATTTCCAGATTCGGCGTCGGTGACAAATCCGCGAACCCCTTCACGGGCGGTGAGCAAGTAGTTTATCATACTCTGGCGATTCTCTCGCCATAAACTATCTAACGCGCTTTCCGGACCTGACTTTGTGTTCGAGATCTCCATCGTAACTTCTTTGCAGCCCATCCACACATAATTCCAGTCCTGCATCCCGCCACGAACCTGGTACCAATCGGCACCGTTGGTTGTTCCGTCTGGGGGGAAGGCGCTGTTATTGTACATTGTATTGTTCGATTGCGAATACACCAGCGAGATGTGGTGAAACAAAGTGTTCTCGGGTGTTGGGGAAAAAACGTCCGAACCACTGTAATTGCTGTCCCAAGGATAGTTCGCAACGACTGCCCCGCCGTGGAAATTTGCCGAGATTACAAAAGTTCGAGTCGCACTGAAGTTCATAACATGAGCTGTCTCAATCTGTCTTCCCGCTGTCGTATTTGTCGAGTCATCGACTCGGTCAGGAAAATCTCGGTTGAGGTCGATGCCATTGGCATTCCAGCGTTGACCCAGAGTTCCGGCATCCCGACCATCGGGATTCATCAACGGCATTATCCAAACTTCAAAATCGTTCACCAGTCCGGTCAATACGGGGTCAACGCCGTAACCGGTCAAAAGAGTATCGATCAGGCGTAGGCAGTTTTCGAGTCCTGCCAACTCATCACCATGCATCGCAGCAATGTACTTCACCTCAATCTCAGGCTCGTCGTCAGTCACGTTATCTGAGATTTTCGCGAACCACAGCGGTCTTCCCTGAACGGAGTTGCCTATGCTCTGATATGTGAAGAGAGATGGATAAGCTGCCGCCCAAGCGACAAAGTGTGCCTCGATGTCTGCATTCTCGTGGTACTCGTCCAGAGGTGAGTGCTCTTCACGCACTTCCTGCAACCACTGCACGTTAAAGCCGCGTGCCCTGAGAATGTCAAAGTCCTCTTGAAGCAGATAGACGTGCGCTTTGGACCCCCGATAGTGATCAAATATTCCGCCCGCATCTTGAATAGCTTGAGCGTCCAGGGGTGACTTGATCTCAATTTCTGCGAGCCGCGAGGTGAGCATATTCTTCAGCGGCTGCTTTGCATAGGTCGAGTACTGTGTTATTAAGCAACACAATAATGTCAATAGTAGTGAATGTAACAGACGTGTCATCATATTCCGTCCTAAGTTATCGAAAACACCGAGCCAAGATGGAGTCATCTTGCTTTATATTGAGGGTGAAGTGACTTAGCATAAATGTGTCCAAAGAGTTGCTAAGCGCGACAGTGATTTTGAGACATGCGATTAAGAGGTTCTGAGGGCTGGTTGATCGTTGCATGAAACATTGCTACTCTGCGGATTCCGCAACGATTCTAAAGAATGCCCGGGTCGGATGAATGGGTGCGGCGTACGGAAGGGTAACGGTCGTATCGGCAGTGACGGCGATTGTTGTGAGGAATGCACCCGAAGAGCTCGAATCAGTCTTAATGTAGAATATCCCTGAATTTTCATAGCTCCAATACAGATGAATGCTATCCCCAACACATTGAATAGCCAGGTTGTTTATTGCGGGAGCGAAGCCCAGCAGTTGAGGTCCATGATAACCCTGATCCGGTGCGTTGATGTCACTCAGATAGTCCGTCCTTGTTGTACCGGCAGGCGGGAACACGGCAGGATCGCCGGCATTCACGCAGGGCGAGTTAACCAAATCCCCCGCAGCAATCTGCGAGAGATAGTAGTTGTGTCCGGTACCTGCCACCCACTCGGGATTCTGGATGTGATTGTAGTGACGATCGCATGGATCACCATTTGCATTCACGCTGTCCAGTATCCCAATCCCCGCAGGTCCTTGCGTGGGAGAATTGGCAAACAGCACGAAATTCCCCCCGCTGTTTGACGCGACGCAATTGTAGCGCACCGATGAAAGGGAGGCCACGTAGAAGTAGATGCCACCCCCAATGTTGTCGGCGATGATGCTATTGTTAATCTGAGGAGTGCCAAACCGGATATAAACACCCGCTCCGTTTGTCGCGGAATTTCCTGCAATCGAACAGAATTTTACTTGGGCTGAAGAACCCGAGAGCCAGATCGCGCCACCGTCACCAGCGGAAGAGTTGCTCAGCAATAGGTTGTTTTCGAGAATCGTAGACGAGGTGGTGAGAAATATCCCTGCACCTGCGGTAATAGCGGCATTGCCCTCAATGCGGGAGTTTCGGATCGAACCACTTGACCCTTCACCAAGATATCCACCACCAGCACGTGCGTATCCACCTGACAAATTGCACCTATCTAATACTGGTGCCGCACCGCTCTTGACGTAGAAAACACCACCGGAGTCTGCTTTGCAAGAAACGAAGTTGCAGGCAGTGAAACTCGGTGTTGAAGTACCGGTACAATACACTCCGCCTCCGCGCAGTGCGGAAAGACGGGCAAACAGACTTCTTGAAACTGTAGGAGAAACCCCCGCAATTCGTAGTCCCCCACCTTCCTGCCGTCTTCCCAGAACTATCGCCGAGGCATCAGATACTTCCGTATACTCCAATACACTTGCAGACGAGTTCCCTTCAAATCGAATACCTTGCCATCTCCCGGGATTGGTTAGAGTATCCGTGGTGAATCGAATCGAATCCGTCAGTGAGCCACGTGCATGTAGCTCGCCGAGTACGAGCAGGCCGCTCGGTCCGCAAAACGTGATATTTGTTCCTGCGGCAATCCTCAAGGTATCCAGATAGTCGACAAGGACATCTGCCACGACCTTCACTTCGCCTGGCCCAATCATCCCTGACAGAGTTCCAAACAATCCTGTCGGCGCCTGTCCCAGTTCACTCTCCAATGCCCCCATATCAGGAAGTGTTCCTGCGGGAAAAGGCCTATCATTGCCTATCTGATCCGTCGTGACGGATAGCCAGTTCCCGGAACCCACCGCAGCGCTTCCGGTTGACAATGACCAATCTCCTCCAGTAGTGTCTGTGAACATCGGATCGCTGAACACGTTGAAATACGTGTCACAGGAGTCGCCGTTGCCATTGACCGCTACTGGAACTCCGATCCATGCAGGACCCTGATCCGAATTGCCACTGGCAAACTCAATCATCCCTGAAATCGTTGAATAGGTTATACGCGAGTTTGCGGCGGCTGAAAAGTACACGGCCTCCGCGCCGGAGTGAGCGATGATACTATTTTCAATATTCGCAAGTCCGGACTCAACAGATACGCCGCGCCCACTGTTTGCGGCAATGGTTGCATGAGCAATGTTGACGTTGGCTGCGACTTGAACAGCTACTCCGCCCGCACCCGAAGCAGCGTTGTTTCGCACCACGATACAATTCGTTGCTGTCAGCTTGCTCTGATTGGCAGCGATTCCTCCGCCCGGCAGACTTGCCGAATTGTTGGAGATCACACAACCGTCAAGCACTGCATCGGCCGCTTCCCAAAGCTGTACCCCTCCGCCACTCTCGTATGCAGTGTTCTGACGGAATGAGCATTCGACCAGTACGGGGAGCGATTGACGAATGGAGATTCCTCCACCGTCCCCATGCGCCAGATTGCTGTCAATGTTGCAATTGACGAATGATGGACGAGCGTTATTTCTCAGGAACACGCCACCCCCATGTGTTCCAGCAGTATTCTGACTGATTATGCAGTCGACGAATGATGGGGCACCGTCCAACGTCACCCATACGCCGGCCCCTTCGCCAGCTGCCGAGTTTCCTCGAATCTCGCACTGTTCGAAAAGTCCGTTTGATTGCTCGCGATAGCTGTGTATTCCTCCGCCATCATCTGCTGAAGAATTACCCAGGACTTGGCAGCGTAGCATATGAGGAGACGACTCCCAAAGATACACTCCGCCTCCGTCGAAAGAGTTTGTCGAGTTATTCTGGATCACACAGTCGTAGATTCGTGGGCTGGATTGTTCGCAGGAAAACCCGCCACCGTGCAAATTCGCAATGTTGTTGGTTAACAGGCAACTGTCAAAGCGAGCTTCTGATAGTTGAAGCTGTACGGTTCCGTTGACTCCGGTCAAATTACTGTCAAATACACAGCTTGTGAATTGTGGGGTGCCGCCTCTGACAAACAACCCCCCTCCGCTGCGTGCTGCTCTATTACGTTGAAAAACGGTCTGTGTCACGATGCTGGCAGCAGAACTGCGAATGAATAGAGCTCCACCGTCTCTGTCCGATAGGTTGTTCTGGAAAAAACAGGAGTCCATCAGGAGCGTTGAGTTGGCGAAATAGACAGCTCCGCCTTCACCGGAGCTTCTGTTGAAACGAAAGGTAGAGTTCTCAATCCGGACCATGGAGCCGCTGCCTGCGAAAATGGCACCGCCAAGGCTGTCGGAGGCCGTTGCTCCGTTCGCCAAGGCATTTTCGAAGATTGCGTATTCTATGTAGCTTGAGTCATTTGCGTTGATAAAGCTCAAACCGCGCCACTTTGCAGGATTTGTAAGCGTGTCAGTTGTGAACCGTACAGAGTCGCCGGCGAGTCCCTGAATCGCGACGTAGCCTAAGACGCGCAATTCGTATGGTCCTTCAAAGTGGACCGTGACACCGTTGCCGATTTCGAGACTGTCCAAAGCCTGGACGATCAAATTCCCTTGGACGACATACGGGCTGCCCGCCGCGTCCCATATGCCGCTGACGTTTCCGGCCGCAACAAACGTGGAGTCGGCTACAGCGAACTTGCACGCGAAGAACAGCAAAACGATAGCGGCCGCAGGCCAGTTACAGATTCTTAGCTTCATCATGAAACACCCCAAGTCACCTCATACCACGCACGACGTAATATCCTCTCGCCAAGTAACAGACTACAATTTGCATCTGAAACCGGCTGAAAGCAAGCGCTACGATTCAAGCGAGCAAGTACGAGAAATTTCCCAGTCACAGCATAACCTTATATATTTCAGTATTTTGTCATATCCTGTTTGAAATCACGGTCGCAGGCGGTAAGAATAACGAGGCGCATTCCCGCGCAAAGGCGTTTGAGCGCTCATTGGTGCCTCGATAGTTGCCCCATCTGCGTTATCGGGCATGGAATGCGCGCTGTAAGGAGAGAATCCTGTCATTCAGCGGGGAGGAGCTTTCACTTCAATGATAAATGCTATAGCAATTAGCTGCTCGAGAGACATCTTCTTAATGAGTTTAGCGAAACGAGTTCTTCGATCAATGTGCACCGTTTTCAAGCGTCACATGCCCCCGTACACCTCGCTTTCCATCCTATTGCTTTGGGCCGAATCTTCCCATGCCGAAGAGTCATTAAATGAAATTGTTGCGGGCTACTGGCCCGCATGGTTCGGTCTCGCAACTGCTTTATCCATCATTCTCGCTTCAGCAGTCGCTGTTCGCAAAGCACGTCAGCAAGCAGAAACCGGCTCTTCCAAAGTGTGGACGTCCAGAATTGTGAGCGGGGCGGATCTGGAAGTCCTGCTTGACAGTGATGGTAAGATAACCGAGATCAATCGAGGCCTCGGTCAATTGAAGCGGCTGATTGGAGTCCAGGCGGAGGCACTAATCGATAAGAAAGACAGATCGCGTTGGAAGAGATTTCTTGCAGATTTCAATGACACAACTGCCGGAAGCGCAGTTTCAATCTTCAAGGCGCGATTGCCAAACCGCAGGATTAGCTACTGGGAAGTTCTGCTTTCTTCTTCAGGCCGCATCGGCACTCCTGCAGCGGTAGTCTGTAGTGCACGTGACGTGACCGAGGCACACCGCAAGGAAATCACGCGTGATGTGCTCAATACTATCGCTGTTGCTGCCTCGCATGAGACTTCTTTTGAAGACCTAATCACGATCGTCTCTGGACAACTTGAGCGTGTTGTTGACGTTTCCAACTTCTACGTCGCCCTCTATGACTCGAACACAAATTGCTACAGAAAAGCCATCGCGCGCGACATTCACGCCGGTGGTGAGCGCTCGGACGAGTCACTTGATCTTGCAGGCGGGCTGACGGATCATGTGCGCAAAACAGGTGAACCTTGCTTACTCAACGACTCAAATCGTGAGCAATTCGCGCACGACATTGGCATTAGATCTATTGGTCATCGTGCAGCCTGCTGGCTCGGTGTGCCACTTCGCGTCCGTAGCGAAGTGACCGGTGTCTTTGTTCTGCAATCTTACACCAATCCCAAAGAGTACACCGAAGCCGATCTAAAACTGCTCTCAATTGTCTCCGGATCAATCGGTCGAGCACTCGAGCGACGGCAAGCACAAGCAGAACTGCAGGAACATGAAGCGCGACTTCGCATACTCACAGAGCGCATGCCCGCGTTAATCTGGACCCAGAACCTGTGTGGCGAAATCAACTACGTGTCCGGAGCCGCTCTGCGAAGGTTGGATTGTTCCGCGGATGACCTTGTAGGCCATAGACTGTGCGATATGCTTGAGTATCTTGAGAGAACTCCTGATCAAGTTCTTGAACGCTTGAACTCCGGTAACCCGTTGGCTTTCAGACTCAGAGCTCGCGGGCTTGAATTTAATGCCTATGTGGAACCATCTTATAGCCAAGGCGGCACTCTTGTCGGTGCGATCGGTGTTGCGTTGGACGTTACAGACCTGGTACAGAAAGACGAGGAGCTAAAACAGTACTTTCAACTATCCTCCGATGTGCTTCTGATATTGAACCGTGAAGGCAGGGTTCTGCGTTGCAATGAGGCCTTAACACGGATCCTCGGCCATAACACAAGTCGTATCATCGGCGAAGATATATTCGAACTGGTGTGCCCTGATGACCGGCACGAAGTGTCGTTAACCTTTTGCGAACATGCGTCTAGTCAGCTTCCAAGCGAAAGAGAAATTAGACTGATACATCGTGACGGCGAATATCGCTGGATGACTTGGTGCGCTGTGCAGTTGCCCGACTTGACGCTTTTCGTGAGCTGCAAAGACATTACTTATCGTAGAGAAATTGAAAACTCACTTCGCGAGCGCGAGGAACAACTAAGGACTTTTGTCGAGTATTCTCCGGCGCCGATGGCAATGTTCGATCGGGACATGCGGTATCTCGTGGTCAGTAAACGATGGTATCAGGCTTACAGACTTGAGGAAAGTTCAATCATTGGCAAATCGCATTATGAAGTCTTTCCTGAGATTCCCGAGCGGTGGAAGGAGATCCATTGGCGATGCCTGCGCGGTGATACTGCCTCAAGTGCGAAGGATGCTTTCCCCAGAGCGGATGGCTCGACTGACTGGGTGCGCTGGGAGATTAGACCATGGTATGCCGCAGCTGGTGAAGTCGGTGGAATCATCATGTTGACCGAAGTGATAACCGCGGAAGTTGAGGCGGAAACCGAGCTCCTGCGGTCAAAGACACTTGCACGCCAGATTGTGGACTCGTCGCTTGATGCGGTAGTTGCCATGGATAGTCAGGGATTTGTCACAGAGTGGAATCCTCAAGCAGAGGCAATCTTCGGATTTACGAAAGCCGAAGCCGTTGGGGAATTCCTGCATAACCTCATCATTCCAGCGGGATTTCGCGAAAGTCATCGTCGCGGCTTGCAAAACTACTTGCAGACGGGTAATGGACAGATTCTAAACAAAGTAGTACACTTCAGTGCGCGACGCAAGGATGGTTCCGAGTTTCCCATTGAGTTAACTGTCACGGCAATTGACGCAGGGGAACACCCGCATTTCGCGGGGATCGTGCGTGACATTAGTGAACGTACCGCACAGGAACAAGCGCTTAGGGAAAGCAAGGAAAAGCTTAAGGAAGCGCAGCAGATTGCGGGACTTGGCTTTTTTGAATGGTATGTTGACACCGATCACTTGGAAATGAGTGACGAGAAGCTCCGCATGATCGCTCGTCCAGGGCTTGCATTGCCGTTGACATTTGAGACATTTCTGAGCTTCGTTCATTCGGATGACAGGCACACCTTCACAGAGGCACATTCAAAGGTGTTCGAAGGGATGAACGAGGTCGAGTTGGAGTATCGAATACTTCGTGACAATGGCGAGATTAGATACCTGCTTAGTCGCGGCAAAGCGAGCCGAAGGGCAGATGGGTCCCTCGAAAAGATTTTTGGGACAACTCTTGATATAACCGAACGCGTGCGAAGTGAACAGCGACGCATGGCAACTGAGCAAAGGCTGGCAATCGCAATCGAAGGATCCAACGATGCATTCTGGGACCTGAATTGCGTATCGGGCGACTGCTATTGCAGCCCAAGATTCGTGCAGTGGCTGGAATATGAACCTGAGCAGTTCGTCTACCACGAGAGCTTCTTGAACTCACATGTTGCTCCTGAATCTATGCAGGCCTATCGTGATGCTTTCATTGAGCATGCAGCTGGCCGTGTGCCGGCAATTGAGCTGGAGATCCTGTTGCGGACAGCAAGAGGCAACACGCTCTGGATCTACACGCGCGGGAAAATTGTCGAGTGGAATGATGACGGGACACCTCTTAGGTGTTCTGGCTTCTCGACGAATATTACAGCAAGGAAACGCCTTGAGGCTCGTGCAACACAGCTTGGCAGGATTCTCGACAATGCTTTGAATGAAGTCTACATTATTGATCCGACTACACTGCAAATTATTGAGGCAAACCAACGCGCCAGCACGAGGACGGGCTACTCTCGCGCTGAACTTCAATCTTTGCCCGCGCAGCACCTCCTCGCTCCCTGGGCGCAGGAGCAGTTCTTCGAGATCGTGAGCGAGCTTCAAAGCGGGGTGGTCGATGTGGTTAGTCGTAGGTGCGAGCACATTTGTAAAAATGGAGATCACTATCCATTTGAAACGACGCTTCAGTTCATGGAGTGGCATGATCGGCGCGTCATCGTGTCAATTGGCGTAGATGTGAGCGAGCGTCTCAAAGTGGAGGCAGAGCACGAAAGCCTGCAGAATCAGCTTCGCCATGCGCAGCGCATGGAAACCATTGGGACTCTTGCCGGCGGGATCGCCCATGACTTCAACAATATATTAACTCCAATCCTCGGTTATGCCGACATGATAGCCTGTGAATTGCCCGAGGGTGCACCAATAAGGCAGGACATCGAGCAAGTTGTCAAGGCTGCTTACCGCGCGAAGGGGCTTGTCCAGCAGATTCTTGCATTCAGTCGGCGAGATGAGCAGGCTTATGTGCCGCTGAAGATTGAATACTTGGTTAAAGAGGCTCTTAAGTTGCTCCGTTCCTCGCTCCCCGCGAACGTCGAGCTGATTCATGACATCAAGGCGGTAGGCGACGTACTTTCGGATGCGACGCAGATTCATCAGGTTGTCATGAACCTCTGCACGAATGCGTATCAGGCGCTGGGTCGGAGCGGAGGAGTCGTTGAAGTGGAGCTCTCGGAGGTAACATTGCAGTCAGGTGGTATCGGATGTCCTTCGGAGATCGCCTCTGGCAGGTATGCCTGCTTGAGCGTGACAGACAGTGGATTGGGGATGGATGAACACACTGTTTCTAAGATATTCGAGCCTTTTTTCACGACCAAGGAGGTTGGTGAAGGAACGGGACTTGGATTGTCTGTGGTTCACGGTATCGTGACCTCGCATCGAGGGGCGATTCATGTTGAGTCGAAGCCTGGCAAGGGGACGAGAGTCACTGTCTGGCTGCCGATCGTCGAATCCGCAGCAGGACTGCTTGAGCAGCCCCGAATCGAGCATATTGCTGGCGATGAGCATATCCTTTTGTGTGATGATGACGAGACGATCGCGCTCCTTGGCAAACAGATGCTGGAATCTCTTGGGTATCAAGTTACAGCCTGTAACGACCCTGTTGAAGCACTTGTGCAGCTTCAAATTGCCCCTATAGCGGTTGATGTTGTCATTGTTGACGACATGATGCCGATTCTTTCTGGAGAAGATGTAGCTCGAGCTACGCATGATTTTGACAATGCAATCCCCGTTGTTTTGCTTGCCTCTGGGGGATTGCCGGACGCACTGTCTAAAGATTGCTTCGCAGGTTTCGTGTCGAAACCTGTCGGAGCTACAGAGCTTGCTGCTGCTGTGCGCAAGGCGCTATCTGTGAAATCAAAAGTGAGGTGACTTAATGGCGCGAATTCTTGTAGTGGATGACGACCCGAACATCAGGCAGATGCTTCGCAGCATGCTGGAACGTGAGGGCTATGAGGTTGATGTTGCTTCAAACGGATTGGAGTGCATGAGACGCTTTGAAGCGGCTCCCGCCGACCTTGTGATTACCGATATCATTATGCCCGAGCAGGAAGGTATCGAGACGATCCGACGTTTACGTGCTGAATACCCCGAAAGCCGGATCATTGCAATCTCGGGTGGAGGAAGGATTGGTCCCTCTGACTACTTGAGCATGGCAAAGTTAATCGGCGCGGTTAGCACTTTGTCTAAGCCGTTCGACCGAAAGGACTTGCTTGAAGCCATCCGGGGGGCTCTCTCGGTGGCTTAGGAAAGAAGTCCCATGGTCTTCGCGACCCCTTGAAGTTACGCTTCGGGGGACACTCATGACCTCCGAGGAGGCATCTGTGCCTCAGTGGTGGCGTTGATTGGACTTCAGAAGGGGGGTCTTGCGCTGCTTATCCCAATCTATTCCATAACTTACGCTTCTTTTTCATAGTAACTGACCCTCACTGCGAATTTCGTTTCACACCTCTTCGCCGTTGACTTATCCCTGCTGTGGTGCGTATACTTACTACAGTTCACCTAACAAGTGAACCTGTGGAAGTGACACCGAGTAGCAAGCTATATATAGTTAAGGAGTGAGCGAACATGAGAAATTTCAAAGCACTGTTTTTGGCCGTAGGGCTGATGGCATTTGCGGGACTGAGCCATG